>JBAZYB010000020.1:0-29951 GCA_041659545.1 Hyphomicrobium sp.
GATGCGCGTGTCCTTGACGAGTGCTGCGCCGAGGCGGCCGCTGCCAGGCAGAAGATGCAGCACATCACCAGGGACGCCGGCCTCATGCAGCAGCTTGGTGGCAAGATAGGCGCTGATGGGTGTTTGCTCGGCGGGCTTAGCAAGCACGGCGTTTCCGGCCGCGAGGGCGGCAGCGACCTGGCCCGTGAAGATCGCCAAGGGAAAATTCCACGGCGAGATGCAGGCGAACACGCCGCGGCCGTGGAGGATCAGGCTGTTGCGCTCGCCTGTCGGCGCGGGCAGCAACACCGGCCCGGCGAACAGGCGCCGCGCCTGCACCGCGTAGTAGCGCAGATAGTCGACGGCCTCGCGGACGTCCGCTTGCGCGTCGTCGAGCGTCTTGCCCGCCTCGCGCACGATGACCGCCATCAGTCGTGCCTTGTCGCGCTCAAAGAGATCGGCAGCGGCTTCCAGGATCTGCGCCCGCTTGGCGCCCCCTAGCTTGTTCCACGCGTGCGAGGCAGCGCCCGCCTGCTCAATCGCGGTGTCCGCCTGCTTGGGCGTGGTTACGCTCACCGTGCCAATGCGTTCGCGCTGGTCATGCGGACAGGTGACGATGCTGGCCGTGTCGGCCCCGGCGGCTTCCTTGCCACCGATAATCGGGCCGGCTGCGTAGACGTCGTCGAGTGCCGCGCCCATCTCATCGAAGAGCGCCAGGCGCACGGACGCCTGCGTCAACGCAAGACCGCTCGCCACCGTGCGTTCGGGGAGGAGGATCTCGCGCGGGCGTACGAACGTGGGTTGCTGCTGGCTGGAGCTGCGCTCCGCCTCGGCCATCTCGACTGGATCGCGCACCAGGTCGGCGACCGGCGCTTCCTCGTCGGCCAGCCGGTTGACGAACGAGGTGTT
Source organism: Hyphomicrobium sp. (assembly GCA_041659545.1). GTDB lineage: Bacteria > Pseudomonadota > Alphaproteobacteria > Rhizobiales > Hyphomicrobiaceae > Hyphomicrobium_A. The sequence continues at coordinate 889 of JBAZYB010000020.1, forward strand.
GGCGCCGTTTTCGAGCAAGCGCCGCACAAGATAGGCGAGAAGGTCCTCGTGACCGCCGACCGGCGCATAGATCCGGCACGGGCGGTTGAGGATGCCGCCCTCGCCAACGATCTGGTTATAGAGTGGCTCGCCCATGCCATGCAGGCGCTGGAATTCGAACGTTGCCGTGCCGCCGGCGACGTGGGCGGCGGCGATCGAATACGCGTTGTGGGTAGCGAACTGCGGGTAGAATGCCTTTGGATCGCTGAGCAACAGACGCACGCAGGCAAGATACGACACGTCCGTGTGCAGCTTGCGTGTGAATACCGGGTAGTCGGACAGAGCGCGTTCCTGCGCCCACTTGATCTCACTATCCCAATAGGCGCCTTTGACGAGACGCACGGGGATGCGCTTGCCGGTGCGCTCGGAGAGGCGGCGCAGCCAGCGCAGCGTCGGGATCGCCCGCTTGCCGTAGGCCTGCACGGCGATGCCAAGTCCGCTCCAGTTGTCGAGCACCGAATTGGTGAGCGCTGCAGCGAAGATGTCTAGCGTCGGGTCGAGGCGGTCTTGCTCTTCGGCATCGATGGTGAGCGTGAGGCCCCGAGCGCGGGCGGTGCGCGCGAGCGTGAGGATGCGCGGCGCCAGCTCGGCAGCGATGCGTTCTTCCTTGCCCGGCTCGAAACGCGGATGCAGGGCCGAGAGCTTCACCGACAAACCGGGGCGCTGATAGAGCGCGTCGGCGTGCATGGTGCTGAACGGCCCGGCCGCCTGGCCGACCGCATCGATGGCGGCGAGATAGCGGTCGAAGTAGGCCTCGGCGTCCTTTTCCGTGCGTGCCGCCTCACCCAGCATATCGTAAGAGAAGAGGTAACCCTTTTCCTGCAGATCCTCCGAGCGCGTCAGCGCCTCGCGGATGTTGCGGCCGAGCACGAACTGATCGCCGAGCATCTTCACGGCGTGACGTACAGCTTGGCGGATGACAGGCTCGCCGGAGCGGGCGACGAGACGCTTGAGCGCATCGAATGGATTGGAGCCGCGCGCGTCGCGCAGCTTGACGATGCGGCCCGTGAGCATCAACGCCCATGTCGAGGCGTTGACGAACATGCTGTCCGAGTGGCCGCGGTGACTCTCCCAGTGGCCACCGGCGAGCTTCTCGGCGATGAGGTCGTCTGCGGTCTCGCTGTCGGGAATCCTCAGTAGCGCCTCGGCGAGGCACATCAGTATGACGCCCTCCTCGCTCGACAGGCCATACTCATGCATGAAGGCATCGACGCCCGCGTGCTGGGCCTCTCCTGAGCGCGCGCCATGAACGAGCCGGCGGGCAAAGTCGGCGGTGCGGCGGCGCTCGTCTTCAGAGAACACCGCGCGCTCGATGAGGCGGTCAAGCAGGCGCTGCTCGTCGTGGAGGTAGTGCGCAGCGATCTCATCGCGCGCAGGCAGCTTCGCCCACTCGATCACCTCGTGCGTTGGTTCGGCGCTCTTCACTGCCACCATCGGGTCCTCAGGCTGTTGCCGCTGCGTACGATTCGACAATTTTCACTCTAGCAAATCGCAGCCGTCAGCGCTGTGGGCGCCCACAGGCGTCGGGGTGGGCTTGACGCGACGCTTCCGCCTCGCCAGAGCTTGCCGACTCAACGCTGCGAGGCTTGCCCGGTGTCCACCCAGATCAAAGTTGTGCGCGGCATCGCCGATTTGCGCGGCATCGTGTCCGAATGGCGTCGGGGTGGCCTGAAAGTCGCACTCGTCCCGACGATGGGTGCGCTGCACAGAGGGCACCTCAACCTGGTTCGGCACGCGGGGGTGATCGCCGACCGGGTGGTCGTGTCGATTTTCGTCAATCCGAGCCAATTTGCGCCGCACGAGGACCTTGCCCGCTATCCGCGCGATGAGGCGGGCGATCTTGCCAAGCTTGCCACCGAGCCGTGCCACCTCGTATGGGCGCCGCGGGTCGCCGACATGTACCCTGAGGGCTTCGCCACGCGGGTGGTGCCCTCCGGCGCCGCGCAAGGGCTCGAATCAGATTTTCGTCCCCACTTCTTCGGCGGCGTCGCCACGGTGTGCGCCAAGCTGTTCGGCGCCGTGACGCCCGACGTCGCAGTCTTCGGCGAGAAAGATTACCAGCAGCTATGCGTCCTCACGCAGATGGTGCGCGATCTCAACATGCCGCTGGGGATTGTCGGCGTCGAGACAGAGCGCGAGGGGGACGGTCTGGCCCTGTCATCACGCAACGCCTACCTTTCGGCGCCCGAGCGGCAGATCGCGCCAGCGCTCAATCGCGTCTTGCGTGAGGTGGCTGCCAAGGCAAAAGCAGTCGTCGAGGACGCTTCTGGTCAGCGTGCCGGCAAAGCGCCGCGCCCGGCACCGCTATTTCGCGATCCCACGTCGCCGCCCGACGAGCAAGAGTTGGCGCAACTTCAAGCGGTCTGCGCCGCCGCAACGGCCGACCTGCAGGCAGCCGGCTTCACCAAGGTCGATTACGTCGCTGTTCGGGAAGCCGATACGTTGCGGACGATCGCGCGCGAAGGCCCCGCTCGGCTGCGCGTGCTTGGCGCTGCCTGGCTCGGAAAGACGCGCCTCATCGACAATGTCGCCGCGGATTAAGCCGTGCGACGTGCGGCAAGGACGATACCGGCGGCAATCAATCCGATACCGACTAGGTTGTAGAGCTGCGGGCGCTCGCCGAGCAGGAGAACGGCGAGGACGGTTCCGAACACCGGCACCAGATAGACCGACAGCCCGGCCGTATTGGCCCCTAGCAGCTCGACCGTGCGGTTAAAGGCGAAGTAGCCCAGCGCCGAGGCGAAGATCGCCACATAGAGGACGACCAGCACTGTCTTGAAGCTGATCGGCATGGGATGGCCGTGCCAGGATTCGACCGCATAAAACGGCAGCAGCAGAGCCGCGCCTATCACGAAGCTGGCGAAGAGAAAGCTCAATGGGTGCACTTGGGGGCGCAGGCGCAGCAAGGCTGTGTACAGGGCGTACATTATGCAGGCGGCCAGCATCCACAGGTCGCCTTCCTTGAAGGCGAACCCGGTCAGGACCGATAGATCGCCGTGGGTGATCAGCGTCAGCGCGCCGGCGAACGACAGTGCAATGCCAACCGTCTGCGCGCCGGTGATCGTGTCACGGAACACGACATAGCTGGCAAAAACGACGAGCACCGGCAGCGTGGTTTGCAACATGACGATGTTGAGCGCCGTCGTCGTATGCGCTGCCAAATAGAGTGCTGCATTGAAGAACGAGATGCCCATCGCCGACAACAGCAGCATCGTCGGCCAGTGATCGAGCATGGCGCGCATGTCGCGCCTGAAGTGCGGCCAGGCGAGCGGAGCGACGACGATCGAGGCAACGACCCAGCGCCAGAAGGCGAGCCCGATTGGCGGCACCTCTCCGGCGACGGCGCGGGCGACGATGGCATTACCGGCCCATACGAGCCCGGGCACCAGCATCAATAGATAGGGCATGGCAGCGCGGAGACGCGAGGCAGACGTCGCGGGCTCGGGCGCGCGGGCGTGCGGATCAGGCGACATTTTTTGTTGTTGCTGCTGGGCTGGCTCGGGGGAACGGCAGGTTGCGCGGCCCATATAGCCACTTTGTGCGGCACCGCGTCCATTGAGACCAATGTATCAATGGGCGGTCGATACGTCGGCCGCCACCTTTCGTGGCGACCGACGCGTCCAATCCGAGCGGTCTTATGGCATCGCGCCGGTCAGCCCTTGAGGAAGGGATCGGGCTGCGCGTCATGGAACGGCACGGCATCGACACCGCTTGGCAGGGTCACGGTGTGCATGCGCAGGTCATCTGCGTCCTTGGAGCGCAATACTTCCAAAGCCTTGACCTCGCGCTCCTGGTCATCGGTGCGAACCCAAAGCACGAGGCCACCATGCTTGAGGTGCTTGTCGATCTGGTCGGCGTGACGCTTTTCCATGCGTTTGGCGGCATAGAGACCCAGCGCGCCAGCAGCGAGGCCTGCGCCCAGCGTTGCGCCCGCAGTCAGGAGAACAGCTGCGCCGCCCATGCCGGCAATGGCGGCCGCGCCTGCGCCGCCGACGTAGACCGGGATACCGGCGAGTGCCGCTAGTCCTTCGGTGCGTGATTCGCTGGAGACGAAAGTGCCGCGCGGCGTTTCAGGGTTATCGGCAAGTTCGGCCGCGTCAGGGATGTTGTCGCCGAATTTCGCCTTCAGGGCCTCTTCGCTGCCCAGGACACACAGATCGTCACGGGTGAAGCCGGAGCAGAGCAGATCGTCGACTGCGGACTGAAGCGCCTTGGCTGAGGTGAAGATGGCCGAAGCCTCGCGTGTCGTTTCGCCGACCGTGTTGCCGCAGCAGGCGCCTGTCTCTGCCATAGATCCCTTGCTCCTCGTTGTCTGTCGTCTGTATCGGTTTTTGGCGCTTCGTGCGCTGGTGAGAACAATCCTCGACAACCCCTAAAATTGCTTTGGTCTGCTCGTGCAAATTGTTCGGGCCCCTACGGTCCACACCGGTATTAGTGGCTAGGAAGCCACGGCCTCGGGCCCGAGGCTTGCCAAAGTCGGCCGCGCCATGCGAGGTCTGCGCAACTGCAAACCAGGGATTCGCCGCTCCCGGCCCCAGTCCCCGCGTTCCGTGCTCGGCACGTCGCATCGACGGGATAGACGCATGGCCGGAGTCGTCCGCGACCTCTTCGCAACGATCGATAGCTTCATGACCGAGAAGACGGCCCGCGCGCGCCGACCGACCGACGCCTCTGACGCCTATACAGCCGCGGATATCGAGGTCCTTGAGGGCCTCGAACCCGTGCGGCGTCGTCCAGGCATGTACATCGGCGGCACCGACGAGAGGGCGCTGCATCATCTCTTCGCCGAGGTGATCGACAATTCGATGGACGAAGCGGTGGCGGGGCACGCCACGTGGATCGATGTGGAGCTGGATAGCGAGGGCTACCTGTCGGTCGCCGACAACGGGCGCGGCATTCCGGTCGACGCACATCCGAAGTTCAAGAACAAGAGCGCGCTCGAAGTGATCATGTGCACGCTGCACGCGGGTGGCAAGTTCGAAGGCAAGGCGTACAACACCTCTGGCGGCCTACACGGCGTCGGCATCTCGGTGGTGAACGCTCTGTCGGACGTTTGCGAAGTCGAAGTGGCGCGCAGCCAGCAGCTGTATCGCATGGTGTTCTCGCGCGGCCTTCCACAGACGAAGCTGGAAAAGCTCGGCTCGGTGATGAACCGGCGCGGCACCAAGGTGCGCTTCCATCCCGACGAGAAGATCTTCGGCAAGGGCGTGCACTTCAAGCCGGCGCGGCTGTTCAAGATGGCGCGCTCAAAGGCGTATCTGTTCGGCGGCGTGAAGATCCGCTGGAAGTGCGATCCATCGCTCATCAAGGACGATACGCTCGCTGAAGCCGAGTTCCACTTCCCGGGTGGCCTGAAGGATTATCTTGGGTCCGAAATCGCCGGGCAGACGCTGGTCACCAAGGATCTCTTTGCCGGCAACGTGCAGCGCGAAGGCAAGCACGGATCGGTCGAGTGGGCGGTGGCGTGGGTTGCGGATGCGGACGGCTTTTCGCGCTCGTACTGCAACACCATTCCGACCGGCGATGGCGGCACGCACGAGAACGGACTGCGCTCGGCGCTGTCGAAGGGATTGCGCGAGTTCGGCGAACGGGTCGGCAACCGCAAGGCTTCGCAGATCACCGCCGAGGACGTGATGGGCACTGCGGCATCGATGCTGTCGGTGTTCATCCGCGAACCGGAATTCCAGGGGCAGACGAAGGACAAGCTCGCCACGCAAGAGGCGACGCGGATCGTCGAATCGACGGTCAAGGATGCCTTCGACCATTGGCTGACCGAGAGTCCGCTGCAGGCGACGCGGCTGCTCGACTGGACGGTCGATCAGGCCGAGGAGCGGCTAAAGCGTCGGCGCGAGAAGGAAGTCGGGCGGCAGTCGGCAACGCGCAAGCTGCGGCTTCCGGGCAAGCTCGCCGATTGCACTATCCAGACGGCGGCGGGGACGGAAATCTTCATCGTCGAAGGCGATTCCGCTGGCGGTTCCGCCAAGAGCGCCCGCTCGCGCGAGACACAGGCCATCCTGCCGCTGCGCGGCAAGATCCTCAACGTTGCGAACGCATCATCGGCCAAGCTTTCGCAGAACCAGCTGCTCGCCGATCTCATCCTGGCGCTCGGCGTCGGCACCGGCACCAAATACAACGACGCCGACCTACGCTATGAGCGGGTGATCGTCATGACCGACGCCGACGTCGACGGCGCGCACATCGCGTCACTGCTCATCACGTTCTTCTATCAGGAGATGCCGGTGCTGATCGAGCAAGGGCATCTGTTTCTCGCCGTGCCGCCACTGTTCAAGCTGACACACGGGGCGAAGTCGGTTTACGCGCGCGACATCAAGCATCGCGACGAACTCATCGCACGCGAGTTCAAGCCCGGCGCGAAGATCGACGTGTCGCGCTTCAAGGGCCTGGGCGAGATGAACGCCAGCCAGCTCAAAGAGACGACGATGGACCCGTCAAGGCGCATCCTGTTGCGGGTGGAGATCGGCGACGGGGACCGCACGGCCATCGGCGAAGCGGTGAATGCGCTCATGGGCTCCAAACCCGAGGCGCGATTCCGTTTCATCCAGGAGCGCGCTGCCTTCGCGCATGACCTGGATATCTAGGTCAGCGTCCAGCAACTTCTTGTGGCGGCGGCGAGATCGGCCGGCCGATCATCTGTATGCCGATTTGTCAAAACTGAACGAACCGTATTAAGACGGCCACACTTGTTCACTGAACATCATTCACACCAATAGGTTGCGCTTTGTCAGGCGCACACCTGCTGCTATGCAACCCCTAGTGGTTAGTGTTCAGTTGCGTTGCTTATGGGTGGGGGTTGTTTATGCGTATGCTTTGTATTGCGTGTGCTGCGGCTATTGTGGCGACTGCTACAGCCGCTCAAGCTGGTCCCGAGACGAACTGGAGCGGCATATATGTTGGTGCCCACGCAGGGTATGCCTGGGCCGACTGGGACGGAACACTGACGACAACGGCCGGTTGCCCTTCTTCCTGCCCACAGGACGCCAGCTACACAAACCCATATCGCTCGCTCTCTGACGAGGGTTGGCTGGGTGGCTTGCAGGCCGGATACAATCTTCAGATGCACGGCATCGTCGTCGGCATCGAGGGCGATATCTCCTGGTCGGATATCGACGCGACGGCAACCTTCGACACGGACAAGAACGGTCCGGCAGTCTGGTCAAAGAAGCACGATATTTCGCTCGACTACTTTGGCACCGTGCGGGCTAGGCTCGGCGTCGTCACCGGCTCCCTTTTGCCATACGTCACCGGCGGTCTGGCGTGGGGTAAGACGAACGCCGATCTCGCAGTCGCCTACATTCCACCGCCGCCACAACTCGGCGGCACCTCCTATGCCAGCGGCGATGCAACCCACGTCGGCTGGACCATTGGTGGCGGCGTGGAATGGAAGGTCGCCTCCAATTGGAGCATCAAGGCCGAATACCTGCACATCGACCTCGGCAAGGAACAGTATGCGTTTGTCGGCAAAGTCTTTAACGGCGCACCTTTCGATACCGACAGCTTCCCCGCCGATTTGACAGTCGACACCGTGAGGGTTGGCCTCAACTACAAGTTCGGCAGCCGCGACGAGCCGGTGCCGCTGAAGTAGGACCCGAACGGTTCAACCAACGGGTGGCGAGATTGAACTGGGGGCAGGCATCTGCTCCCAGTTCGTTTGAGCGGGATGCGATTACGTGGCGGAATTTCTCGATTTCGCCAAGCGGGAGAGCGGCGCCAGAGGCGCCTTTGCTCAGAGTTTGACGCCAAGACGCTTCGCGAGGCGACGGGCCGTCGCTTCACGCCGCAGGGTAATGGTCTCTAGCGACTGACGCGCCGATCTCAGCACGCACTCCGGCGCGCGCTCCGGCGTGCCGCTGTCGAACGGCGGCTCGGGCGCGTACTGCATATAGAGTTGGATGGTGCGCGCCGCGTCGTTGCCGCGCAGCAGAGCAGCAAGACGCAGCGCGCCGTCGATGCCTGCCGTCACGCCGGCCGTGGTCACCAGATTTCCATCGACGACGACGCGTTCGTTCACAGCCGTGGCGCCGAAGTAGGGCAGCAGGTGGTGCGCGGCCCAGTGGGTGGCCGCCCGCTTGCCCATGAGCAACCCTGCGGCGCCACAAATAAGGGCCCCGGTGCAGACCGAGAAGACGTAGCGTGCGCCCCGCGCCTGCCGGGTGATCCAATCCAGCGTCTCGGCGTCGTCCATCAGCGCTTCCTGACCGAAGCCACCGGGAACGTGCAGGACATCGAGTTGAGGGGCGTCTCCCAGACGCGCATCGGGCAACAGCCGCAGCCCACGCACATCGCGCGCCGGCGCGGTCGACTTGGCGAAGAGACGGCAAGTCGCGTCGGGGAGCCTGGAGAAAACCTCAAAGGGCCCGGTTAGGTCGATCTGATCCAGCCCATCGAACAACAGCGAGCCTATCTGCAGCGGTCGGTCTGGTGAGTTCTCGTCGGTAACCATGCTTTACCCCTCCAGTGCGCTAAGTCGCCCGAGCCACTGGCCGTGAGGCCCGGAAATCGCGGCATCCTTCAAATCGCCGCATCGGCTCCCGCAAAAAGCCGCATCGCCAGATACCAGTAGGGAAGGTCGTGAATTGATCGGCTTGACCATCGATGTAAATTGTATAGGCAGCCCCTAGATCTACGTGCGCGCACGGCTGCAAAAACGCCTGATTGGATCGATCTGCGCTAATGGGAGTTTAGGGAATCTCACGTTAGATCAGCGGTTAGGCCTTCCTAAGGGTTATCGTCATGGCATTTTTATCGGCGCTTACGCGTCGCCGTTCCATCATTTCGCTCGCCGCAGTCGCGGCTGTGGCAACCTTCGGCGTCGCAGGGCAGGCTGCTGCGCGCAACGACCGGGACCGCGCAAATAGCGAGTCAGAGCCCCAGGTTAGTGAGCGCCCGGCCGGCCAAGCGGTGCTGGCAGTAGTTTCGCTCGGCGACCAACGCGTGACCATCTACGACAAGGACGGCCCCATCATGCATGGGCCGATTTCCAGTGGCGCCACGCCCAACGATACGCCGCCGGGTATCTATTCGGTGCTGCAGAAGAACCGCGAGCACTATTCCAACCGCTATGACGATGCGGCCATGCCGTTCATGCAGCGCATCACGTGGACGGGCATAGCCATGCACGGCGGTGCGCTGCCTGGGTATCCCGCCTCGCACGGATGTGTGCGCCTGCGCGCCGACTTCGCAAATCTGCTGTTCGACAAGACGAAGCTGGGCATGCGCGTTGTCATCTCGCGCAACAACATGGCCCCGTCGCCGATCTCCCACCCGCTGCTGTTCAAGCCAACGCCGTTCCACAGCGACATAGCTGTGCTCACTCCGGCCGCGATCACCATTCCGCAGCCGGCTGAGGATGGCAAGGACACCCGGTATGAGGGTGGTCCAAACGATCCGCCCGAACTTGCGGCACGTACCGCAGCACTACAGGCTCTGTCAGCGACGAAGTCGGCGGAGGCAAAAGAGCTCACCAAGAAGGCCGATACGGCGCGCGCGTTCGCCAAGCAGAAGCAGCGCGAGAACGCCAAGGCCGCGAAGGCGCTCAAGTCAGCCCAGCTGGCACAGAAACGTGCGGTCGAGTGGCTGGCCGATACCGAGCGCAGCCTCGAGCGGGCGAAGAAGCCCTCATCGGTGAAGCGCGCCGAAAGTCAGAAGGCCAAGGCCACTGAAAAGGTTGCGCAGACGAAGGCGAGACTGGAGCAGGTGCAGGCGGAGACGCAGCCGGCCCTGGAAGAGGCGCAGCGCGCTGACGATGCCGCCAAGGCCGCCGAAGAGAAGAAGGCGGCAGCGCTCTCTGCTGCCCGCGATGCGGAGCGCAGACTGTCGCCGGTGTCGGTGTTCATCAGCCGCAAGACTGGCAAGCTCTACATTCGACAGAACTTCGAACAAGTCTACGAGGGCGATGTCACGATCCACGACCCCGATCAGCCGATCGGCACGCATACGTTCACGGCCGTGGACTACAAGCCGGGCGGACGCGAGATGCAGTGGAACGTGGTGTCCATCGCCGGTCGGCAGCCGGGCGAGCCGGAGAAGAGCAGCGGCATGAACCGCTATTCGCGCAACGCTTCGGTTCCCGCGATCGCCACCGACGTCGGCGAGGCGACTTCGGCTCTGGATCGCATCGAAATCCCGCAGGAGACGATGGAGCGGATTTCCGAACTCGTTCTTCCCGGCTCATCTCTCATCGTTTCGGACGAGGCGGCGCACAAGGAAACCGGCAAGCACACCGATTTCATCGTGCTGCTCAGCGGCGAACCGCAGGGTGGAATCATCATGCGTCCGAAGCCGCAGCCCGACTACTACGACGACTACTGGGGCTATAGCTCGGACTACGACCGGCGCCGGCAGAGGAAGAGGGGCCCGTTCGGCGGCAAGTTCCCCTGGTGGTGAGCTGCTAGAAGCGAAAATCAGCTAATGCATGGAGGCCGCGAGCACCGCTCTCGGCCTTCATGCTTTCTGTTTCAGGCGCCGCGCGCAGCCAATTCGGCGGCGAGGTCGCCGAGCTGATCGAGCCCGGAGTTTGTGCCCTGCTCGAAACCGCGCGACATGTGTGAGTTGCGCATGGCGATACTGTCGAAGAGCGTGTGCATGGTCAGTCGTGTCTTGCCCGGCTCGAACTCGTCGAATGTCACCGTGACGAGCATGCGCCCCGCGCCCTTGGTCTCGAAGCCGTTGTCGTAGACGATCTTTCTGCCCGGAACGATCTCCTGATACGTGCCGCCGAAGGGCGTATTCTGCCGCCCGCTCGGGCCTGTCATGGCAAAGCGGAACTTGCCGCCGACGCGGAAATCCATCTCGCACAGCGTCACCGGCCAGCCCTTGGGGCCAAACCAGCGCATGATGTGCTCGGGCTTGCTATAGGCCTCGAACAATAGCCGTGCCGGCGCGTCAAAGACGCGTGTGATGGTGACCTCGCGCTCGCTTGCCGGTTCATCTGCCACGGCGCTTGCTTTCATGACGCTTCTCCTTCCGTTGCAATCCGTTCACGTATGTATCGAGGCGATCGAAGCTCTCGGCCCAGAACTGCTCATAGTTGCCGAGCCACTCGGCGGCTCCGGCGAGAGGCAGTGCATTGAGGCGCACGGGGCGGAACTGGGCGGCGCGTCCGCGCGCCACGAGCCCGGCGCTCTCGAGCACCTTCAGATGTTTGGAAATGGTCGGCTGGGTGAACCCGAAGGGCTCGACCAGCTGGTTGACTGTCGCCTCACCCTTCGCCAAGCGCGCGAGAATGGCGCGCCGCGTCGGATCGGAGAGCGCAGCGAACACGCGATCCAGATTTTGTATGGCGGCCTGGCTCATGTATTCCTCTTTGGCTATATAGCCATATCGCTATATTTACGACGGCATGTCAAGATCCTCGGCGGCGAGCAAATTGTTGGATACGGCGCGTCAATCGGGTGGCAACCGCCGAAGCGCGATCATGTTAGGCTGAATGCCGATTCAACAGGGTCGTAACGCATGATGACGCTCCCATCCGCTCTGCATCGCGCCTGCACGGGGTTACCCGAGGCCAGCGTTCCGGCCGGCAGCGAGTTGATCGCAGAAGGAGCGCCCGGAGGCAGGCTGCTCGTCCTGGTCGACGGCGCGGTGACAGTCCTGCGCGGCAAAGTGGAAGTTGCATCCGTCGATGAACCGGGCGCCATCTTCGGTGAAATGTCGCTGCTGCTCGGCGTGCCCAATACGGCAACCGTTACAACTGCGCGCGACAGCCAATTCATCGTGATCGAAGATGGCGCAGCGTTTATGCGCGAGAACCCAGATGTCACGCTGCATGTGTGCCGAATGCTGGCGCTGCGCGTCAATCTGCTGTCGGGCTACCTCGCCGACCTGAAGACCCAGTTTGCCGGTGACGAGGGCCACCTGGGCATGGTGCACGAGATCCTCTGCGGGCTTTGCCAGCATCCGCACAGCGACGTCACGCTTGGTTCTGACCGGCTGCCTGACCCAAGGAGCTGAGCCATTCCGGCGCTTGGGTGAGCTTAGGAATGGGATAAGCGAGCGGCTGGTCGAGCTGTGCGATCTCCGGTCCAGCGAGGGAGAACCAGAGCGCCGAACGCGTCTCAGTGTTGAGCATGATGTGGGTCGGTATTTCGCCGATCTGACGCCCGGCATTAAAAATCCACGTCGCACCGTGACGGTCGATCCACGAGCCATCGGGACGGAACGGGGCATTGTGGACGTGGCCGCAAAAGACCAGATCCGGCTGGTATTGATCGATCCAGCGGGCAAGCTCGGCATCGCCAAACTCGCGCGCTTCGTGGCTGATCCGCGAGCCGATGGGCGGGGCATGGTAGATCCAGACCCAGCGCTGATGCTCCAACTTTGAATCACGCTCGAGCTGCGCCGCGATGCGCTGCTTGGCCAGCGGACCATCCCACCAGGGGCATATCGAAAACAGATTGCCCTCGATGGTGAGCGCATCACCGTCGGCGGGTATGCCCGTTGCACGAACCTTCGACATCCATCGCGCCGTTCGCTCGCCGTCGGCGTCGCGTCCGTCGAGGTCGTGATTGCCAGAGCAGACGATGAGCTGCGTCCGTGCGGCAAGGCGCGCCAGGTACTTCTCGACAACGGCGATCTGCACGCGCCCGTCCACGGTGGAGAAGGCATCGAGCAAGTCGCCAGCAATGATGACGAGGTCGAATTGGCCGGCCTCGCGCATCAGCCAGTCATATTGCTTCAGCGTGTAGTGGATGTCGGCGGTAATGAGTATCTTCATCTCGGTCTTTGCGGCTCCGCGCTAGCCGTTGCGAAGCGACGCTTCCACCTCGCGGGCGATGCCTGCGGCATCGGCGATATCGGCGTATTCGATGGCGGAGTTATCGACGTAGACGGCCTCCTGCGACTTGGGCGCGTACTTGTCACCCAGCACGCCCATGGCGGTGGGATGCCCGTGCTCATTTTCTTCGCTGCCGAAGTAGCCTTCGACGACAATCCCCTTGTCCCGATACTCGGGATCCTCAAGCAAGATCTCGTGCAGGCGCGGCAGGTTGTAGTGCGGGACCGACGCCATCAGGTGGTGCGGCAGGTGATAGTCCATGCCGAACGGGAACACGGCGTAACGCATGATCGGACCGACAAGGAAGACGCGCGTGTTGGTGTAGCGCCCGCGGTCGGCGTTGCCGTGCTGCACCCACTGACGAAGGATCATGAACAACGGGAAGGTGGTGAACAGCGGCAGCACCCACAAAATGGCAAAGTACATCCACACATCGATGCCGCTGGCGAACTGTGCGGCGGAGAGTGCGCCGTAGAGCAGAGCTAGGTACGACACGCGATAGATGCCGATCATGCGCAGCGGAACAACGGGCGCCAGACGCGTACGCGGATAGGCGTCGGCGGGGAGCATCCAGAGGATGGCAACCACCGCTGCCCACATCAGGGGCAGGACGATCGCGACGGCCAGCGCGTGGCCCATCACCGTGAGCGGCACGATCACCGCCGGTGCGCCGGCGGCGAAGAGAATGCCGGCGCGCAGCGGCCGTATAGAGCCGGGGCGCTCAGGGTCGTTATAGGGGTTGTGCTTGCCGCCGCCGAGCGAGGAGTACTTGGCGCGGATGATGGTGTAGCGGAAGAGATTGGGCAGCCAGAGCTGCTTCAGCAGCGCCCAGAGAATCTCGACGTGCGTTATGGGGAAGTCGAGCCAGTGATCGCTCTCATGCAATTGGCTGATGTCGGGATCGCGCACGGGATCGTTGACGAACTGATGGTGCGCCAGATGGTGCAAGCGATAGTGATAGGTGGTGGTGAAGATCGGGAAGGCGCCGAGCCAGTCCGAAGCGAGCTCGTTGAGCTTGCGATTGGCGAAGAGAATGTAATGGGTGCCTTCGTGGATGACGCCGCCGAACTGGTGTTGGGACGCGCCGATGGCGAAGATGGCGGCGATGGTCGAGGGAAGCGTCCACCACCAGGAAAGCTCTCCGGCGCGTGCCGCCTCGATCACCCAGACGGCGCCAGCCACCGATAGCGCAATGATGAGATAGATGCGCGCCAGCGGCCACCAATTGGTGACGTTGTCGCGTGCTTTCAGCACCTTGGCCTCTTCGCCGAGCTGCCGGTTGGGCTTTGCACGCTCTGCTTGCCGGGCCTGTCGCAGGACCGAACCGCTCGTCATCGCTTCCTGCGCTGTCATGTGTGCGATTCCCGGAATTTATTTTATCCGCTCGACGAATCCGTCCAACTTATTCTTGCAAACTATAAATCGCCCATCCAACGCAACTTCGATAGATGCGGCGATATTGCAGCTGGGTTAGCAGGCGCTAAGTGGTCCGTCGATCGCAGCGCTCGGAGCATTGGTAAATCAGTTCCATTCACTTGTCCGCTTCGTCTGCACCCGGCTGCCGAGTTCTCGCGCGCGTCAATCAAGCTTCATCAAAGATGGGAGGACTGCATGCCGATCCGAGCGCTTGCTGCCGAATTTGTCGGCACGTTCATGCTTGTTTCGTCGATTTTAGGTGCGGCACTATTCTCGTTCCCAGTCGCCGGCATCAACGGTGTCGCCCTGTCACTCGGCTTTACCGTGATGGCGATGATTTTTGCGTTTGGCTACGTCTCGGGCGGACACTTCAATCCAGCCGTGACGCTCGGCCTCGTGGCCGGGGGGCGCTTTCCTGCCGGCAAGGCGCCGTCGTATATCGTCACGCAGTGCGTTGGCGGCATCGCGGCGGCCATCGTTTTTTACGTCATCGCCTCGGGGAAGAGCGGCGGGTTCGAGGCCGGCAACTTCGCTTCCAATATGTACGGCGGCGAAGGGTATTCGATGCTCTCGGCCTTCCTCATCGAGGTCGTCCTGACGGCATTCTTCCTGCTCGTCATCATGGGCGTCACATCAGGCCGCGCGCCTGCCGGCTTTGCGGCGATCGCCATCGGCCTTGCGCTGGCGGCGACGCAGATCATGGCCATTCCGGTCGACAATGCTTCAATCAACCCGGCACGAAGCCTAGCAACCGCGGTTATCGCCCTCGGCGAGCCGCTGGCGCAGCTTTGGCTGTTTTGGGTGGCCCCCATCCTGGGCGGTGTTTTGGGTGGAATTCTGGGGCGTTGGCTGATCGATGAAAATGACTAGTTGATGACGGTTTCAACCACAGGAAAAACCGCGGCCCACCGCCACATCCCGCGGTTTTTCTTGCGTTTTTACCGAACATGTGTCAGCACACAAACGGCTCGAGCGCAGGGGACGCTATCCAATTAGGCCCTTTTCGAGCCCTATGCTTTTGCCTTAGCTGCTTTAGGCACTCCCAATTCCCCCTGCGCTCCGTCAGATCCGCTGCCGCCCAACAGGCGATGGCGCGGGTACCGTATGAACGCAGGACGGAGACGTTTTCTTTTGGAAAATAAGACCTTCGCGGAGCTCGGCTTGAGCTCCAAGGTACAGGCGGCCATAACGGCCGCCGGATACACGTCGCCTACACCCATTCAGGCCGCCGCAATTCCGATTGCCGTTACAGGCCGCGACGTACTTGGCATCGCCCAGACGGGCACCGGCAAGACCGCCTCGTTCGTTTTGCCGATGATCACTCGCCTCGAGACGGGCCGCGCACGGGCCAGAATGCCCCGCTCGCTGATCCTGGCTCCGACGCGTGAGCTGGCGGCGCAGGTGGCGCAGAGCTTCGAGAAATACGGCGTCAACAACAAGCTGAACCTGGCGCTGCTCATCGGCGGCATGTCGATGGACGACCAGGTCAAAAAGCTCGACCGCGGCGTCGACGTTCTCATCGCTACGCCGGGCCGTTTGCTGGACCATTTTCAACGTGGCCGCATCATGTTGATGGGCGTCGAAATCCTCGTCATCGACGAGGCCGACCGCATGCTCGACATGGGCTTTATCCCCGACATCGAGAAGATCTGCAAGCTGCTGCCGCCGCGGCGACAGACGCTATTCTTCTCGGCAACGATGCCGCCGGAGATCACCCGTCTCGTCAGCCAGTTCCTCAGCAATCCCGAGCGCATCGAGGCTGCCCCGCCGGCGACGACGGCCAAGACCATCACGCAGCGCTTTCAGTTCTGCGCCAACGGTGAAGACTGGGCCAAGCGCGAAACGCTTCGCGGCCTGATCGCCAGCCAGAACGTCAAGAACGCCATCATCTTCTGCAACCGTAAGGTCGATGTGGCGATCCTGCATAAATCGCTGGTGAAACATGGCTTCTCGGCCGGCGCGCTGCATGGCGACATGGACCAGAAGAGCCGCATGGAAACGCTCGACAAATTCCGTTCGGGCGAACTGAAGCTCCTTGCTGCGAGCGACGTTGCGGCACGCGGACTCGACATCCCCGATGTCAGCCACGTTTTCAACTTCGACCTGCCCTGGCAGCCTGACGACTACGTCCACCGCATCGGCCGCACAGGCCGCGCTGGCAAAGAGGGATCATCAAACTCGCTGGTCACGATCGACGAGCTGAAGAACCTCAAGGACATCGAAAAGGTGATCGGCGAGCCGGTGGAGTGGATCGGCGAGGGTCCAACTGAAGAAGACTACGCCGAAGCCGGGAAGAAGAAGCGTCGCGGTCGCGGCGGCCGGAGTGCACAGCCGCAGCAGCGCGGGCGCAGTGCCCGCTCGGGCGGCGGTGCTAGTCCTCAAGCGGCCCAGCCACGCGGTGAGCGCAGTGAACGTGGTGAGCCACGCGGTGAGCGCGGTGAACGTGGTGAGCCACGCGGTGAGCGCGGTGAACGTGGTGAGCCACGCGGTGAGCGCGGTGAACGTGGTGAGCCACGCGGTGAGCCACGCGGTGAGCGTGCCGAAGGTAGGCCGCGTCAAGGTGGTGAGCGGCGCGGTGGCGGTCATGCCAACGCCAAGGGCGGCGAGCAGCAGCCCCGGGTCGAAACGCCCCGGGCTGAGGGCCGTCCTCCGCGGCGGGAGCAGCAGGAAGCCCAGCCGCGTGCTCAGGCGACTCCAGCGGCGAAGGCGCCAGCCAGTAACGGGCCGCGTCCTCAAGCGCAGCCTCGGGCGGCAAACTCCGAGCCTCGGCAAGCGTCGCGGCCCGAGAGACAGCGCCAGCCGGAAGCGCGTTCATCCGGATTTGCCGACAACGTTCCGGCGTTCCTACGCAATCCGGTGCGGCGTCCGGCAAAGGTCGCTGGCGAATAAGTTTCTCGCCAGCGGCAGAAATGTTCGGCGCTCAGATAGACGGCTGAGCGCCGGTGCCGAGCATACGGCGCAGCGTGTCATCGCGCCGCACGTAGTGGTGCCACAGCGCGGCAATGACGTGCAGGCCCGCCACCGCAATCAACGCAAAGGCGGCAATTTCGTGAGCTTCCTCGAGGAAGTCTTCGGCCGAATGCGGTAGCTGCAGCGGCGCAGACAGCGGCACCAAGCCAAAGACAAGCGGAATGATCGGTGTGTCCTGCAAGCTGGCGAGGAACCAGCCGAAGAGCACCGTCACGAGCGTCAGCGCGTAAAGAGCTAGGTGCGTGAAGCGCGCTGCAGCGTGCTGCCAGGGCGGAGTGCCGGCCACGGCTGCGGGCGCGCGATTGAGAAGCGCCCACAGAATGCGCAGCACGAGTATGACAAGCAGCGTGATGCCGAGCGATGCGTGGATCGCGTAGTAGTATGGCCGGTCGGCACGCGCGGGCACCTCACCCATCCACAGTCCCAGTCCAAACGTTCCTACGATGAGTAGCGCGACGATCCAGTGCAGCGTGATCGCCGGCCAACCGTAAGCATCTTGCGTGTTCTTGATCATGAGAGCCTCCCAGTCGCGGCTCTTATCTCGCACAAGGGCGCTGACAGGCGCATGACGGAATTGGCTGACGCAGATCAGAAGGAGCTGCCCGGCTCCTGAAGAAATGCGATCTCCTCGTCGGTAGATGGGCGCGCGAGGATGGCGTTGCGATGCGGAAAGCGGCCGAAGCGCTCGATCACAGCGAGATGAGCCTTGGCGTAGCGAGTATACTCATCGTCGCCGAGCGCACTGATCAGCTCCACGGAGCGCAACTGATCGGCGAGCGCCTCGCTGTGCTCGAACGGCAGATAGAGGAAGATGCGGCGGTCGGGAGGAATGCGCTGATCGAGACCGATCGCGATCACCAGTCTGGAAATGCAACGCGCGAGTTCGTCGTAGGCAAACGACCGCGGTGTATCGCGATAGATGTTGCGCGTGAACTGATCGAGCACGAGCACGGTGGCGAGCGCATGGTCGGCACTGGAAATCGCGTCCTCGATCGGGCGGGCGTTGATCTCATCGATGAGCGGCGCGAAGCGTTCGCGGCATGCTGCGTCGATGGCCTCATCCTTGAGAAACCAAGCCTTGCGGTCCAACTCGTCAAACCAGAAACGCAGCACATCTTCGACCCACGCCGGCTCGGAGATAGATGTCGTCATTCTGCCTGCCTTTGTCTCTTTGAAGGGGTACCGCGTCGTGACCGGGAGATCTTGCGTTTGGCCGCGATAATGGCGCGCGCGGCAGAGCGGTGCATCGCCTCGCGCTCCTCGTATAGTTGATCAGACGCACGCCAGAACGAGGTCGCAACACGCCGGCCCTGCCTTACGAAGCTGAACGGCTCAAGACCTTGGGCTTGAAACTCAGCCACACTCTCTGCGTCGGTTTTCAGGTAGAGCGCGTCGTCGAAGACGAGGCCGAACATGACGCCATCGGCATAAAGTCCGACGCCGCTGAACATGCGGCGCGTGCTGACCGGACCTATCCCAGAAAGCTGATCGAGGAGAAAATCGACGAAGCCGTCGCTAACGCCCATGTGCCGCCCGCCGACTGGTCAGTCCGTGGCTTGGGTGGAACCTTCGGCCGGAACTAGGTTGACGCTCTCGCCGCAGCCGCAGGAGCCGCGCTGGTTCGGATTGTTGAAGACGAACTGGCTGGAGAGCTTGTCGGTCGTGTAGTCCATCTCGGTGCCGAGCAGGTACATGATGGCGGATGGCTCGATTAGCACGACCGCGCCGTCTTGCTCTATGACCTCGTCGTGCGGGCCTTTCGTCTCGGCGACGGACATCGTGTATTCCATGCCGGCGCAACCGCCCTTCTTCACGCCGATGCGGAGGCCCAGCGCCTTGGGGTTGGCTTCCATGAGCGCGTTGATGCGCCCGGCGGCGGCATTCGTCACGGTCATCACCTTGGGCATCATGCGTAGCGTGGGCATTTCGGTCGTCCTGATTTGCGTCAGTCCCACATATAGTCAGCGGCAGGCGTTTGTGAAACAGCGGTGTTTTTGAATTAGAACATGTTTAGAGCGAGCCTTGCCTCGTCGGACATGCGGCTCATGTCCCAGGGCGGATCGAAGGTCATGGTTACGCTGGTGCTGGCGACGCCAGGCACGGCATTGACGGCGTTCTCAACCCATTTAGGCATCTCACCGGCCACCGGGCAGCCCGGCGCCGTCAGCGTCATGGCGATGGCAACGTTGCGGTCATCGTCGACGTCGACCGTATAGATGAGTCCGAGTTCATAGACGTCGGCCGGTATTTCCGGATCGTAGACGGTCTTCAGCGCGGCGACGATGTCGCGCAGCAGCGGATCATCGGAGTCCGGCGACGGTGGCTGGACTGCGGGACTTGCGGCAAGAGTAGACGGGGCCGGCGCGGCGGCACCCGAAGCTGCAGCCTCGACATCGGCAGGCGTGGCGATGGTCAGCTCATCGGACTTTGTGGGCGTGTCATCCATCGTGATATCCTTACGCGAACAACTCGTGCGCACGCTTTAGTGCGTCGACGAGCGCATCGACTTCCTCCTTGGTGTTGTACATAGCAAAGGACGCGCGGCAGACCGCGGTCACTCCCAGTCGCTCCATGAGAGGCTGCGCGCAGTGATGTCCGGCACGCACCGCCACACCCGACCGGTCGATGATGGTCGCGACGTCGTGGGCGTGCAGGCCATCCATGGTGAAGGAAACGATGCCGCCCTTTCCCGGCGCGTGGCCGTAAGTCTTCAACCAGGGCAACTCGGCCAATCGTGCGTCGGCATAGGTGCGCAACTGGGCTTCGTGGTGGGCGATGTTCTCGCGGCCGACCTGCATCATGTAGTTCAGCGCCGCGCCCAGCCCAATCGCCTCGACGATGGGCGGCGTGCCGGCTTCGAACTTGTGCGGGGCCTGTCCATAGGTGATGCGGTCCACGGCGACGTGCTCGATCATGCCGCCGCCGCCCTGATAGGGCCGCATGGCGTCGAGCAGCAGTTTCTTGGCATAGAGGACGCCTATGCCGGTTGGGCCGTAGGTCTTGTGCCCCGTGAAGACGTAAAAATCGGCATCCAGCTCACGCACGTCGACGGGCAGGTGCACCGCGGCCTGGCTGCCGTCGACGAGCACCGGTATGCCGCGCGCGTGGGCGAGGCGGATGATCTCGCGCACCGGCACCAGTGTCCCGGTGACGTTAGACATGTGGGTGATGGCGACCAACTTGGTGCGCGGTGTCAGGAGCCGCTCGAACTCTTCGAGGATCAGTTCGCCGCTATCGGAAATTGGTGCCCACTTGAGCACTGCGCCTTTGCGCTCGCGGAGGAAATGCCAGGGCACGATGTTGGAGTGGTGCTCCATGATTGACAGGACGATCTCGTCGCCCTCGCCGATCCCGGCACCGACAGAATCGGCGACGAGGTTGATCGCCTCGGTGGCGTTCTTGGTGAAGATGATCTCGTCGACGCTGCCAGCGTTGAGGAAGCGCCGCACGGTGTCGCGCGCGTCCTCGAAGTGCTGCGTCGCCGTGTTGGAAAGGTAATGCAGGCCGCGGTGCACGTTGGCGTATTCGAAGCTCAACGCGTGGTTCATCGCGTCGATCACCGGACGCGGCTTCTGGGCCGAGGCTGCGTTGTCGAGGTAGACAAGCGGCTTGTTGTGGATCTCGCGGAACAGGATGGGGAAGTCGGCGCGGATGTTCGCAACGTCGAACGGAACGCCCGAAATGCCTCCGGGCGCCGGGCGTACCATATCGCGCTGCTTATCGATCTCGCGCGCTTCCGCCGTCATGCGAGGCTCCTTGCCGGACTGGAACGATGCAGCCAGGCGCGACCCAATTCGGCCAGCGCCTCGCGCACATCGTCGCTTTCGATCTTCTCGAGCGCCTCTCCAATAAACGATTCGATCAGAAGGGATCTCGCCTCGTGCTCGGGGATGCCTCGGGCGCGGCAGTAGAAGATGAGATCGTCGTTGAGGTCGGCGCTGGTCGAACCGTGTCCGCAGACCACGTCGTCAGCGTAGATCTCCAGCTCCGGCTTGGAGTCGAACTCGCAATTCGGCGACAGCATGAGCACCTGCGCCATTTGCTTGCCGTCGGTCTTCTGCGCGTCCGGGCGAACGATGACCTTACCTTGGAAGATGCCACGCGCCTCGTCTTCGAGAACGCCTTTGAACTGCTCGCGGCTGACACACTGCGGCACGGCGTGGTCGATAATGAGCGTCGTGTCGATGTGCTCGTTGTGGCGGGCCAGGAAGACGCCCGAGAGGTCGAGATTAGCGCCCTCACCGGCGAAGGTGACGCCGGCCTGATTGCGAACGAGCCCAGCGCCGGCGGTGAAGTGGAAGCCGCGGTATTCCGCGTCGGGTCCGAGCTCGGTGATCCAGTTGGACAGGTGTGTGCCGGCACCCGCCTCGATGGTGGACTTCACGTGGGAGAGCTTGGCTCCCTTGCCGACGACGACCTTGGTGGCGACGTTGAGCTGGAAGTCCTTCGCGGCACCCGGCAGCGTGACGTGTGCCTCGATAATCGAGCCTATCGCGCCTTCGCCAACGCGTACGGCGTTGCGGATCGCGGCGAATGATGGCCTCTCGGCGGCGCGCACGAACACGAGCAGAACCGGTCGGTCGAGCGCCGCCAGTGGGGCGATGTCGACGACGGCACCATCGGCTGCATAGGCGGTGTTGAGCGCCAAGACGGCATCGTCGTCGCGACCGCTCGCGTCGAGCAACTCGCTGGCACTGGTGTCGCTCTCCAGAAGCGTGGCGAGCGAGGCAACGGAGACCACCTCGTCGGCAACGAGCTCCGAGAGATCGGGCGCGTAGCGGCCGTCGATGAACACCACCCGGTGCGCCTCGATCGAGGCGAGCGGACCGAGGGCTGCCTCGACATCGGCAGTCGTCACGTTCGCCGCGCCGATAGGAGCGGGGAAGACGTCCTTCATGACGTTGCGCAGATCAGTGTATTTCCAGGCCTCGATGCGCCGCGTGGGCAAACCCAAGGCGCTGAAGCGACCCATGGCGTCGAGCCGCAATTTGCGGATGTCGGAGCTGCCGGGCAACTCCGCAGACGCCGTCGAGAACGCTTCGGAAAGCGCCTGTTCCGCCTTCGTCTTCAATACAGCCACGTTCATTTACGCCGCCTTCGCCTGATATTCCGCGTAACCGGACTTCTCCAGCTCCTTGGCGAGAGAAGCATCGCCCGACTTGCGAATCTTGCCGTCGATCATGACGTGCACGCGGTCGGGTACGATGTGGTTCAAAAGCCGCTGATAGTGGGTGATGACGAGCATCGAGCGGTCCTTGGAGCGCATCGAGTTGACGCCATCGGAGACAATGCGCAGGGCGTCGATGTCGAGCCCGCTGTCGGTTTCGTCGAGGACGCACAAGCTTGGCTCGAGAACCTCCATCTGCAGGATCTCGGCGCGCTTCTTCTCGCCGCCAGAGAAGCCGACATTCACCGGCCGCTTGAGCATGTCCATGTTGATGCTGAGGTGCTCGGCCTTGGCCTTGACGAACTTCAGGAACTCCGGGGTCGACATTTCCGCTTGGCCGCGCGCCTTGCGCACCGCGTTGGTGGCCGTGCGCAGGAAGGTCAGGCCGGCGACACCGGGGATCTCCATGGGATACTGGAAGGCGAGGAAGACGCCTTTCGCGGCCCGTTCCTCGGGCTCCATCTCCAGGATGCTTTCGCCGTTCCAGAGGATGTCGCCGCTCGTCACCTCATAATCAGGGCGGCCGGCGAGAACATAGGCGAGCGTCGACTTGCCCGATCCGTTCGGGCCCATGATGGCGTGCACCTCACCTTTGGGGATGGTCAGCGTCAATCCCTTCAGGATCTCGCGATCCTCGTCGGCGATCTTGACGTGCAGGTCTTTGATCTCGAGCATTGTCTTCTCTTCCTCATTCTCCGAGCGCCGACCCGGAACCTAATTTCATCCTGAGTAGGGACGCGGCGGACTAGCCGACGCTGCCTTCCAGCGAGATGCCGATCAGCTTCTGCGTCTCGGCCATGAACTCCATGGGCAGGTGCTGCAGCACATCACGTACGAACCCATTGACGACGAGGGCGATCGCTTCCTCCTGCGATAGCCCACGCTGGCGGCAGTAGAACAACGTGTCGTCGGAAATTTTCGACGTCGTCGCCTCGTGCTCGAAGTGCGCAGTGGCGTTTTTCGCCTCGATGTAGGGCACCGTGTGCGCGCCGCACTTATCGCCGATGAGCAGGCTGTCGCAGTTCGTAAAATTGCGCGCGCCCGTCGCCTTGCGATGCGCGGAGACGAGGCCGCGATAGGTGTTCTGCGAGTTACCGGCGGCAATGCCCTTGGAGATGATGCGGCTGGACGAGTTCTTGCCGAGGTGGATCATCTTCGTGCCCGAGTCCACCTGCTGCCAACCGTTCGAAACGGCAATGGAGTAGAACTCACCACGCGAGTTGTCGCCGCGCAGGATGCAGCTGGGATACTTCCAGGTGATGGCCGAGCCGGTTTCCACCTGCGTCCAGGAGATCTTCGAGTTGCGGCCGCGGCAATCGCCACGCTTGGTGACGAAGTTATAAATGCCGCCCTTGCCGTCCTTGTCGCCAGGGTACCAGTTCTGCACCGTCGAGTACTTGATCTCGGCGTCATCGAGCGCGATCAGCTCGACGACAGCGGCGTGCAGCTGATGCTCATCGCGCATCGGCGCTGTGCAACCTTCGAGATAGGACACATAGGAGCCCTTGTCGGCAATGATGAGCGTGCGCTCGAACTGGCCGGTCTGCTTCTCGTTGATGCGGAAGTAGGTCGATAGCTCCATCGGGCAGCGGACGCCTTCGGGCACGTAGACGAACGAGCCGTCGGAGAACACTGCCGCGTTGAGAGCCGCGTAGAAGTTATCGCCCTGTGGCACGACCGAGCCGAGGTACTTCTTGATCAGCTCGGGGTGTTCGCGGATGGCCTCGGAGATGGAGCAGAAGATGACGCCTGCCTTGGCGAGCTCTTCCCTGAATGTCGTCACCACCGAGACGCTGTCAAAGATAGCGTCGACCGCCACGCGCGCGCCCTGCACGCCGGCGAGCACTTCGCGCTCGCGCAGCGGAATGCCGAGCTTCTCGTAGGTGGCCAGCAGCTCGGGATCGACGTCAGCGAGGCTCTTGGGCCCTTCCGACGATCTCGGCGCGGCGTAGTAATAAAGATCCTGGAAGTCGATCTGCGGATAGGTGACGTTGGCCCACGTCGGCTCGGTCATGTTGACCCAGCGCCGATAGGCTTCGAGCCGCCAGTCGAGCATCCACTGCGGATCGCCCTTCTTTTCGGAAATGAACCGCACGATGTCCTCGGAGAGGCCCTTGGGGGCCTTCACCGTGTCGATCTTCGTTTCGAAGCCGTACTTATACTGATCGACGTCGATCTTGCGGACCTGCTCGATCGTCTCTTGAACCGCCGCCATAACTTCCCTTTCAACGTCTTAACTGCAGCTCACGCAGCGAGCACCGCGCCGTCTGCAACTTTCCGCCACGCCGCCAGAAAGGCGGCCACTTCGTCTTCGTTCGTCTCTGGCCCGAGGCTTATGCGCACCGCGGCACGCGCGATGCTCTCGCCAAGGCCCATGGCAAGGATCACCGGATTGGCGCCGACCTTGCCTGACGTGCAGGCGGCTCCGGCGCTGATGGCGATACCTTCCATGTCCATTCGGATGACCATCGTCTCGGCCGCCTTGCCCGGCAGGGCGATACACGAGGTATTGCCAATGCGATCGGCGTTGCGTCCGATGATGGTCGCTTCCGGTGTCGCCGCCAGGACGCCGTCTTCGAGACGGTCGCGCAGTACGGCGGCGCGCTTGATCGCGTCCCGGTCGCGCGCCACGTCCGCTGCTGCGGCGCCAAACCCAGCGATACCGGTGACGTTCTCCGTGCCGCCGCGGCGACGGCGCTCCTGGCCACCGCCCTTGAGCAATGCCGGCAGGCTGACGCCATCGCGGACGATGAGCGCGCCGACGCCGCGCGGGCCGCCGAGCTTGTGCGAGGAAATGGTCAGCGTATCGGCGCCTAGGGTCGCAAAGTCGACGGGCAGGCGGCCTGGCCCCTGCACCGCATCCACATGTAGCGAGACACCGAGTGTGCGGGCCAGTTCTGCTGCCTCGCCTATCGGCTGGATCACGCCCGTCTCGTTGTTGGCAATCATGACGGAGAGCAGAACGCGTCCGCCTGCTGCGACGTGGGTGAGCGCCTCGGCCACGCTGGGCAACTCGACGAGGCCGCCGCTGGTCGCCGGCAGGGCGATCACCTTGGCACCGCAGGCGCGCGCCGGAGCCAGCACTGAGTCGTGCTCGATGGCAGAGACGCAGATGGCATTCCAGCCGGCGGCCATAACGGTGTTGTTGGCTTCAGTTGCGCCGCTGGTGAAGATCACCTCGCTCGGCTTGGCACCAACCAGCATCGCGACGTCCTCGCGGGCCTTCTCGATGATGGCGCGGGCGCGACGGCCTTCGGCATGCACCGACGACGGATTGCCGGTGGCCTCGCACGCTGCCAGCATCGCCGCGCGTGCGGCCGGGCGCAGCGGGGCGGAGGCATTGTGATCGAGGTATGAGCGCGGCGACATCATCGAGCGACAAGCTCCGGCTTACGGCGCGGAGCCTGCTCGCTGGCCGGCTGCACTAGAGGTGCCGCCTCCTGCGGGATGCCGTCGAGCACCTCCTGCAGCGATACCCTGGAAAGAAAGCTGGCGATGTGATTGCCCAGTGCGTGCCACAGGCCGTGCGTCAGGCAGCGGCGATCGCCGACACAGCCCGTCTCGCTATCGAGGCAACGCGTCAAACGCGTCTCCTCCTCGACGGCCTTCATAATCTCGTCGATGTGAATTTCAGTCGCTGGGCGTGCCAAATGGTAACCGCCAGAACGGCCCCTGGCGCTGGCGACAAGCCCGGAGCGGCGCAAACGCAGAAAAATCTGCTCCAGATAGGCGAGCGACAACCCCTGACGTTCGGCGACAGCGGAAAGCGGCACGGCGGAGACGGCGCCATACTTGGCGAGATCGGCCATGGCCATCACCGCATAACGGGCCTTGGTGTTCAACTCCACGCCACTCTCCTCCACTGCACCGGCCTTGCCTCGCGAGGGCGCTTTCTCTTGCAATCGACACCGGGCGTCGTGCTAAGAAGCGCCTCCGCAGGAGAGCGAGGCTGATTTACGACAGCACACGCTCTTTCGAACGGTTCTAAAGTCAGTAGGAATATGAAAATTCCGAGCCCACAAGTCAAGGTTTCGGTTATGCCGATTCCGTGACCTGTCCAAAGGCTCCGCCGCACGCCCCCATCAGCGGCCGACTAGAGCCCCTAACCAGTTGGAATTCTGATGCCCGAACTGATTATCAATGGGCCTGCTGGCCGCCTCGAAGCCCGCTATCACCACGAGCCGAGCGGGGACAGCCCGATCGCCCTGATCCTGCATCCGCACCCGCAGTTCGGCGGGACGATGAACAATCAGGTCGTCTACACGCTGTATCACACGTTCGTGGAGCGGGGTTTTTCGGTCCTGCGCTTCAATTTCCGCGGCGTCGGTCGCAGCCAGGGCGTCTGGGATGGCGGCCCGGGCGAGCTTTCGGATGCGGCGTCGGCGCTCGATTGGCTGCAGATCGTCAAGCCCGACGCCAAGAGCTGCTGGATCGCCGGCGTCTCGTTCGGCACCTGGATCGCCATGCAGCTGCTGATGCGCCGGCCAGAGGTCGAGGGCTTCATCTGCGTCGCCCCGCCGTCGAACCTTTATGATTTCTCGTTTCTTGCTCCCTGCCCGTCGTCCGGCTTGATGATCAACGGCGACAAGGATCGCGTCGTGCCTTCCAATTCGGTCGGCGACCTGTCGCAGCGGCTCAAGACGCAGCGCGGTATCAAGATCACCCATCAGGTCGTTCCGGGCGCCAATCACTTCTTTGAGCACAAGCTCGACGAACTGAAGGAAGCCGTGGGTACGTACGTCGACACGCGCATGGAGCAGGCCGAACTCGATCGCGCCAAGGAGAAAGAGCGTGAGCGGGAGAAAGAGCGTGAGCGCCAGCGCCAGCGCGAGCTGGAGCGCCAGGAGGAGAGCAGCGGTGGAGGCGATGACGATGCCGAGGCTGACGCTGAGTAAAGGACGCGGGGCGTGATCAAGCTCGTGGCTCTGTGGGCAGCAGGGCTGCTGCTGATTGTGCTCGCGGCCATGGCCGTGTCGTACTGGTATTCGCTCAGCCTGCCGGGCGAGAGCTTTGCCGGCGAACCTGCGCCAGTGTCCGATGCCGAGCGCGATCTCGCCGAGCGGCTACGCGGGCACGTTACCGCCATTGCCAGCGAGCCGCACAACGTCGTGCATTACGCGGCGCTGGAAAAATCAGCGGCCTATATCGAAGCGCAGCTTGCCTTGCTCGGCTATGCGCCAATGGCGCAGGTCTACAAGGTCGACGGCAAGTCAGTGCGCAACATCGCCGTGGAGCTGGCGCCTGCCGGCGCCGATGCATCGACGCCGATGCTCGTCGTCGGGGCGCACTATGATTCCTTCGGGGACGCGCCTGGAGCCAACGACAACGGCACCGGCTCGGCGGCGGTGCTAGAGTTCGCTCGCCTGTTGAAGGACGTGCCGCTGACGGACAAGCGGCTGCGCCTGGTGTTGTTCGTCAATGAGGAGCCGCCTTACGACCGTACCCCGGACATGGGCAGCTACCAATATGCCAAGAGCCTGAAGGACGCTGGCGAGAGGGTCGCCGGGATGATCTCGCTGGAGACACTCGGCGCGTTCTCCGACAAAGCCGGCACGCAGAAGTATCCAGCTCCGTTCGATCTCATCTTCCCCGACGTCGCCAACTTCGTCGCGCTCGTGGCGCTGCCGGGTGGTCGCGCCTTCCTGCACGAGTTCGTCGGCGAATTTCGCGAGCACGCGAAGATGCCGACCATCGGCGGCACCGCACCCGACTTCATCGACGGCATCGGCTGGTCCGACCACTGGGCCTTCTACATGTTCGGCTATCCGGGGATCATGATCACCGACACGGCGCTATTCCGCTACCCCGAGTACCACACGCCGTCAGACCTGCCGGACAAGGTCAATTACGACAAGCTCGCCCACATCACGCTCGCAGTCGAGGCATCACTGCGTCAAATGCTGAAGTGACGTGGGACGCGGTCTGGCGATCGCCGTCCCATAAAGGGCCAATTGCGGTTATCGCCTCGAGCGGGTGCCAGCTAGAACGCGCTCCACGAAAGCATCCTTGGCCGCGCGATAGTTGATCATATCGTCGCCCTCATGCTGACGCTTCAGAGCGTTGTACTCGCTCACAAGGTCAGGTGACCGCCGCAGCGCCTCGACAAACAGATGGAAAAAATCGTGAGGGCCGCTGACCACTGTCAGCTGGATCCCTAGATGCGGATCGGTGGATGCATCCTCGAAGGCTGAAAAGCTGTCGGTCCGGATCGAGCCATCGTTGCGCGCAAAATGTCTCGCCAGTAAGGCGTCTGCCTGCGGGAAGCCCTCGCCGGGGACGCGGATGACGATATCGAGATCGCCCTTCGTCAAACAGCCTGAAACGGCCGTCGCGCCGATGTGGAGTATATCGGCGTCGGCCGGTAGAAGCGGCACCAGCCTATTGCGGACACAATCGAAAAGTCGCTGTGCTTTCTGTCGGGCGGTCTCGGTATCGACTAGCTGGAATGGCTGTTCGCTGTTCATAGGCATGAATGTTATTGGCGCCGATCATGGCCTGGCGTGTGCGCCCGACAAGGGTCAGCGAACGCTGGCGAGAATGCCGCCGGTCATCGGAGCAAGTGCGCCCGTCGTTTCGGGAAAGGTGATCGGCAGCTTCAAAGCCGAGCGCACGGCGAGATAGGCCCAGGCCTCGGCCTCGATGAAATCGCCATCGAGCCCCAACGCCTCAGCCGGCACC
>JBAZYB010000021.1:0-29690 GCA_041659545.1 Hyphomicrobium sp.
TCATCGGAACTTCGTTCCGACACTGCGGGTCGCGGACGTGAAGGCAAGCGACGACATCATTCGCATTACTCTGCCGGCGACGACGCAAGCGTACACCGCGGCGAACATGTTCGCGCGCTCCAGCGGTTACATCTCGAAGCGCAACGTCGATATCGGCGATCGGGTCAAGAAGGGTGATGTCCTGGCGGAGATCTATGCTCCGGAAATCGAGTATCAGCTGGCGCAAGCCGAGGCGACGCTGCTGCAGAACCAAGCGACGGTTCGGCAGATGATGGCCAACATGGAACTCGCGCGGGTGACGGACGAGCGCAACGATCCACTGGTGGAACGGGGTTTCGTCAGTGCCTTGAACGGCGACACCTACCGCTTGAACCTAAAGGCACAGGAAGCTCAAGTCGGAATGGCAGAAGCCAATGTCGCGGCACAGGCGGCGCAGGTTGAGGTTTCGCGCCAGCAGAAGAAATACCAGCGCGTCGTGGCGCCGTTCGATGGTGTGGTTACGCAGCGGAATATCAACATCGGCGATCTCATGCAGGCCGACGCGACGAGCGGCACGTTCATGTTTACGCTGATGCAGAGTGACGTGATCCGCACCCAAGTCTATGTGCCCCAGGAGCAGGCGACGGGGCTCGCGGCAGGTGTGAAAGGCGTCGTGCGCGTGCCGCAGATGCCGGACCGTACGTTCACTGGAACAGTGACGCGTGTCGCCGATGCTTTGGCGCCGGGAACGCGGACGCTGCTGACGGAGATCGACATTCCCAATCCGGAGGGCACTCTCACGCCGGGGACTTACGTCACGGTGGAGCTGTTCGTTCCGCGCAAGACGGAGTCTTTACTCGTGCCGGCACAGGCCATCATCTTCAATGAGCACGGCATGCAGGTTGCGGTCGCCAAGGACGGCATAGCCAATATCCAGAAGGTGAACGTCACGCGTGATCTCGGTACGGCTATTGAGGTCAACCAGGGCGTGGCGGTGGGTGATCAGGTTATTCTCGATCCGCCAGTCGACTTGCAGGATGGAGCCAAGGTGAAGGTCAGGCCGCAAGTGAAGGAAGCCTCGGCCGGCTAGCTGAACCTATAGGCAAGGTGGCATGTCGGGGGCGAGCGGGCCGCGCAGAACTTCGCGCAGGGTGACGCATGTCCGCCAGTGACGCAGTTGCTCGTAGTCGGGCAGCCACGCGGTGTCCCATCCGCCGCCGAGCGCCTGGATCAGGTTGACGCTGGCAAGAAAGCGA
The DNA here is from genome assembly GCA_041659545.1 of Hyphomicrobium sp. GTDB lineage: Bacteria > Pseudomonadota > Alphaproteobacteria > Rhizobiales > Hyphomicrobiaceae > Hyphomicrobium_A. Next base: position 1,236 of record JBAZYB010000021.1, read on the forward strand.
TTCTGGCGCACAGTCAGTGCGTTGACCTCGTTTGAGAGGAGAACTTCCTGGGCTTGCACGACGGCGGTGAAGTCGACCGTTCCAGCCCTGTACTCTGAAATCGTTATATCGAGCGCTTCGCGCGCCAATCGCACCGCCTCGCCGAGCGCGTGTGCCTGCTGAGCCAGAATCCGCAAGTTGGATAGCTGGTCTTCGACCTGCTGCATGGCTGTGAGGACCGTCTGGCGGTAACTGGCCACCGATTGATAGTAGGAGGCGAGTGCCGCGGCCACCTCGCCGCCACGGAGCCCGCCGTCGAAGACCACCTGGGCGAAGTTGAGTCCGACTGACCAGACCTCGTTGGCGACGGCGATGGGAAACGCCTTGGAGCCGACCCAGCCATAGGTGGCGTAGGAGAGTACGCTGTCGCCGAAGCCGGCGAGGCTCACATTCGGAAAGTAAGCAGCGACGGCAACGCCGATGAGTGCGTTCTGGCTGGAGATCGTCCGTTCTGCGTAGGCGATGTCCGGGCGCCGTTCCAGAAGCGCCGAGGGAACGCTGGGCGGCATCGCCGGGATATGTCGACCGAGAGGCTCGGGCGGGATCGAAACGTCTGCGGGTGGCCGTCCGATGAGGACTGCGATTGCATGCTCGAACTGCGCGCGCTGAATGCCCACGCCCACCGCCTGGGCGAGCGTGGTCTGGACCTGGGTCTTGGCGGTGATCGTGTCGTATATCGATGCCGTGCCGCGCTTGTATCGCGCGTCGGCGATCTCGTAAGTCTTGCGGTAGGCGGCAACAGTGGCGTCGAGCAACCGCTGCAGGGAATCGGCGGCACGGAGATTGAAGTAGGCCTGCGCCAATTGAGTGCGTGCGAGCAGCCGAACATTTGCAAGGTTGGCAGCTGTTGCCTGGGCGGCGCCGATGTTGCTCTCGACCTGGCGCCGCGTCTGACCCCAGATGTCGATGTCCCAGCTCACCTGCGGTGACAATGTCACGGTCGTTTTATTCAGGGGCTCGGTGGCATGAAATCCGTAGGCATCGCTGGCCCCGACACCTTCGTGCCAACGCGTAGGAACGTAGCCGACGCCGAGGGCGGGGAAAAGGCCGGCGCGCGCTTGCTGAACCATGGCCGCCGATTGATGAAACGCAGCCTCGGCGCCGGCGATGTTCTGGTTGTTGACGTCCACTTCGCGGAGCAGGCCGTCAAGGTTCGGGTCGGCGAAGATGGACCACCAGTCACCACGGTCCACGTCATCGCGGGGCGTGGCGATCTTCCAGCCGTCGAGCTCCTTGAATTGAGCTGGGACGGGAGCTGGCGGGGGTTCGTAGTCGGGGCCGACGGCGCATCCTGATGCTATTGCCAGCAGACCGATCGCAATGGCACGAGCCAACGAGGCCAAACGGGGGGGATGTCTACCAAGCGGCGGTCGGCGACCGTTCTCCGGCGAGACTGGTTGCGTGAGTGGCGCGTCCGCGGATGGATTGATTGCTCGCCGTTGCATGCCCCGTCGCTTGCATTGCTCGACGCTGACCTGCTGCGCTCATTGGTGCGGTCGATACGCGATCCGCCGTCCCGGTGCCGAAAGCTGAGCCCTTGGTCGTCTAAGAGCTTGATACTGAATGCGGGTCGCAGATTCGAAGGGGGCGCGCAATGCGCGGCGTCCCCCCACGCGGCTGCAAGCGCAAGCTATCCCCACCTATGCGTATGCGTTACATGCAACACGGGTTCTCTGGAGCATTAGGCGAGGAGTGATGCCAGCTTGCCGTCGGCGGTGAGCTTGTCTTTCACCTTTTGGGGGATGGGATAGAGGGTGCCTTCGCCTTCGAGCATGAGCTTGCCCTCATTGTCTTCAACCCAGCAAGTGAAGACGACATTGCGCTCGCCCTTCTCCTTTACGCGTGCGACGGCGGTGTAGGTCTGGTTCAGCTGCACAGGGGCGAGAAATGTCAGTGTTTGCCCGCCCCAGATGGCGCCCAGACCCGGTGTGTCCATGCCGAAGATGCCCGAGAACTTGGCGACGGAGATCATTCCGTGGGCGATGCGGTTCTTGAAGATGGTGCCCTTGGCGTACTCCTCGTTGAAGTGGGCCGGGTTGAAGTCGCCAGAGAGCTCGGCGAACTTTTGCACGTCGGCGTCGCTGATCGAGTAGTCGAGGCGGAACTCGTCGCCGACATTGAGGTCGTTGATGCTCTTGCAGGCGCGGGGCAGGGGATTGGTCATGGAAGGATCCTCAGCAAAAATCGTCGCTGCCACTCTTTCACGATTGGACCCGTTGGGGAAAGAGTGCAGCGCGCTCGGCGCCCGCGCACTGCGCACGCCGCGATCGTCAGTTCATGTGCCATCCGTGGCTGACGATGATGGATTCGCCCGTCAGCGCGTTGGTCTTGAAAGCGGCAAGTAGCAGCGCAACTTCGGCGATGTCGGAGACCATCGTAAACTGCTTGTCGACCGTTTCGCCAAGCATGACCTCCTTGACGACGCGTTCTTCGGTGATGCCGAGTTCGTGGGCCTGCTGGGGTATCTGCTTGTCGACAAGCGGCGTGCGCACGAAACCTGGGCAGATGACGTTCGAACGAACGCCATGTTGGGCGCCTTCCTTGGCCATCACGCGAGCGAAACCGAGGATGCCATGCTTGGCGGCGACGTAGGCCGACTTCAGCGGCGAAGCTTCGTGACTATGCACGGAGCCCATGTAGATGAGCGCGCCTGATCCCTGCTTGTACATGTGCTTGACGCAGGCCTTCGTGGTCAGGAAAGCGCCGTCGAGGTGAATGGCAAGCAGCTTCTTCCAATCTGAGAACGGGAAGTCTTCGACCGGGTGAACGATCTGGATGCCGGCGTTGGAAACGAGAATGTCGACGCCGCCGAAGGCTTTGACGGTTGCCTCCACGCCGGCGTTCACCTGCTCTTCGCTGGTGACGTCCATCGCAACTGCGATTGCCGTTTTTTCGTTTCCGAGTTCACGGGCGGCGGCCGTCGCCGCGTCGATGTTGAGGTCGGCGATCACGACGCGCCCGCCTGCTTCGACATAGCGCTTGGCGATACCGTGGCCGATACCGCTCGCCGCTCCGGTCACCAAGGCAATCTTACCGTCGAGCCGCATGGTGCTGGTCCTTTCAGCGTTTGAGATAATCGTAGACAACGGTGCCGAGCCCAAGGGTCAGGTCGGCGAGGATGTGGGTCGCCGAGATGATCTCGCGAACGGGAAGATCGGCGATCGGGGCAAGCGCGTGAGGGCTGAGATCCAGTGCCGCGGGTCCAGTCCAGGCGCCTTTCACGACAACGTCTTCAAGGCGGTAATCGACGATCTCGAGAATGCGTGGCGTGCCATCGACGTGGGGGATGATCTTCAAAAGGTAGTTGGGTTTGGCAAGCGCGGCGGCGACGGGCGCCGGATCGAGTGCCTTGTACTTGTATCCCATGGTGCCGGTGGCGATGCGGATGGGACCATAGTCGAGCGTGCCGACGAACGTATCGGTTGCGACGCCCAATGTGGGCTTAGCGAATTTTTTAGGGAAGCCCCACAGCTCGCGTCCCCCATAGATGGGCGGGCCGTCATCGAGGAACATGGCATGCGTGTAGCCGCCTTCGATGCCCTCGAACTTAACCGGAATAACCTGACCGGATTCGCAATAGTCGCCGAATCCCGTCGAGTTGGGCATGCGTATGAACTCGTATTTGACGATCGGTTCGTCGAACGTCAGCGGTTCGGGGACGACGGCTTCAAGGGCCTCACGGTCTGTCCGGTAGGTGATGATCAGATATTCCCGATCGATGAAGCGGTAGGGGCCGGGTGGGAAGGCAGGACTGGTCAACGGCATGGCAAAGGCACGTTTGCGGACGTCGGCGATTTTCATGCGGTTTTCCTCACTCCACCGGCATCTAGATCTTTTGTGCAGTCGAGAACTTTCACACCCTCGGTGGGCGGCTGGCGATTGATCCATTCGTCATGATTCAGCGTGCGCTCGACGTCGTTACGGCCGTTGCGCCAGTGCGTATCGACCGAGTAGCGCGAGAACTCGTAGTCATTTGAGTGGGTCGAATAGGCAGCGCGGCGATTGATGAGATGCACGATGGTGATTGCCGCATCGCATCCCATCTCCGCGAGCAGCTTCCAGTCGAGACTGGACTTGAATTCGTCGGGGAGTGTGCGCTCCAGGCGCCGGATGGCGCGGCGGATGCTCTGCATTCGCTTGAACATGTCGGTGTTCAATCGCGTGCGGCTTGAGTAGCGGATATCTTTTTCGCGCTGGGCAACATCGAGCAGCGTCTCGGGCAGCGATCCGTGCGCGCTGAAGAGGTCGATCTGGAAGATGCACATATCCTGCCGTGGCCCGGCATAGTCGAGCACGTACTGCAACGGCGTGTTGGAAACGAGCCCGCCATCCCAGTAGAGTTCTCCATCGATGCGGATGGGCGGCAGACCCGGTGGCAGTGCCCCGCTGGCCATCACGTGCTCGGGTGTGATCGTGTCGCCTTTGCCGGTGTCGAAGTAGCGCATGTTACCGGTCTGTACCTCGACGGTGCCGATGCTGAAGCGCGTCGGGCCGGAATTCAGCAGATCGAAGTCGACAAGATCGAGCAGTGTATTACGCAGGGGACTGGTATCGTAAAGGCTGATGGCTTCGGGTGTCGCGGACGGCATGACGACTGCCGGAGGAACGCGCGGCTCGAAAAAGCCGGGAACGCCCGTGGAGGCCACGAGGGCCGCACTCGCCTCGACGAAAAAGCGCCTGGAAATGTCATCTTCGGAAATCGGCGGCATCAGCAAGCGGCTGGAAACCAGCTCCCAGAACTGGCGCAAGCGCGCGACGCGCTGCTGCGGTGGGTTGCCGGCGATGATAGCTGCGTTGAGGGCGCCGATGGATATGCCCGCCACCCACTCAGGCGCGAGAGCGCCATCCGCCAGCGCATGGTAAGCACCGGCCTGGTAGGCGCCGAGGGCCCCGCCACCTTGAAGAACTAGTACGATCTTCTCGTTGCGGCTCAAGCTGCGACTCCGTCGGACGATTGCGTCGGCGATGGTGCGGCAGATGGTTTGCAGAGTTGTTTAGTTGGCCATGGCAATGCGAGGCGTCGAGTGCCGAAGACCTGCGGCAAATCGATCTAATCGGGGTTTATGCAGGCTTTATGTCAGTCGGCCCTTCCCGCTTTGCCGCTACGGCTCGTCGGAGGGCACGATCATAATGCCGATGCCCATGATCACGCTCGAGAACGTAATCACATTGAAACTATATAGGAGAAGCAGCGGCACGAACGGCTCCTGCGTCTCGATCAGCAGGCCTCTGAGGCCGGAGACGTCCAGCAGGATGAGTAGAGACGCGAAGGCAATGCCTATCGCCGACCCAAGAATAAGGTGCAGGCCAAGGAAGCGCAGCAGCGGCGGTAGGCTGCGTGTGGCTTTCTGAGGATGTTCGTGCGGCTCGCTCATGGTTGAACTCCCGCTTCTTTCGGTACGTGCAGCCTATGAGTATAGCTTTTAGCTGGGTGCAGGGCATGCGACGGGCGGTGGCAGTATGCCGATGTCGACCTTCCACTCACTGATTGCTGCTGCGGTAGCGCGGTAGACCGCGGCGCCGATGACCTCACCGATCGCAGTATGCTTTCCGGCATATTCCACGGCCGCACCGCCAAGCGGCGTGGCGATGGCGATGCAATCGGTGCCCGTGCCGGTTATGCGTAGGCCGCCGCGATAGACTTCCGCTTCGAGAACAGCCGCCGTGCGTGCCTCCGTCGCGATGGATAGAGCCTCGATCAATGCCGCATCGGACAGCGGCCGCGCGACGTGAACAAGCGTGTTTATGGTGCCGGCGAAAGGAGGGGGCTGATGGAGGCGCATGCCGACGCGCTCGCTATTCGACAGGCCGACTGTCGTCAGGCAGTAGGCGTCTTCGTCGTCGACGTGCGCGTGGGCCAGATGATGGCGGCGAACGTCGCGAGAGGTAACGAGGACGACGGCATCGTCGAAGCCATTATCCGACACGCGAGCACGGATCACCTCACCGGCGTCTACATCACGCGGCAGGTCGGCATTGCGCACTTCGAGCCAGGCGATGCGATGTGTCTGCTGAAATCCCGGACGTAGCATCGACCAGCTCAGGACCCGCTGCTGCTCCGCGAACGTGGCAACGAGGAAGGGCGGATCGAGGGCGACCGAGAAGGGAGCATGCATCGTTTTCATAGCGTTCGAAGATTGCAGGTTGCGATGTGTCCAGTAGGCGGCGTCAGTCTAGATCGCTAAAGGCCCCGGGCGGGCTGTGCAACTTTTAACTGCAGAATAATCGCAGTGCAGCCGCTAACGCTGATCGCGCCCGATCAGCTTGGGGACGGGTGGGGCGTCGTAAGTCTGAAGTGCGCGCAACAGTCGGGCCGGCTCGCTTTCGACGAGGACCATGCCGCGGTGGACCGGCTTGAGGAAAGCTTCCTCGACGACGTGATCCAGAAACGCGAGCAGCGGATCATAGAAGCCGCACGTGTTGAGGAACGCGCACGGCTTCTTGTGGCTGCCGAGCTGGCCCCATGTCCAGACCTCGAAGATCTCCTCCAAAGTGCCGATGCCGCCGGGCAGGGCTACGAAGGCGTCAGAAAGCTCGGCCATCAGTGCCTTGCGCTCGTGCATCGAGCCGACGATCCGCAAGTCATCGAGCCCATTGTGGGCCACTTCGAGTTCAACAAGGCTACGCGGAATGACGCCGATAACCTCGCCCCCGGCTTCGCGCGCGGCGTCGGCAATCGTGCCCATCAGTCCGATCGATGCGCCGCCGTAGACGAGGCCGATGCCTTGCTGGGCGATGCTTGTGCCCAGCTCGGCAGCGGCGGCCCGGTATTCGGGCAGCTTGCCGCGGCTCGATCCCGAAAAGACGCAGATGCGGCGCATGAGGGTCTTCGTCCTTGCAGTAGTTGCGTGCTGTTAGCGAACTAGAAGCAACGTAGCGAGTGCAATCAGGGCCAGCGCGGTGGCCTGGGCGACATTGGCGATCCGATAAAGGCGTAGTGCCCTGCGGATGTCTGGCGCTCCAATATCGTGGCGGCCCGAACCCATCCACCCATCATTCACAACTGCGCCGTGATAGGTTCGTGGGCCGGCGAGCGCGATGCCGAGGGCGCCGGCCATTGCCGCCTCGGGCCACCCGGCGTTGGGGGAGCGATGACGGCGCGCATCGTTGATGACAGCGTGCAGGGCAGCGCGGGGATTGCAACCGGGTGCCAACCCCGCTCCGACAATGAGAAACAGGGCCGCGAGCCGCGACGCAGGGAGATTGACGAGGTCGTCGAACCGCGCCGATGCCCAGCCAAAGGCGCGATAGCGCTCACTCTTATGGCCGATCATGCTGTCGGCAGTGTTGATCGCCTTATAGAGGCCGGCGCCCGTGAGGCCGCCAAAGAGCATCCAGAACAATGGCGCGACGATGCCGTCGGAATAGTTCTCGGCGAGGCTCTCGATCGCGGCGCGGCTGACGCCGGCTTCATCGAGCGCGGCCGTATCGCGTCCGACGATCATGCCGACGGCGTGGCGGCCCGCCTCCACTCCGCCCTGTTCAAGGGCCGATGCGACGGCCATGACGTGCTCATCAAGGCTGCGCTGGGCAATCAAGGTGCTCGCCGTCAGGGCCAGCAATAGAACGGCGTAGGGTTGGGGGATGAGCCAGCCGATGGCTTGGGTCAACGCCACGCAAATGGTGGTCGTTACTGCAAGGACGACGATCAACGCCACGGCGCCATTGAAGCGCCGTCGGGTGAAGGAAAAAGCCGGGCCATTCCAGCGCAGCTCGCACCATGTTATCAGCCGCCCAATCCAGCTGACCGGATGGCCGATGCGTTCGTATATCCACTGGGGATAGCCAACGCTGGCGTCGACCGCGAGGGCAATCAAGGCCGTGAAGGGGTACATGCGTGAAGGTCCGGGTGCTGCGACGAGCCGAGGTGCTAGCATGAGTGCCGGCCGCATAGAACCGGTCGATCATGGCGGCGACCTCGATGCCGCGCGGCGCCGCTATCCGGAGGCCCCGGAGCCTTGGATCGATCTGTCGACGGGCATCAACCCGCACGCTTATCGCTTTGTTGCGCCGGGCGCCCAGGCCTGGGAGCGATTGCCGCAAACATCGGAAGAGCTGGCGTTGCTGCAGGCCGCGACACGGCGCTACGGTGCCGAGAGCACCGACCAAATCGCCGCGGCGCCCGGGAGCCAAGCGCTCATCCAGGTGTTGCCGCGCCTGATGGAGCCGTCCGATGTCGCCGTTCTGGCGCCAACCTACACAGAGCACGCAGCTGCCTGGGCGCGGTGCGGGCATCGCGTGGCAGAGGTTGAAACGTTGGCCGACGCCGGGCAGGCGCGCGTCGTGGTCGTCGTCAATCCCAACAATCCAACGGGCCGCCTTATCGCGCGCGCCGAGTTATGCGATCTCGCCGTCAGGCTGCAACAGCAGGGGGGACTGCTTGTCGTCGATGAGGCATTCGTCGATTTCACACCGCAAGCGAGCCTCGTGCAGCGGATTCCGGCGGCAGCCGTCGTGCTGCGTTCCTTCGGCAAGACGTATGGTCTCGCTGGCGTGAGGCTCGGGTTCGCACTCGCGTCGGCTGGTGTTGCGCAAAGGCTGCGGAACGAATTGGGCCCGTGGTCGGTGTCGGGGCCGGCACTGGGCATAGGCACCGCGGCGCTGTTGGATGACCTATGGCTGTCCGATATGGGCGAGAGGTTGGCGCGCGAACGCGGTCGTCTGGATTCGTTGCTTGCCGCGAGCGGATTTGCCGTTCTGGGTGGCACGCATCTGTTTCGTCTGGCCGAGCATGCGCGCGCGGGCGATGTTGCCGACGTGTTGGGACGCGACGGCATTTATGTCCGGCGCTTTGCGTCGCGGCCGACCTGGCTACGGTTTGGCCTGCCGGGCACCGAGCCGGCGTGGGAGAGGCTTGGTCTGGCGTTGCATGAGGCAACTGCGCTGGCGGCCAAACGTTAGGGCGTGCGGATGTTGCTAAAACGCCCGCCTAGCTGAGCACCAAGATATCCGCCTGCGCATGCACCTGCGATCAGAATGGCCAGCGACAACACGGATTCGTCGAGCCCGAGCCACGTGGTCAGGAAGTAGGCCGCGATCGATCCGGCCAGACCGCCGGCTGCGCCGGCAAGAATGGCGACGATGCCTCCGGTTGCAATGCCGATCAGCAGCCCGACAAAGATGCCGGGATAGAGCGACGGCCAGAAATGATCGTTCAAGGTAGCCTCCCCGTTGTCAGACGCCGGGCGCGTGACGCGCCGTGGTGGCATCGAGATAAGAGTCGAAGCAGGCCGCTATCGTGCGGACGAAGGGGCGCCCGCGGTCAGTGACGCGGAACGCTTCGCCGTCGCTTTCGATCAACCGGTCCTGATCTGCCTCAAGCAGTGCGCGGGCCTCGCGCAGGATCTCCTCCGACTGGTGCCCATAGCGCGTGCGCAGCTCGCGCGCGGGAAACGCCAGATCACACATCAAGCGTTCGATGACGAAGCCGCGCATGCGGTCGTTGTCGGTGAGTGCGATGCCGCGCGAGGTGGCAAGGCCGTCGTTCGCAATGCGTCGCGCGTACTCGGCCGTTGCCGGGTGGTTCTGCACGTAGCCCTGAGGCAGACGGCCAATGGCGGAGGCGCCGAGGCCGATCAATGTATCAGCTGTGTCGGTGGTGTAGCCCTGGAAGTTGCGTGCCAATTGACCCTTGGCGAGTGGGTCGTCGGGCAGGGCGAAATGGTCGAGGCCAATGCGCACGTAGCCAGAGCGCATGAGGATGCGGGCGAGGCGGCTCGCCTGGGCGAAGCGCTCGACGGTGTCAGGTAGGGTTGCAGTGGGGATCAGTCGCTGGTGCTTCAGCCGTTCCGGCAGGTGGGCATAGCCGAAGGCCGCGATGCGCGTCGGGCGCAGTTCGAGCACCTGCTCGACGGTATTCTGCAGGCTGGCGCGCGTCTGGTGCGGCAGTCCGTAGACGAGGTCGACATTGAGCGCCTCGACGCCGTGCGCCCGGAAGCCCGTTACCGCCGCCTGCGTTTCCGCAAACGACTGTTTACGGTTGATCGCCGCCTGGACTTTTGTGTCGAAGTCCTGGATGCCGAGCGAAACGCGCGTCACTCCGGCACGGGCAAACGCTGCGATGCGTGCGTCATCGAGACCGCGCGGGTCAATCTCTACGGCGAACTCCGCATCTTCCCGCACCCGGAAGAGCCTGCGATGCGTCTCCGCCAGGTGGCCTATGTCGTCGGGGGTGAGGATATTGGGAGAGCCGCCGCCCCAGTGGATGTGAGCGACCTCGTGTCCGGCTGGAAGCAGACCGGCAACGTGGGCCGCTTCCGCGTAGAGACTCGTCAGGTACTCAGCGACGGGCTCGTAGCGCTGGACCGCCTTGGTGCAGCAGCCGCAATACCAGCACAGCGAGTCGCAGAACGGGATATGGAAGTACAGCGACAGGCGCACGTCCGCAGGCAGCTCGGCGAGCCAGGCCCGGTAGGTGTCGGCCGAGACGTTCGGCGAGAAATGCGGTGCAGTCGGATAGCTGGTGTAGCGCGGCACAGGGGCCGAATATCGCTTCACGAGTTCGGGGCTCATTGACGTTCCGTGCCTATCTGGCGCCGCTCTCTTGCGGCTTGGCTGCCAAGGCTAGTGCGTCGTCGCGTGGGGCCACTTGATGCTGATCAAAAGCCACGTCTGAGCGGCGAGGCGACGCACTTCGCGTCGTCGGTGTCGGGGTGGAATCTGCCGATTGTCCAGGAAGGCAGAAGTACCCTGAGCCGGGATGGGCAATCAGGACCGTGCCGGCCCCGAACGCCGCTACGGCCAGGCCGGCAGCGAGCCGTCCGGGCCCACTGCGAGTCACGCCGGCGAGGTGGCGGAAACCGAAGCTTGAGGCGACAAGGCCCGGCAGCGTTCCAAGGCCAAAGGCGGCCATGACGGTGGCCCCACCCAACGCCGAGCCCGTCAGCATGGCTGTGAACAGAGCCGCATAGACCATCGCGCACGGCATCATCCCCCACGCGAGGCCAGAGAGCAGCGGAACGAACGTGCGGCGCTGGGCCGTCGCATTTGCACGCGCGACGGCATCGGCTATCGAGGTGAGGCCGCGGTCGATAAACGTGATCGAGGGGACCAAGCCTGCCGTGGACAATCCAATCCAGATGAGTGACGCGGCAGCGGCCCACTGAAGCAGCCGGAAGGCGACATCCCGGTCCAGCCAAGAGACTGCGGGACCGCCGATTGCGCCGATCAGAGCGCCGGCGAGGGCGTAGGCCACAACGCGTCCGGCATGAGTCATGGCAAATGCGGCATAGGGATTGCGTGCGCCGCCGCGCTCCTGGGCGAGGAGAAGGCCGCACGAGATCGCACCGCACATGCCGGCGCAATGCAGCGTGCTCGCAAGCCCGAGGGCCAGCCCGTTCAAGGCGATTAACGCAACGCCATCCATTAGAGGCTCTTCACCTTGTCAGTGAGTCCGGCCGCCCGAGGGCACGATACCTGTCCGTAGCAGATTTATAGGAAAGCGTAGCGCCGGTCGCGCCTCCGACCAGCTGGCAAACAGCCTTATCTCATCATCGGTAAAGACCGCCGGCAACTCGTCTTCGAGGTCGGCGTCGAAGGCAAGGTGCGACATACGCAGGGCGCATGCCTCGCGCAGGTAGGTCTGGAGGTTGCCGGCTGCCATGTTCCCCGTGGCGAGTAGACCATTGAGCCGGCGACCGATCTGGTCGTGGAGTTGCGCCAACCTCGAGTGCTCGGAGTGGCGGGCATCCATCATCGACTGCAGCCGGTTTCCGTGATGAGCGGTGAGGATGGGAAACATAGCATCCTCCTGGAAGCTGACGTGCTCGGCCCAGCTCACTTCGAGGGTGCGCGACAAAACGCGCGCGAGGCGAAGATCGAGGCGATTGTCGAGCGTCTCTGCGAGGCCGAGGAGCGATGCGCAGATCTCCCTTTGGAGCCGCTTATCGGCCTCGATCTGTGCTCGGATGTCAGTGCTGCCATGCATTTTTGCAGCGTAGAGCCGACCGTAGATAGCGCTTTGATCAAAATCACGGCCGGGGTGTGCCACCGGGCGCTGTTACACTCTCTTACAAAACGTCACGCGCTCGGCATAACAGCGCGGCACGGCTGCCGTTTAATCCTGCTTGAGATCATCGCAGATCAAAGACGGAGAAGACGAATGCTTGCGGTACATCAAGAACCGGCCGTCCACGTCTCTCGTTCGCTCCCCACATCCGCCAACGGCACGCTCGACGAGCGCATGGCTCACGCTGCCCTTCGCCGCCTGACGGCAAAGGAGCATGTGTTCTGTGAAGGTGACGCGCGTCAGCACGTTTTCCGGGTCGAGGAAGGCGTCATCGCTGTTTACAAGACCCTTCCTGACGGTCGCCGGCAGATCATCGACTTCGCCTATCCAGGGGATTTGATAGGGCTGGGCGTTCTTGCTGAGCACGTTCTGAGCGCGCAGGCGACTGTACCGTCGAAAGTGCGGTGCTTCTCCGCCGCGACGCTGGAGCGAATGGCGGAGTTGGACGCCAGCCTCGCGCTCAAGCTCTACAAATCTGTGTGCCAGGAACTCGCGGCGACGCGGAGCCTGCTCGTTACGGTTGGCCAGCGCAGCGCGATTGAGCGTGTGGCGGCGTTTCTTGTTGCACTGCATCGCCGGACGGCTACGGATGGCTCGTCGACGGTAAGGCTGGCTATGCGCCGTAGTGATATCGCCGACCTGCTTGGCCTTACGATCGAGACGGTTAGCCGAACACTCACCAAGCTGCGGACGATGGGTGTCATCGATGTCGAGCAGGGTGGGACGCGCGTGCAGCTGATTGACCTGCCGCGCCTTGGTGATCTGGCGAACGATTAGGTCGCAGTTCCAACCTGAGCGCTTGAAAAGTGGGACTCATTTGCCAGTCTGCCAGGCGGGGCAGTATCGGAATCCTGCCCAACCTTGTCGTGATCTTCGGTCGCTGCGCCCGTGTGCCGCAAGCGCATTTGATCAGCCTCAAGCTGAGTATGCTCCGGCAAGTGCAAGGCAATCAAAAGTGGATAAACGGGGCAACACTTTCGTCGCAGGCTTGATCGCCATCAATCCGCGGCGAGGATCAAGACCGGTATCGTTTACCGTCGGGGAGAGGCAAGGGTACGACGATGAAGGCAACTAGCGAAGAGGTCATTGCGCTATCGGGCGCGACGGCAACCTTAACAGCAGTGGTCATAGCTGCGATCGGAGGGGTGCTCGCGGTCTTTGGCCACGATGACGTCATCCGCTTCCATGGGCTGCTGTTTTTGATCGCCGGCGGCATCGCTGGCTATTACGTTCTGTCCAATCCGCGCGTGGGCGGTGCCGACGAGCAGGCCCACTACATGGACGGGCCGATCAAGGTGGCAGTTATCGCCGCCGTGTTCTGGGGCATCGTCGGGTTTCTCGTCGGCGACATTCTCGCTTGGCAGCTTGCTTTTCCAGCGCTGAATCTTGACCTGCCGTGGACGAACTTCGGTCGGTTGCGCCCGGTTCACACGTCGGCGGTGATCTTCGCGTTCGGGGGTAACGTGCTGATTGCCACGTCGCTCTATGTCGTGCAGCGGACCAGCCGGGCGCGCGTCGCCGGCTATTGGTCGCCATGGTTCGTGGTGTGGGGCTATCAGCTGTTCATCGTGATGGCTGCGTCGAGCTATGTGCTCGGTGTCACCGAAGCGAGAGAGTATGCCGAGCCCGAGTGGTACATTGACGTGTGGCTGACCCTCGTGTGGGTCGTCTATTTCTTTGTCTTCATCGGCACGCTCTGGAAGCGCCATGAGCCGCACATCTATGTGGCGAACTGGTTCTATCTCGCCTTCATCGTGACGATCGCGATGCTGCACATCGTCAATAACCTGTCCGTACCGGTGTCTTGGCTGGGCTCGAAGAGCTATTCGTTATTCTCGGGTGTGCAGGATGCGATGACGCAGTGGTGGTACGGCCACAACGCAGTCGGCTTCTTCCTGACAGCTGGCTTCCTTGGGATCATGTACTACTTCATTCCCAAGCGCGTTGAGCGTCCGATCTACTCGTATCGTTTGTCGATCGTGCATTTCTGGTCGCTGATTTTCCTCTACATCTGGGCCGGACCGCACCATCTGCACTACACCGCGCTTCCCGATTGGGCTCAGACACTCGGCATGACGTTCTCGATCATGCTGTGGATGCCCTCGTGGGGCGGCATGATCAACGGCTTGATGACGCTGTCGGGTGCCTGGGATCGCCTGCGTACTGATCCGGTCGTTCGACTGCTGGTCGTGTCTGTTGCCTTCTACGGCATGTCGACCTTCGAAGGCCCGCTCATGTCGATCAAGTCGGTCAACTCGCTGTCGCACTATACCGACTGGACGATCGGGCACGTGCACTCAGGTGCGCTCGGCTGGGTCGGCATGGTCTCGTTCGGCGCCATCTACTGCCTCGTTCCGTGGCTGTGGAAGCGGCGGGGGCTTTATTCGCTGCGCCTCGTCGAGTGGCACTTCTGGACGGCCACCGTGGGCATCGTGCTCTACATCTCGGCGATGTGGGTCTCGGGTATCACGCAGGGTTTGATGTGGCGTGCCTACGACAACCTCGGCTTCCTCAAGTACTCGTTCGTTGAGACCGTCGAAGCCATGCATTGGCCATACGTTATTCGCGCCACCGGCGGTGTGCTGTTCCTCATTGGATCGGTGCTGATGGCGATCAACGTCTGGCGCACGATACGGGGTGATGTCTCGTCCGACATTGCCGACCAGCCAGCGTCGGCCGCAGCTCCTGAGCTGCGCCACGCGATTGCTGCCGCGCCGGCTGAGTGAGGGGAGCCATGAAGCACGATTTCTTCGAAAAGAACTCCATGGTGCTGCTGATCGGCATCCTAATCGTGGTGTCGATCGGCGGTCTTGTGGAGATTGCCCCGCTGTTCCTGCTCTCCTCGACGATCGAGAAGGTGCAGGGCATGCGGCCCTACTCGCCACTCGAGCTTGCCGGGCGCGACATCTACATCCGCGAGGGGTGCTACAATTGTCACTCGCAGATGATCCGCTCGCTGCGCGATGAGGTGGAGCGTTACGGGCACTACAGTCTGGCGGCCGAGAGCATGTACGATCATCCGTTTCAGTGGGGGTCGAAGCGTACCGGTCCCGATCTGGCGCGTGTCGGGGGCAAGTACTCGGACAACTGGCATGTCGACCACATGCGCGATCCCCGGTCCGTCGTGCCGGAGTCGGTGATGCCCGGGTATCCATTCCTGGAAAAGCGCAAGCTAGCCTACAGCGATATGGCCGCACGGATGCAGGCGTTGCGGATTACCGGGGTGCCGTATACCGACGAGATGATCGAAAAGGCTCAGGCGGACGTCGTGGCGCAGATCACGCCCGACTCCCCCGAGGCCAAGGAACTGATCGCTCGTTATCCAAAGGCACAGGTACGCAAGTTCGATGGTGCGCAGGAAGCTGAACCCACTGAGCTTGATGCCATGATTGCTTATCTGCAGATGCTGGGAACGCTGGTCGACTTTGTCGATTTCGACGCGGCCGGTCCCAACCTTCGCTGAGGCATGGCCATGACATACCACTCCGCAACAGCACTTTCGCAGATCGTGGCTCTCATCCTGTTCATCTCTCTGTTCGTGGCCATCATCGTCTACGTGTTCTGGCCAGGGAACAAAAAGAAGTTCGATGAGGCCGCGCAGGTGCCGCTCGACGACAACAACGACGAACCAGAGGAAGACGGTCGATGACGGGCAAGGAGATTGACAGCGTCACCGGCGTCGAGACGACGGGTCACGTCTGGGACGGAGATTTGAAGGAGCTGAATAAGCCGCTGCCGCGGTGGTGGCTCTATGTGCTCTATGCATGCATCGTCTGGGCGATCGGCTATTGGATCGTGTACCCGGCGTGGCCGACCATGAACGGCTATACGAAAGGCGTGATGGGCTACAGCCAGCGGGACGAGGTCAGCAAGGAAGTTGTGGCGGCGAAGGCGGCGCAGTCTCAGTACTTTGAGCTTATTGCCGCAACGCCTGTTGGCGATATCGAGAAGAACCAGGAGCTTTTGCCATTCGTCATGGCCGGCGGCGCTGCGGTGTTCGGCGACCGTTGCGGCCCGTGTCACGGCAAGGGTGGCGGTGGATCGGTTGGTTACCCTAACCTCAACGACGATGACTGGTTGTGGGGCGGTACGGCAGAGGCCATCGAATACACGATCAAGAACGGCATTCGCTCAGGTCATGCGGAGGCCCGCGACATGGCGATGCCGCGGTTTGGCCTTGACGGAATACTCAAGCCTGCCGAGGTAACCGATGCGGCGCAGTTTGTGCTATCGCTCTCGGGTCATGCCACGGATCAGGCCGCTGCCGATCGCGGAAAAACGATCTTTGCCGACAACTGCGCTGCGTGCCACGGCGAGGGCGGCAAGGGGAACCAAGAGGTCGGTGCGCCCAATCTCACCGACGGCATCTGGCTCTATGGCGGCAAGCTCGCCGACATCGAGAAGACGATCGAAACTGGCAGGGGCGGCGTCATGCCCTACTGGACCGGACGCCTCGACCCCGTAACCATAAAGATGCTAGCCGCCTACGTGCATTCTCTAGGCGGTGGCAAGTAGGCATCGGCCTCCGATGGCGGGATCGCCAATGAACATGATGAACCGAACCAGTGACATCGCAGTCGGGCAGGCGGGCGGATACACCGGGCGCGATAAGATCTATCCGAAGCTGGCGCACGGCAAGTTCCGCAAGGTGAAGTGGGCGGTGATGGCCGTCGCCCTCGGCGTTTACTACCTGCTGCCTTGGTTTCGCTGGGACCGCGGTCCTAATCTGCCGGACCAGGCTTTCCTTCTCGATTTCGCGCATCAGCGCTTGTTCTTCGGTCCTATCGAGATATGGGCGCAGGAGCTCTACTACATCACCGGACTGCTCATTCTCTCGGCGCTGGGCTTGTTTCTTGTCACGGCTGTCGCGGGGCGCGTGTGGTGCGGCTATGCCTGTCCGCAGACGGTGTGGACCGATCTGATGATCGCAGTCGAGCGCCTGTGGCAGGGAGATCGCAATATGCGCATACGTCTCGACAGCGCTCCGTGGTCGTTCGAGAAGATCTGGAAGAAGGCCGGCACGCATGTGAGCTGGCTGCTGATCGCCATGGCCACCGGCGGTGCCTTTGTCTTCTATTTCCGCGATGCGCCGACGCTGCTGCATGAGTTGCTCACCGGCGATGCGCCGGCCGTTGCCTATGTGTTCCTCGGCGTCTTCACCGGAACGACCTATCTGCTGGGCGGCATCGCGCGCGAGCAGGTATGCATTTACATGTGCCCATGGCCGCGCATTCAGGGCGCCATGTTCGACCGTGACTCGCTCCTCGTCACCTACCGCGACTGGCGCGGAGAGCCGCGTTCTCCGCACAAGAAGGGCCAGCCTTGGGAAGGACGTGGTGATTGCGTCGACTGCACGGCGTGCGTCACTGTATGCCCGATGGGAATCGACATTCGCAACGGCTCGCAGCTGGAGTGCATCCAGTGCGCGCTGTGCATCGACGCGTGCGATGACATCATGCAACGGGTGGGTCGGCCCGAAGGGCTGATCGCCTACGACACGTTCCGCAACATCGAGGCGCCGCGCCACGAGGAGCGCCAGCCGGTTCGGGTCATCCGGCCGCGCACGATGCTCTATACAGCCCTGATCTTGCTCGTCAGTGGCGTGATGCTCACAGCGTGGCTCAATCGCGCGGTGCTGGAGGTCAATGTTCTCCACGACCGCAACCCAGTGTTTGTGCAGTTGTCGGACGGCGGCCTGCGCAACGGTTATGTGATCAAGATCCTCAACAAGGAGCACGACGTGCGCCGCCTGCGTCTGGAAGTCGCCGGGTTGGATGGCGCGCGGATGAACGTGGTGGGGTTCACGGGAGAGAGCCCAACGATCGACATCGTTCCCGACAACCTGCGCGCATTGAAAGTGTTTGTGACGATGCCGGCTTCGATGCGCGACAGGCTTTCAGGATCTTCGACGCCGTTCCGCTTCTCGGTGATCGACGCGGTCGACGGGACCATCCTCAACCACGACGCTGCTTTCAGAGGGCCGGCCAATGACTGAATCCTGCGGCAGCAGCGGTGGTAGAAAGCGGGGTATGCGCGGCAGGCACGTCCTGATGATGTTCGTCGGGTTTTTCGCGACCATCTTCGCGGTTGACGGTTTCATGATCTATCAGGCCGTGTCGACCTTCGGTGGGATCGAGACGCCTGACGCATACCGTAAGGGCGTTGACTACAACGAGAGTATCGCCAAGGACAAAGAGCAGGCGCGGCTTGGGTGGGTCGATGACGTCAAGATCGTCGGCGCGCCGCATCGGCTGCAGGTTGCACTGCGCGATAAGGAAAATGGCGCTGTCGCTGGCAAAAAGGTCGTGGCGACGGTGGGGCGCCCTGCGACGGACCGCTACGATGTGAGGCTCGATCTCGCCGAGACGACGCCGGGGATTTACGAAGTAGCGCTGCCTGACGCGGCTGGTGGAACGTGGCTCATAGATCTCGGCGCATATGACAACGCCAGTTCCGATCAGCCGGTGTACCAGGCGCGGAGGCGCGCATGGATCGGCCCCTGACGATTGCGCCGATACCCGACCATGCGGAGCGCGATGAGCTGCCGCCAATAACAACCGTGTGTCTTATCGTCGAGAACATGCAGTGCGGAAGCTGCATGGCCCGGATCGAGCGTTCGTTGAAAGCGACGCCAGGCGTCAGGACGGCCCGCGCCAGCCTTGCCGCCAAACGCGTGTCGGTAACCTTCGACAATCGCACCACCGAGCCGCAGAAGCTCATAGAGGCGCTGGATCGCTCCGGCTTTCGCGCCGCTGAGTCGGTCAGCACTGCCGACGAAAATGCAGCGTCCCGTGCCGATGACCTGCTGCGGCGCCTGGGTGTCGCCGGGTTTGCGGCTGCGAATGTCATGTTGCTGTCGGTTTCCGTGTGGGCGGGTGTCGCCAGCGATATGGACCAGTCGGCGGCAGATCTTTTCCATTGGCTGTCGGCGCTGATCGCGATGCCGGCCATTGCCTATGCGGGCCAGCCGTTCTTCAGGTCGGCCATCTCGGCTTTGCGCGGCCGCCACCTCAACATGGACGTGCCGATCTCGCTGGGGATCATTCTCGCTACGGCGATGAGCCTTTATCAGACCATGCGCGGCACCGAGCAGGTGTATTTCGATGCTGCGATCATGCTTACGTTCTTCCTTCTTATCGGCCGCTATCTGGACGAGAAGGTGCGCGTCAGGGCGCGTGGTGCAGCGGAGAACCTTTTAGGTCTCAAGGCGCTCTCGGCCGATGTCGTCGGCGTTGACGGCGAGATTCGCAGGCTGCCCGCACGCGCTCTTGTGTCGGGCATGCGGGTTCAGGTTGCGGCGGGCGAGCGCATTCCGGTCGATGGGCGCGTGCTGAGTGGCGCGACGCACGTCGATACAAGTCTGATCACAGGCGAAAGCGTGCCGCGCCGGGCAGCGATCGGCGACGTAGTGCATGCCGGTACCGTCAATCTCGATCGCGCCATCGTCGTCGAGGCGACGGCAACTGACGACAACACGCTGCTTGCCGACATCGCGCGGCTTGTCAACGCAGCAGAACAAGGGCGGGGACGTTATGTGCGTCTGGCCGACCGGGCTGGGCGACTCTATGCGCCAGCCGTTCATATTCTAGGCGCCGCTACGCTGATCGGTTGGCTTCTCGCCGGTGCCGGTTTCGAGCAGTCGCTTACGTATGGCATCGCGGTCTTGATCATCACGTGCCCTTGCGCGCTGGCGCTTGCCGTACCGGCGGTTCAGGTGGCCGCGGCCGGACGCCTCTTTGCCAAGGGTGTCATCGTCAAGGCGGCGGACGGCTTGGAGCGCCTGTCCGAGATCGACACCATTGCTTTCGACAAGACCGGTACGCTCACGCGGGGCGAGCCATCTCTCGCCAATGCCGCGGAAATCGACAATGCGACCCTGGCCGCGGCTGCATCCCTAGCCGTCGTCAGCCGGCACCCATACTCGCGCGCAGTTGTGCGCATGGCCCGCGATCGAGGCCTGGCATTCCCTGTTGCCGATGGCGTTATCGAACATCCGGGAAGCGGTCTGTTGGCGGTGACCGCGCTCGGTGAGCGGCGTCTGGGTTCGGCCAACTGGGTCGGACTGGACGGTGCGGATGCAGATGGTGATCCGTCGTCCCTGTGGTTCCGCGACGCCAGTACCGCTCCGGTGGCGCTGCGGTTTGAAGATTCGCTGCGGTCGGATGCACGCGGCGTCATCGATGAACTGAAACGTGGCGGGTATCGCATCTGTCTCATCTCAGGCGACCGAAAGGAAGCTGTGCGCGACGTGGCCATGAGCGTGGGTATCGACGATTGGTGCGCGGAGGTTCGGCCGGACGGCAAGATTGCGCGACTCGAGGCCCTCAAGTCGGATGGGTGCCGCGTACTTATGGTGGGCGATGGCCTCAACGATGCGCCCGCACTTGCGGCAGCCTACGCGTCACTGTCACCCTCGACGGCGGCCGATATCAGTCAGATTGCATCTGATGCGGTGTTTCAGGGCGAGCAGCTCGCTCCCGTGGTCGAGACGTTGAAGGTGGCCCGTGCTTCGCAGCAAATGGCGATAGAGAACTTCGGCATTGCCATCGCCTACAACTGTGTGTCGGTGCCTTTGGCGATGGCTGGATACGTCACGCCGCTGATCGCGGCGCTCGCGATGTCGATGTCGTCAATCGTGGTGACGACCAACGCGCTGCGCTTGCGCAACAAGAAGCTCATTCTGGAGAGAGGAAAGGCGCCGTGACGGCGCTCGCTTGGCTCATCCCCTGTGCCCTTGCTCTCGGCCTCTTAGGGCTGGTCGCGTTCCTCTGGGCGCTTCGTTCCGGACAGTTCGATGATCTGGAGGGCGCCAGCTGGCGCGCCATCCAGGACGAGGAACCCGGCGAGGACGAGCCGGATCCACCGCCGCACTAGCGGCGCGACGTCAATCCTACTCGGGGCGATTGTGGCTGCTGCCATCGTGAGTCAGCAGCATGTCGCACTTGGCTTCAAGCAGGACGCGGGAAATTCCGAGCTGCTGCTCAGGGCTTTGCGCATCGACGACGACGACCGTAGCGCCCGACGCCATCCGTTCGGCAATCTGCTGGTAAAGTCGCCCGCAGGCCATCAGCGAGAGCGCCGGCAGGCCGTCCAGATCCTGGGACAGGAGCGGCACGTCGCTCAACAGCACGTTGGCACTGATACCGGTGCCTTGACGTAGTCTGTCCGCCACGCCATTGGCGTCACCGGCATCGTTGAAGATGCCGATGACCAAGCGTGGCCGCGGGCGCGCCCCATTCTGGCAGGCACCACAGCAGGCATTATGGGACCCGTCGCCGTGATCTTCGGTCACCGGAGAGCACCTGATTAGCAGCCACAACGAACGGCTAAGCTAGCCTGAAGGCGCCTCGGGGATTTGACCTGATTGTGCACTTGTGTGACAGCATGTAACAGAACCCAGCCATCCCATCCGGCGTCACCCCGAAATGCCTGCAGACGATCAGCAGACCATACTCATTGTCGACGACGAGCCGGAGGTGCGCGCGCTGTTGCGGACCGGGCTGGAGAATGAGGGTTTTTCGGTCCTTGAGGCCGGCGATGGGCGACAGGCGGTCAGCCTCATCGAGAGGGTGCCGATCGGCCTCATCACGTTGGACCTCAAGCTCGGCGGTGAAGATGGTCTCAAGGTTGCGCGCGAGCTGCGGGCAGCGCGGAATGTTCCCATCATCATGATCACCGGCAAGGGCGATGCGATCGATCGCGTCGTTGGGCTAGAGCTCGGTGCGGACGACTACATTCCCAAGCCGTTCCTTATGCGCGAGGTGGTTGCCCGGGTTCGCGCCGTATTGCGCCGCTACACAGCTGCCGCCACCTCGGTCAATGCTTCGCCACCCTCGGAGGGGGGGCAGAGATACGGATTCGACGGCTGGGCTGTCGATCTTTTGCGCCGAGAGGTTCGCGATCCACGTGGGCAGCCACGGGATCTTACGACGGCAGAATTCAATCTTCTGGCGTTGTTCGTGCAGAAGCCCGGGCGTGTACTCTCGCGCGATGAGATCATGGACCTCCTGAAGGGTCACGACTGGAACCCGATGGACCGCTCAATCGATGCGCTCGTGGCGCGTCTGCGAAAGAAGCTCGAGCCAGACAGCGAGCGGCCTCTTCTGGTCAAGACCGTGCGTGGCATCGGCTATGTCTTCGCCGGAGCCGTCAAGCGGATCTAGGCGTTTGCGCGGTGCAATGCGTCGTGCAGCGCGATGGCGAGCTCGGCGCGCTTGTAGGGTTTACGCAAGATCGGGATGCCACCACGCGCGACGGGTGCGTGGTGGGCCTCTTCAGCCGCGTAACCAGTCGTTAGAACGACCTTGATCGAGGGGCGGTTGTCGCCGATCCAGCGCGCCACGTCATAGCCGGACAGTCCGCCTGCCATGACGATGTCGCTGAGGACGAGATCAACGTGCTCACCGCCATCGAGAATGCGAACGGCGGCTGGTCCGCTTTCGGCTTCAAGCGCGACGTAGCCGAGGCCCTCCACCCGTTGCAGCGTCAGCTCGCGCACCTCGGCGTTGTCTTCGACGACGAGCACGACCTCGGCAGCCTCCGACATCGGGACCGGTTCGGATGAAAGTGCCCCTTTGGTCTCTGCGGTTCCGTCGGCGCGCGGCAGATAGAGGTTCACGGTTGTTCCTCTGCCGACGGTGCTCTGGATGGCTGCGTGGCCGTCCGACTGCTCGGCAAATCCATAAACGGTGCTGAGCCCAAGCCCGGTGCCGCGGCCCGGTTCCTTGGTGGAGAAGAAAGGCTCGAACGCCCGCTCCAAAACGTCCGGCGGCATGCCCTCGCCCGTATCTGCGACGGAGAGGAGCACGAACTCGCGCCCATCGTCCGTAAAGGGTGGCGCGTAGGCGGGAACGTTGCGGGTCTCGATGATCAGTGCCCCGCCGTTGGGCATGGCATCGCGAGCGTTGATGGCAAGATTGAGGATCGCGTTCTCGACTTCGCTGGGGTCGACCTTCGTCTTCCAGAGGTTGCCGGCCAGGATCGTCGTCAGCGTAATCGGCTCACCGATGGAGCGCTTGAGGATCTCCATCAAGCCGAGCACCAGCTCATTGAGATCGAGAACCTGCGGCGTGAGGCGGCGACGGCGCGCAAAGGTGAGCAGACGCTTGGTAAGCGCTGCGCCCATGTCCGCAGCGTCTGCCGCGCGCTTTAGAAGTAGGCGTGCCGAAGCTTCATCGTTCGCGTCGCCGAGCAGCTCGAGATTGCCGGTGATGATTGTCAGCAGGTTGTTGAAATCGTGGGCGACGCCGCCTGTCAGCTGGCCGAACGCCTCCATGCGCTGGGACTGGATGAGGGCGGCTTGCGTCGCTTCGCGGCGACCGATCTCGGCTTCGAGTTCGCGCGTGCGGTCTGCAACCCGTGTCTCGAGCTCGGAGTTTGCCTGGGCGAGTTCGGCCTGGGCCTGCTTCCTTTCGGTGACATCGCGCACGACGACCATAAATATGGTGCGGCCCGCGATCTCCAGCTTGGCGATCGAGGCCTCGGCGGGAAACTCGCTACCGTCCTTGCGGCGCGCAAAGATCTCCTGCCGCTCGCCCATGCGGCGCGCGGCGACGGGTGAGGCGGCAAACTGATTGACGTGGGTGTGGTGCATGCCGCGAAATCGCTCAGGGATGAGAATGTCCAGCGGCTGCCCGATGATTTCTTCCTTGGTGTAGCCGAATATCGATGCCGCTCCATCGTTGAACACCATGATGCGCATGTTCTCGTTGAGCGAGATGATGGCATCGGCGGCGATGGCGAGGATCGTGGAGATCTGCGACTCGGCAAGCCGCAACTCGGCTTGGGTGTCGGCGGAGGGGACGTTTTCGCCTTGAGGGCTCATGTTCGGGATATCAGGGCTGAGGGCCGGTGGCAGGGCTGATTGAATGCGATGTGGGGCCGGCGATCAAGTACCTATGGCCGCGCCCTCGGATCGTCATCAAACCACTTGCTCGTCGAGGTCGTCGGCGACCAGTGACTGGCGAAGGATCTCCAGCGCCTTGACGAGTGTTGGACGACTAGGCGCCGCCCCGAGGGCAATGCGGATGCAGTCTGGCGGGGTCGGCATCGTGGCGAACGCGTCCGCAGTGACGACGCCTAGTCCACGGCGTTGCAGATGCGCTGCAAATTTTGCGCTCGACCATTTTGCGGGGAGCGTGAGCCAAACGTGATGCCCAGCAGAATCGGCAGCATAGGTACTTCCGGCGAGCGCATCCGCAGCGAGGCGCTGTCGTGCGGCGGCTTCGGCGGACACGGCCTTGATGATCGTGTCGGCCGTGCCATCGCGCAGCCAACGCGTCATCACAGCAAGTGCCAGCGGCACGGACATTTGCAGGCTGGCGCGGAGACTGCCGATGAGTTGCACAGCCTGTAGCTCAGAGGGACAGGCGACAAGCGAGAAGCGCAATCCCGGCGTGATGCTCTTTGACAGACTGGCGAGCAAGTATGCGCGTTCGGGGATCAGTGAGGCGATGGGAATGATGGCGGTCGTTAGAAAGGCATAGGGGTCGTCCTCGATCAGCGTCAGATCGTGCTTGGCGACAATTGCCGCGATCTTCTCCCGGCGCTGTGGCGGCATGGTTGTCGTTGTCGGATTATGCATTGTCGGCATCAGATAGATGAGCCGCACATCGGGGTTTTTCCGGCAGGCGCTATCGAGCGCCGCTGGATCCATCCCGTTGGGGTCGGTGCCGATACCGATCAACTCGATGCCCAGTGACGTCGCGGCGGTCTTGAGCCCCGGATAGGTCATGGCTTCGGTAAATATCCGGCCTCCGGGACGGGCATGGATGAGCAGGAGGGAGAATAGTGCCGATTGCGTCCCCGGTGCGATGACGAGTTGCTCGGCCGTCACGCCAGGGGTGAGGCGCTGCAGCCATTCTGCAGCGACTGCGCGCTCGCTACGTGAGCCTCCGGGCTGCTGATAATTGAGGTGCGACTCCAGTCGTGCTTCGGCGCGCAACTCTCCGAACGTCCCCGCCAGCCTGGCACTGAGATCGGCATCGGACGGCTGCGGCGGAATGTTCATCGACAGGTCGATGCCGGGGGCCATCGCCGGGCGCGCTTGTGGTGGTCCGCCGGCCCGAACGTAAGTTCCGCGACCCACCCGCGCGTCAGTGAGACCTTGGCGCCGCGCCTCCGTGTAGGCGCGCGTTACGGTCGTAAGATCGATGCCGAGGGTGGCGGCAAGCATGCGGTGGGTAGGGAGCACTTGTCCGTGGTGCAGCCGCCCAGCAGCGATGTCGTCGGCCAGGGCGGCGACGATGCGCAGGTAGACGGGACCATTGCGGTCCCCGATTGTAGGTATCCAATCCATACAAGCGTGGTCACATGGCGCGTTGCGATGCCATACAATCGACCCTACGTTGTCGGCCGGGCCAGAGCAACAACAAGACGGTGATGGCGATGGACAACTCTTTCGAGCCGACCATGTCGACAGCCCTGATGAGGGGGGCCGCCGGTCGTTGTCCGGCGTGCGGCGAAGGCGCGCTGTTTCGCAAGTTCCTCAAGGTGAAGGACAGCTGCGATGTTTGCGGCGAGGAACTCTATCATCACCGCGCCGACGACCTGCCCGCCTATGTCGTGATGTCCATCGTCGGGCATGTCGTCATCGGGCTGCTTCTTTGGGTGGAGACCTCCTTTGCCCCATCGCTCTGGGTGCACGTCGCCTTGTGGGTTCCATTGACTCTCGCTCTGAGCTTGGGTCTCTTGCAGCCCGTCAAGGGGGCCATCGTGGCTCTACAGTGGGCGCTGCGCATGCACGGGTTCGGCGCGCGGCGCGCGCGGACTGGTAGCGTAGGCGCGACGGTTGCTACCGAACACTCGTAGGATGAGCATCTGACATGAGCGGCGGCACGCTCTCCTTGCGCCATCTGCTGTTGGCCATTGCGGTCATGGCGGTATGGGGATCCAATTTCGTCGTCATCCACATCGGGCTGGAGCACCTGCCGCCGCTGACATTCGCAGCGTTGCGTTTTGCGTTCGCATTCTTTCCGGCATGCCTTTTCATCAAGCGGCCGAACGTAGCGTGGCGCAGTCTCGCCGCATACGGGCTGCTGATCGGTGTTGGACAGTTCGGGCTATTGTTCATTGCCATGAATGGGCAAATTACCCCCGCACTTGCCTCGCTGGTGGTGCAGATGCAGGTTTTCTTCACCATAGCTCTGGCGGCGCTATTGAGCGGGGAGCGTGTGCGACCGTTTCAGTTTCTGGCATTGGCGATCGCGGTCGCGGGGCTGGCACTCATCGTCATGCACACGGACGCGCAGACGACGACATTTGGCCTTGCTCTGGTACTCGTCGCCGCCCTGAGCTGGGCAGGAAGTAACATCGTCATACGCAGCTCGCCGAACGTCGACATGCTGAGTTTCGTCGTGTGGGCCAGTCCATTCTGCGTCGTGCCGCTCGTGGCCGCAGCGTTGATGCGTGAAGGCTGGCCGGCGATCGTGGCGGGCATTGGCGGTGCCGACGCGACGACGTGGGCGGCCGTTCTCTGGCAGAGTTTCGGCAACACACTTTTCGGTTATGCGGTGTGGGGGCTGCTGCTGGCACGCTACCCGGTCGCCGTCATCGCTCCTATGTCACTTCTGGTTCCAGTGTTCGGCATTGCCGCCTCGGCGATGTGGCTCGGCGAGCCCATGCAGGCTTGGAAGCTTGAAGCGACTGTCCTGGTTCTGCTCGGCCTGTTCATCAACGTCATGTGGCCGAAGTTCGCTATTGCTCTTCAGGCACGCGAGCAGCGCGACGCTTAAAGCACGCCGGTCTGTGCTCTACGCCGGGCCGGTGACGGCTGTCGGGACAGCCTGGGCACTTCTCCAGCGGACGATGAAGTCGAGCGGCATGGCGATCGACCAGTGCACGCCTTCGGGATTGAACTGGTAGGCGACGGTGGCGCTGAGCGCCTGTCCCACGACGCGCTCGATGACGACGTGCCCGAAACCCTTCACCGTTGGCTGGGTGACGCGGGGCCCGTTATGCTCTGTCCACTGCACGACGAGCCGGCGCGCACCGGCATCGTCCAGCTCGAAGCCCCATTTCACGTGCACGCGGCCGGTGGAGATCGATAGCGCGCCATACTTGGCGGCATTGGTGGCAAGCTCGTGCAGAGCGAGGCCCAGATTTTGTGCCGCCGTCGCATTGATGAACACGACCGGACCAATGCACTCGAGAGATTCTTCCGAGTTTCCGGTAAAGGGTTGGAGGACTGCGCGGATCAGCTCTTCCAGGGAAGCTCCTGTCCAATCTTCGGCAACGAGGAGGTCGTGCGAAGCCGAAAGGCTCTGCAACCGCTGGATGAGCTGCGACTGAAGTACCGCAACGTCGGTACTGCCGCGCGCCGTCTGCCGCACCATCGCAACGATAACGGCGAGCAGGTTCTTGGTGCGGTGAGAGAGTTCGCGCATCACTGTGCGCAAGTGCTTTTCGACGCGCTTGGATTCGGTGATGTCGCGAAATACCGCTGAAAAGCCGAAAATGCGGCCGTCTGGGCGGCGCATCGGCGCAACGTTTATTGCCAGATCGATCAGGCTTCCATCTTTGCGCCGACGGACCGTATCGCGAAGCACATGCTCGCCGTGCCGCAGATGTCGGTATTTGTCCTCGAACTCTGCTTCCGCGGCTTCAGGAAAGAGTATCAATTCGGATTTTCCGATCACCTCGTCAGCGGCATAGCCGAACATGATCTCCGCCCCGGGGTTCCAGGATTGGATCGAACCCTCGATGTCCATAGAAATAATGGCGTCCGCAGACGTGGCGACGATCGTCGCCAGCTGCATGTTCTTCTCGGCTTCCTCCAGATGTTCGGTGATGTCGGTGTTCGTGCCAAACCAGCGGATGACGTTCCCTGCGTCGTCGCGGATCGGCATGGCGCGAGAAAGAAACCAGCGATAGACACCATCACGTCCCTTGAGCGGAAAGGTGTCCTCCCAGACTTCGCCTGTCGAAAGGCAGCGGCTGATCTTCTCCATCGTGCGGTCGACATGGTCGGGATGCTGGCGCAGAGGCCAGCCCCATTGCCTGGCGTCCTCGAAGGGAAGCCCCGTGTAGTCGAACCAGCGCTTGTTGTACCAATAGATGTTGCCTTTTGAATCGGCCATCCACGCGAAGGCGGCGATGTTGTCGGCGAGGGTGCGAAAGCGGGATTCGCTCTCGCGCTGTGCGCGTTCGGCATAAACCCAGGGCGTCGTGTCGACGACGATAGCGAGAACGCCAGCCGGCCGATTGGCATCATCGCAGATCGGGCTGTAGTCGAGATTGGTCCAGACGTCTTCGGGTGTCCCACGCCGACTGAGACTGAAGTGCTTGTCTCGAAACGACAGTGACTCTCCGGCGAGGGCGGTACTGAGAACGCGGCGGTTAAAGTCGGCGGCCTCCGGCCAAGCCTCTAGGACGGGCATGCCAAGCAAGGACGGGTGGCGTGCACCGGCGAA
>JBAZYB010000022.1:0-29569 GCA_041659545.1 Hyphomicrobium sp.
CGATGGATCGAAGTACCGCTTTGCCCCCGACGAGGTCGTCAATCGCAACGGCAAGCTCGTCGGCCATAGCGTCGACTTCCTGCTCAACGCCCGCCGCGCCAAGGACATCGTGCTGATGACCGGCAGTCCGTGGTCGGTGTTCTCGGCATCGCACCATTAACAAACTCAACCGGAGTCCACGACAATGGCCCTGTCATTCGAACTCACCGATGTGCCCGCCGTTGACGCCTCAGACCTCGCGGCCGCCCTGCGCGCCCTAATCGAGAACGGCCGTGGCCTCGTACTGCTCAATGGCGCCAGCGACGCCGACCTCGACTTGGCGCACGAGGCGTTGCTGAGCAATCGGCGCAACGAACCCCAGCGGGTCCTCGCGGCCTTCATTCGCTTTCGGCAACTCATCGAAGTGTTCGGCACGCGCCGGCTACAACAGCTGCTGCTCGAAAAGGGCCACGCGTTGCTCGCGCCAGCCATCGCCATTGCAGCAACGCAGCGGCTCAATGCCCAGCGCGGGTTCAGCCCGCAGCGCATCATTTCCGCCCTCGCGGTCGCGCCAGCGGCGAATGTCGTCGGCATCGAAGGCTATCGAGCCAACCCAGCCACGGAGATCGAGCACCGCTACGCAGCCTGATCGCCGACCCTGCTAGCTTCGCCGGCAGGATCGGTGGTAAATTGCTCGCGTTGGAGGCAGTTGGGTCATATGGGCCACGGTTAATGCGATCAGTGCTCACGACGCGACGGATTTTCTCGCTGCTTGCGTTGAGTAGTTTTTAAAGTCCCTGTACCGGGATCGACGGTTCCTTTCTTGCCCGGTATGCGTTTTTCTGCCCGCCCTCAGCTATTTCTCGGACCTCATTCCTTTTGTTTTTTCGCGGTCACGAGCGTTCGCTCGTCGGCATCGCACTGGCCGTTGCGGCCAAGAAACGGGGGAAGACGGGGACGTGAGGCACAAGCAACGGCGTGTCAGGAACTACCTGCTTGGATTCATCGGCGTGCAGGGAAATATGCAGGTCTGGTGGACCCCTGAGATCCCGATCATCTACATCGGCAACCCGAAGGCTGGATGCTCGACGATACAGCAAAGTCTCAAGCGGGCTCAGGCCGCGGCCTACTCGCGCGCGGGACGCAATTTCGATCAGAACGAAAATCCGCACACCGACGACGATTGCCTGCGCCGCAAGGGACTCAGCCCGGTGCGTTGCCGAGACCGCCATCTCTTCTCGTGCGTGCGCAATCCGTTTTCCCGCACTCTGTCCGCCTATCTCGACAAGGTCGTCGCCGGGGATCACCGCGAATACGTCGAGCTTAGAGGCATGCGAACGGTCAGCTTCGAGAGCTTCTTGCGCGCTCTGGCAGACAGCGAGCCGACGCATCTAGATGTCCATTTTCGCCCACAGCACGTCAATCTCAACTATTCGAACATCAACTACGACGCCGTTTTCTTCTTGGAGAACTCCGCGGCTATTGAAGGATATCTGCAACAGGTCGTTCCTGACTTCGCGCTTGAGCGATTTTCCCCGCATGCTCGACGGGCGCAGGAAAAGTTGGCGGCGCATTACAGCCCGACAACGGTCGAGCTCGTCCGCCAGATCTATGCGCGCGACTTCCAAGACTTTGGCTACAGCCTGGACCTCGACGATGCCCTTAGCGCACCGGGGGTCATGATCGCCGAGAATTCGCTGCTGCACATTGAAGCCGCACAGCCTCTACCGCCATGCCCGAGCCGATCGATGCGCGATACGAGGACGCTGGAAAACACGCTGCGATGCCGGTGGCTGATCGAGAAGGGCCTCATCTAGTCCTTGGCGGGCAAGCGCCACATTCAAAATGGCGTGCATCGCGGGACTACGCCGGTTGTCCTCATTGAATGGCTTACGGGGTGAGTTAATCAACGCTTTCCACAGGGGTGGGCGCTTCTGCCGCTTAATGAGGCGCGTACGTTGCGTCTACCCCCAGCGGGGAGCCAGCCTTGAGCCAAGGGGGACTATGGAATGCGCGTATCGCGACGAGGCTTGCGGAACTATCTTGGAAGGTACATCGGCATCCAGGCGGACCTGAATATCTGGTGGACGCCGGGCTTACCGGTCGTCTACGTCGCCAATCCGAAAGCTGGCTGCTCGTCTATCCAGCACAGCCTCAAGGCCGCGCAGGCCGATGCCTACGCGCGCGTTGGCCGCGTTTGCAATCGCGTGAGCGATCCGCATACCGACGACGATTGCTTGCGCAGTAAAGGGCTTTCGCCGTCGCGGTGCCGGGACCGAACCCTGTTCGCAGTTGTGCGCAATCCCTTCGCCCGAGCGCTGTCGGGCTATCTCGACAAGGCCTTCCACCTCGATCATCGCGAGTTTCGCGAACTGCGGCACTTGAAGACCGTTAGTTTCGAGGCGTTTTTGCGCGCGGTCGCTGCCTACGATCGCCATCTGCTCGATGACCACTTTCGGCCGCAGCACATAAATCTGCACTATCCCGCTCTCGACTACGATTCGATCTTCTATCTGGAGCACCCGGCGCCGATCGGCTGCTTCCTGGAGAAGATCGCGCCGGACTTCAAGTTCGAGCGGTTCTCGCCCCATGCGCGGGGGGCACTCGAGAAGCTGTCCGAGTACTACAATCCCACCACGTTCGACCTTGTGCGCGAGATCTACGCAGAGGACTTCGATCTCTTCGGCTACAGCCGCAACTTGGAAGACGCCTTGCTTGCACCGGGGGTGGTGATCACTGATGGGCGGGTGCAAATGGCGGACGATCCACAGCAGCCCGACCTAGTGCGCCCTTTACGCGACACCCGGATCCTTGAACGAACCCTACGTATGCGGTGGCTGATCGAGAGGCGCTTCATCTAGGCTCGATTTAGTCCTGGCGGCGTTGGCGAAGCTTAAACGTTCCGAACCTGAAGCTATGCTAGCCTGGACCCAAAAGAGGGCCCAATGGACTCGCTCGATCCCCGGCATAGTCTCCCCGCCGTCGGCATTTTCTCAGAGCTCGGCGCTGACGAGCGCGCGGCGCTCATGGCAGAGCTGCAAACGTGTGCATTGAGGCGCGGCGAGGTTCTCGTCCGCCAAGGCGATGAGGCCGACGCGCTGTATTTCGTCATGTCGGGGCGCTTTGCCGTCGCTCTCGCGGGGCGGCGCACTCCAATTGCGGAGATCGGTGCCGGGCAGCCCATTGGCGAGATTGCTTTTCTTACCGGTGGCGTGCGGACGGCCACCGTCACGGCGATGCGCGACAGTCTGGTGTTGCGATTGGGACGAGAAGATTTCGAGCGCGTGGCGGCGAAGTGCCCTCAGATCTGGCCGACAATCACCAGGGCGCTGTCGCAGCGCCTGGCGTCCGCCACTACGTCCGACACCGTGGCAGCCGAGCCGCGGCCCCGCACCATCGCCATCATACGTGCCGGCTCGTCGCAAATGCCGGCTCCATTCATCGAGACGCTGGTCGGCGTGTTCTCCGCGGCCGCTCGAACGCTGGTGCTCGACGCAGAACGCGCAGTGAACCTGCTGCCCAAGGGGGTGGATCTCGACAGCTCCGAAGCGACGCAGATACTCAACCAGCTGGAAGGCGCACACGACTACCTAATCTTTCTCACCGACCCAGGGGATACGGTCTGGTCGCAGAAGGCGGTCCGTCATGCTGATCTCGTTCTTTCGGTCGCCGTCGACGGGTCGGACACGACACCCAACACCTTGGAGCAGCTTGCAGCGTCGTTCCTTCCTTCCGAAGCGCGGCGACTCGTCCTCGTGCATGCGCGACGCCAGCCGATCTCCGGCACCGCGCGCTGGCTGCGTCAGCGCAACATAGCCATGCATCACCACGTGGCACTGGACGACCGCGGTACGGTTGAGCGCCTGTATCGCTTCATCAATGGCACTGCGCTCGGTTTCGTCGCGTGTGGGGGCGGAGCGCTGTGTGCAGCTCACGTGGGACTCTACAAGGCCCTCACCGAAAGCGGATTCGAATTTGACATGCTCGGCGGCACCTCAGCCGGCGCTGCGATGACCGGCGCCTTCGCCATGGGGAAGCACCCCGACGATATCGACCGCGGCACCCACGACATCTTCGTCACCAACCGTGCCATGCAGCGCTACACGTGGCCGCGCTATTCAGTGCTTGATCACCGGCACTACGACGCCCAGCTTTCCCGCTACTTCGCGGGGACAAACATCGAGGACCTGTGGATCCCCTATTTCGCCGTGTCGACGAACCTCTCGAGCTACGAGCTCCATCTTCACGATCGCGGCGATCTGTTCGAGGCCATTCGCGCTTCGGGATCGATCCCGGTGCTGCTGCCGCCGGTGTACACGGCCGAGGGCGAGATGCTGGTCGACGGCTGTCTGCTCGACAATGTTCCGGTGCGGACGATTCATCGTCTCAAGGGCGGGCCAAACCTCGTCGTAAGCTTCCACATTCCGGAGCTTGAGCGTTTCGAGGTCAACTACAGCACGTTGCCGTCGCGTGCCGAGCTGATACGCATGAGTATCAATCCCCTGACACGCGGCAAGCTCCCCGAGGCGCCCGGGCTCACGATGGTGCTCATGCGCTCGCTGATGGCGAATCGGAACGATTTCCAGCACCACCTGAAATCGGACGACGTGCTGCTCGTACCGCCAATTCCGGCCGACATGAGCATCCTCGACTGGACGCGGCATGCCGAGCTGGTGCGCAATGCGTACTGGTGGGGGCTGGAGGAAGTGCAGCGCATGAAGCGCAGCCGACATCCACTAGTGGTGGCTCTTTTGGGCGCCGGCGACTCTCCTGCGAAGAGCCGGCCGCCGGCGCGATAGAGGAGACCGCGCAGTCGACAGCCACTAGTGGTGGCTCTTTTGGGCGCCGGCGACTCTCCTGCGGAGAGCCGGCCGCCGGCGCGATAGAGGAGACCGCGCAGTCGACAGCCACTAGTGGTGGCTCTCCCGGGCGCCGGCGACTCTCCTGCGGAGAGCCGGGCGCCGGCGCGATAGAGAGCGACTTAGGAAGCGCAGCGCTGCAGGTTGTCGGGCGCGCGAGTCCAAGTGAAAGTCTGGCTGAGAAACTTCACGCCCGCATAGCCGACGACCTTGAGCGTGTCGCCCTGCGGCACAATCTCGACGTCGAACTTGGCGTCCTTATCCGGATCGTAGATCCATCCTTCGTCGAAGGTGCCATCGCCCATTGGTTTGACGTCACCGAGGATTTGCAAACCGCAACCCTTGGAATTCTTCGGGTCCTGCACCCAGACGACTTTGCCACAGAGCGCGCCGTTGCAGTCGACGATCTCAACCGCGCCGCGACCCGTATGGTCGTACCACAGGCCGAGTGGCCCCTCGCCCGCCATGGACCCTGTGCTCGCGGCAGCCAATCCGGCAGCGAGGCACGCCTTCAACAACGTTCTCATTTCCTGCATCCTCGTCATGGGCTTCACCCGACACGTCGATGGCGAATCGAGTTTATGCGCCGAAGTTCGCGAAAATAATGTCACATCGGCAACAGGGGGACGCACCCAACAGCTCGGCGGGGACGATAAGTTCAAAGCCGCCCCCCGCACAATGCATCCTGCGCCCGCCGGCTGTGACTCTTTCGCGCCCTTATTGTGCAAAGCGGAAAATCCCGTCCAGAGGCGGGCCTAGGATATATCCGGCTTTCCACCACGCAGGCGCTTGACCTGACCGCGCCGGGCCTTTGCCTCGTGGCGCCGCTCGCGGGAGGCACGCGTCGGCTTGGTCTTGATGCGGCGCTTGGGTTCGATACACGCCTCTTTGATCAGCTCGAGAATTCTCTGGCGCGCATCATCGCGGTTGCGCTCTTGGGTGCGGAAGCGTTCAGCCTTGACGACAAGCACGCCCTCATCGGTGAGGCGGCGGCCAGCGAGACGTTCCAGGCGCGCGCGCACGTCACCAGGCAACGACGGTGAGCTGCGAACATCGAAGCGCAGTTCCACGGCGGTCGACACCTTATTGACGTTCTGGCCGCCGGGCCCGGAGGAGCGAACGAAGCGCTCCTCGAGCTCGTCCTCATCGAGGCTGACGCGGTCGGTGACGGGAATCTTCGCCATCGGGTCATTCCTCGGATTGGGACTGGAAAGGGCCGCGCCGCCAGCCTTTGAAATCGCCGATGATCTCGCGCGCCGCGTTGTGCCCTGGTGCGCCGGTGACGCCGCCGCCGGGATGGGCGCCCGAGCCACACAAATAGAGGCCACCAAGCGGTAAGCGGTACTTGCTGTAGCCCAGACGCGGGCGGGCGGAGAAGAGCTGATCGAGGGAAAGCGCGCCGTGGAAGATGTCGCCATCCACGAGCCCGAAGCGCTGCTCCAGATCAAGTGGCGATAGCAACTGGCGCGCGAGCACGGCTTGTTTGAAGTTCGGAGCATGGCGCGTCACGGTTTCGATGACGAGGTCCGCGAAGGCTTCCTTCTCGTGAGCGTCGGCCCAGCTGCGGCCACGGGGAAGGTGCGGCGCGACGTGCTGCACGAACAGGCTGGCGACGTGACGGCCGGGAGGGGCGAGGCTGTCGTCGAGCGTCGATGGAATGAGCATCTCGACCACGGGCGCTTGCGACCAGCCGGTGAGTTTTGCGTCGAGATAGGCACGCTCGAGATAGTCGAGCGTCGGCCCGATGACGATGCCGGCGCCGTGGTGGTCCTGGGCGTTCGTGCCAGGGCGGCAGGTAAAGTCGGGCAACTCGCTGAGCGCCACGTTCATGCGGAACGTGCCCGAGCCCGTCTTCATGCCGACGAACAGCGCCCGCGCCTCCTCCGATACAGCGCCCGGCGGGAGCAGATCGCGGAACAAAAGCTTGGGCGGCACATTGGCGACGATGGAGCGGGCGAAGATCTCTTCGCCGCTGGCGAGCGCGACGCCGATGGCGGCTCCATCCCTAGTGAGGATGCGCTGCACCTTGGCGCCGGTGCGGATTTGAACTCCACGCTCGCGCGCCTCGGCCGCCATGGCCTGGGTTATCGCTCCCATGCCGCCAATGGCGTGTCCCCAGGCGCCGCGCTTGCCGTTCACCTCGCCGAAGCTGTGGTGCAACAAAACGTAGGCGGTGCCGGGCGTCGAGGGAGCAGCGAAGTTACCGACGATGCCGTCGAAGGCGAACGCGGCTTTGACGACGTCGCTCTCGAACCAGGCGTCGAGAAAGTCGGCAGCGCTGCGTGTGAAGAGATCAAGGAGAACGCGCTTTTCCTCAAGTCCCAGTCCGACAAAGCGCTTGCCGACGAGCGCGCCGCGGATCAACTCGGCGATGCCGCCGCCAACATTTGGTGGCGTCGTCAGCACCAAATCGCGCAGCACGTTTGCGGCGCGCTCGAGCATCGCATCGTATTGCGGTAGACGCTCGGCATCGCGCGTTGAGAATTGAGCTATGGCCGCCTGCCGCTCCGCAAGCCCACCGCGCATCAGGAGAAAGCGGCTGTCATCAATGGGCCAGAAATTGGCCGCCGGACGGTGCACAATCTTCAAGCCGTGGCGTTCGAGATTCAGCTCCGCGATGACCTTCGGGTTGAGCAAGCTCACCGTATAAGAGGCGACCGAGTTGCGGAAACCGGGGTGGAACTCCTCCGTAACGGCTGCGCCGCCGACGACGTCGTTCTTCTCCAGGACGAGCACGTTCAGGCCCGCCCCTGCCAGATACGCGGCGCACGTGAGCCCATTGTGGCCCCCGCCGACGATCAGCGCGTCGATAGTGTCTCGATCGATGGGGCCGGTCATTGCAGGCGCACTCGCATGCCTAAGGTTTCAGCATTCTTAGCCCTGCGCATACCCGCCATGGACCGGGTGTTCCAGAGTGAACCGGCAGTTAGGGTGCATTAATTCTGATTTGGTGGAGCTTTTGGCCGGCATCGCGCGTTAGCGTCCCGTTTAGGATCGCAACCCTAGCCTTCGTGTATCGAACCTGCACGCCGGAGCTGGAACACATGCAAACCGCTGCTGCCAAGGCTGTCGCCCGCCCCTCTGGCCATTCGCATGCCGCCTACCAGCTTATGGGCATGCTTATCGTGTCGATCGTCCCGGCCCTGTTCTGGACGCTTATCGTCGCTGGGATCGGCGGAGCTGTAGGTCATGCCCCGAGCGCTATGGCGCTGATGACGTTCGGGACCGCGGTGGCGCTGTTCTGCGCAGCCGTATTCCAATCCCTACTGGCCCGGCACTAACCCAATTATTCCCGATATTTAGCCGACGTCGCCCCAGCCGCAGCGGAGCTTTTCGCATGTCCGGCCTCCGCCGCAGGAGACTTTGACAAAGCGGCAGACACGGCAGCTATAGCTGGAGAGGCAGCCCCGATAGGAGCCGCCCTTACGGAAGTTGCAGGTGCGAATCGTCTGGCATTCGCGTTGCGGATTTCCCGGCCCCTCTTGCGCCTGCACCAGATGCGGCGCAACGGCCATGGCTGCCGCCAGCACGATCGCAGAAATCCCCAAGCGCTGCATCTTCAAGCCTCGATGCGTCTCAACCCCGTGCGCAGTGTGGGTGAGGCGCAGCAGACTGGCAACCGGCAGGCGAATTCTCAGTGCATGAGCTGCGCAAGGGTGTGCCGTTGTGGCCACGCCTCGCACGGATATCCCTTTAGGTGCGCGCTGCAACGCCGGCGCACGACCTGATGGGCCCTGTGGATTTACTCCGCGGCTTTGCGGGAAGGCTGCACGTAGGCCATGTAGTCGTTGAGCAGGTTCTCGCTGATCTGGCCGGGTTTGTACTTGTGCTCGCCGATCTCCGAGACGGGCGTTACCTCAGCAGCTGTGCCGGTGACGAACACCTCCGAGAAGTCCTTTAGCTCTTCCGGCATAATCGCGCGCTCAATCACTTCGTAGCCGCGCTTCTTGGCGAGTTCGATGACCGTGCGGCGCGTGATGCCGTCGAGGAAGCAGTCCGGATCCGGCGTGTGGATGACGCCGTCCTTGATGAGGAACACGTTGGCCCCGGTGCACTCGGCAACGCGGCCGCGCCAGTCGAGCATGAGCGCATCAGCGTAGCCCTGGTTCTCGGCGCGATGCTTCTCGATCGTGCAGATCATATAGAGGCCGGCAGCCTTGCTCTTTGAGGGAGCGGTGGCTGGGTCGGGACGACGATACTTCGCCATCGTCAAGCGGATGCCCTTGAGGCGCTGCTCGAGCGGGAAGTAGGAGCCCCACTGCCATGCTGCGACTGCGAGATGAATTTTCGTCGCCTGGGCGGAAACGCCGATCTGCTCTGAGCCGCGGTAGGCAATTGGACGGATGTAGCAATCGGAAAGCTTGTTGGCCGATACCACGTCGCGGCAGACCTGATCTATCTCAGCTACGGAATAGGGCACCTCAAAATCCAGCATTCTGGCGCTGTCGATGAGGCGCTGCGAGTGGTCCGAAAGCTTGAAGATTTCACCGCCGTAGGCTCGCAGGCCTTCGAATACGCCGCTGCCATAATGAAGAGCGTGGGTGAGCACGTGGATGTTCGCCTCGCGCCACGGGACCATCTTCCCGTCCAGCCATATAAAACCGTCGCGATCGTTAAATGGGGCTGGGGCGGACATACCTATTCTCTCCGTAGACTTTCGCGCCAAGATCGCTAGTTAGAACGTTCCTGTGACGAGACAACAGGCGAGCGCCACTACAGGCATCCCGGACCGCCCCACGTGCTTGTCATCTGGGCTTTTTTGCTTGTGCGAAGGCGCTGATCGCTTTCGCAAAATGACTTGCCATGACTAACAATCGGAGCCAAATAAGTCAACATGACTGACATAACGTCCGACAGCGTTGCGGCCCGCCGCATGTCGCGTTCCGGGAGCGCCCTGCCGCAGGCCGGCGGGACGGCATCGGGGCCGGAGGAAGGCGCCGCGCAGGGGGACCTAGTGGCCTGTGTCGAGCTGTTGTTTTTTGCCTACCGGGATTTCACCGGTGGTCCCGACTCGGTGCTCGAGGAGTATGGGTTCGGGCGCGCCCATCACCGCGTTCTGCATTTCGTGCATCGCAATCCCGGTCTGAGGGTTGCCGATCTTCTCGATATCCTAAAAATCACCAAGCAAAGCCTGGCCCGCGTTCTAAAGCAGCTCATCGATAAAGGCTTCATTATGCAGCGCGCCGGCAATGACGACCGGCGCGAGCGGCGCCTGTTCGTCACCGCCAAGGGCGGCCGACTTGCCGAGAAGCTCGCCGCGCAACAGACGCAGCACATCGCGCAGGCGCTTGCCACAGCAGGTCCTGGGGCTGCCGAATTCGCCCGCCGCTTCCTTTTTGCCATGATTACGGAGTCGGATCGCCCCCGCGTCGAGGCGCTGGTAAAGCTGGCCTCTGGGACGCGCGCTTGAAGGCGCGGGAACTTCTAGACGAGGGGCGAATATGAGAGCCGCCAAGGTCGCGAGCGCATCGCTTCCCGACAACGCACCACACGTGCTTATCGTCGACGACGACCAGAAGATACGCGACCTGCTCGGACGCTATCTTTCCGAGCAGGGCTTTCGTGTGACGACGGCGCAGGACGCAGCGGCGGCACGCGCCGGCATGCGTGGGCTCGAGTTCGACGCCATTCTGCTCGATGTGATGATGCCCGGCGAGAGCGGCCTCGACTTAGCGCGTGAACTGAAAGCGACGCGCTCGGTACCCATCTGCATGCTGACGGCGCGTTCAGAACCGGAGCACCGCATTGAAGGATTGGAAGCCGGCGTCGACGACTATCTGCCGAAGCCCTTCGAGCCGCGCGAACTGCTCTTGCGCCTGCGCAACATCCTGCGCCGCGCCGCGGGCGGCGGTGGCGCCAGCGATGAAGTCCGCATGGGCAACTACGTTTTCCACGTCGCCCGCGGAGAGCTGAAGCAGAATGAAGAGTCAGTGAAGCTGACCGA
This sequence comes from Hyphomicrobium sp., assembly GCA_041659545.1. Classification (GTDB taxonomy): domain Bacteria; phylum Pseudomonadota; class Alphaproteobacteria; order Rhizobiales; family Hyphomicrobiaceae; genus Hyphomicrobium_A. The sequence goes on from JBAZYB010000022.1 coordinate 10,783, forward strand.
GCGCGAACGCGATCTTTTACGCATGTTTGCACAGCGGCTCGGCATGCCCATCCCCCGGCACGAGCTGGCGCCGGAGGATTCGACTGGCAGCGACCGGGCCATCGACGTGCAAATCAACCGTCTACGGCGGAAGATAGAGACCGACCCCTCGAATCCCGTGTACCTCCAGACAGTGCGCGGCAAAGGGTATATTCTCTATTCTGATTGATCCCGTAGTACCGAAAGCCGAGGTCGGTTGATGCTCGCCAGCGGCGACGAGCCGGAGCGCCGTTCGTTTCTGCCATTGCAGGCGCTGTGGCGGACGCTTGGGCGTATCCGCACGCAGTTGCCCAAGCTTCGCTTAAGGCACCTCGGCAGGCTGAACATACCCACTCGTTTGCGTGCTGCCTGGAACGGCTTACCGCCACCCCCGGGTTGGCTGGTCGCATTCGCGGCTTGGTTTGCCAAAACTCACCAGCGCAACATGGCGTATATCGGCGGCGTACTTTCCGACATCCTGCCGAAGGGCCTTTACGCGCGCGCCCTCATCATCATCATTGCGCCGATCGTGGTTCTCGAGGGTGTCATCGCCTTTGTGTTCATGGAGCGCCATTGGCAGGCGGTCACGCGGCGCCTCTCGGAAGCTACAGCGCGCGACATCGCGGCGCTCATCGACATCTACGAAGAGTATCCGAAGAAGGACGAGTACACCCAGCTCATTGAGATGGCGCGTGACCGGCTCAGCTTGTCGATGCAGGTTCTGCCGCCCGGAGACTTGCCGGCGCCGCGCCCGAAGCCGTTTTTCGCGCTGCTCGATCGGGCACTGTCCGATGAAGTGCGTCGGCAAGTGCAGAAGCCGTTCTGGATCGATACCGTCGGACAGTCGCGGCATGTGGAGATCCGCGTCAAGGCGAAGAATGCTATCCTTCGCTTCGTCGCCACGCGGTCGCAAACCTACGCATCGAACTCGCATATCTTCCTGCTCTGGATGATCGGCTCGTCGGTGATCCTGCTCACCGTCGCCATTCTCTTTCTGCGCAATCAGATCCGGCCGATCCTGCGTCTGGCCGAGGCCGCCGATGCTTTTGGCAAGGGGCGCCGCGTGTCTGACGACTTCCGGCCGCGTGGGGCGCGCGAGGTCCGCCAGGCCGCGGTGGCATTCCTGGAAATGCGCGACCGCATCACAACGCACGTTGAGCAGCGCACCACCATGCTGGCGGGCGTCAGCCACGATCTGCGCACGATCCTGACACGCTTCAAGCTGGAGCTGGCGCTGCTTGGTGACACGCCCGAAGCCCTGTCGCTGCAGTCAGATGTGCGCGAGATGCAGGACATGCTGGAGGACTACCTCGCCTTCGCCAAGGGTGATGGCGGCGAGGAATCGGCACCCACGAATCTGCGCGAGCTGCTGCAAGAGGTACACGACGAGGCGAGATACTATACTTCCTCCATCGAATTGAAGTTGCGCAAGCGGCGCGAGGATCTGGTGCTGCCGCTGAAGCGGCAGGCATTCAAGCGGGCCATCACCAATCTCGTCTCCAACGCGGTGCGCTTCGGCGATCAGGTGATCATCCGCGGCGCGGTCGAGGGGCAATGGGTGCGCATCGAAGTGGATGACAACGGTCCGGGCATCCCCGAAGCGGAACGCGCCAACGTGTTCAGGCCGTTCTACCGGCTCGATCACGCGCGCAATCAGGACGAGGGCAATACCGGACTCGGCTTGGCGATAGCACGCGACATCGCCAAGAGCCACGGCGGCGACATCACGCTCGGCGAGAGCTCGATGGGCGGCCTGCGCGCCGTCATCTCCGTGCCCTTGTAGGGTTTAGGGTCGGCGCTAGCGTTGGGAAAGCCGCCGGTATAACGGCCGGACGCGTTGCCATAGTCCCCTGGCTAGCGGGTTGCCACGCACGAACGCGGCAAGTCTCTCTGCGACGCCCACTGCGACGCGGATGTGGAATCGGTCGGTAGACAAGCGCATGCGCATGTGCCGCTGCAGCTCTAGTGCTTCAAACCTCGGCAGCCCATCGGGTGCAAATGCCAGCCTCCTTTCGCCATCCCAATTCGAGTATGTTCTGACCATCGAAAGGCGCCGCACCCTATAGAGGCAGTCGACGCTCGGCACCGTCAAGATGCGCTCACCCCTGCCGATGAGCTTGAGATAAAAGGCCCAGTCCTCAAACTTTGCACGGGTGGAAGCTTCCCAGCCTCCCGCGCGCCGCGCCGTCTCGACGCGTACTCCGGAGTTTGCGTGACCTAGCAAGTTGACCCGCAAACAGGCGATCAATCCATCACCTACGGCGCGATAGACGGCGGTGCAGCCGGAGCTGGCTTGTTGGAATGAGTGACCCTCATCGAATGAACGCAGATAAGGGACCGCCACGGCCAGCTTGGGATTGAGCGCGAATGCCCGGCTGATGTTGCGGACGAAGTTGCTCAACGGCACGTCGTCGGAGTCGATATTGATCAGAATTTCCGTGTTGCAGGCAGCGAGCGCTGTGTTGCGTGCGCCGGCAAGACCCTGGTTAACAGGGTGCCGCAGAATACGGAACGGCACTTGAAGCTTGGACTCGGCCAGGCATTGGAGCTGTTCGGCGAGACTACGCTCGGACGCGTCATCGACAATGATCACCTCGGCCGGTCGTTGCGTCTGCTGGTTGATACCGAAAAACAGATCGTCGATATAGGCGAGATCAGTGTTGAAAAAGGGCACTAAGATTGTGGCTGTAGGAACCTTGCTGCTGGCGCATTCCGGCACGCTCCAGCGACGATACTCCCCGTACCTCTTTGCGACGGCATCGTGCGCGTCGATGAGAGTCTGTCGAATTTCGTCACGCTCCTCGGAACCCCGGTCGAGCATGAACAGAATGCTGTTCTGCATATCCTGCAACGACACATCAAATAAACATTCTTGCCACCGGGCGGTTTGGAAGATTTCCGGAATGCCGCCTGCGCGCGCGGCGACGAGATCGCCCCCATTCATGACGACGTCATAGACGGCGAGTGGAAAGTTGTCGGCCCGGTAGGGCTCGACGAAGAGGGCTCGGCCGGCGTTTTCACGCACGAAGTCAGTGACCTCCCGATGACCGAAAGCCTCGTAGTCGATAAGTTCGAGGTTGCGCCCTGGTTGCAGGCGTTGAGAATGGGTAGCTGCGGGAGCGATAATGACGACCCGCTTGATGCCACGGGATTTCAACTGATCAGAGAACTCAGGCGTAAACGCATCTACGAACAGATCGAAGCCCTTCATGCGGGTACGCTTGCCGAGGAATACGATCGTATCGATGGCAGATGCGCTGACGGAAGGCGCCGGTTGGCCACTGTAGGCAGGGGGCTGAATGATGGCCCGCCCCAGAAGATTCAGTCCCATTTTAGCGTAGAACTCCCGCAAGTAGACCGTCGGGAAGATAACGCTATCGGCGAGTTCGATGCTGATCTTCTCGCGCACAGAAACAAATGGATCTGGGGTTACGGACCACGACTGCATCGCGTTCTCGACGTAGTGCGTGTTCCCGTGACAGTGCACGACAGTCTTGCACCGCGTAGGATACAGTCCGGCGCGCTTCGCCTGGCATATGCGAAGTGCGTCGCCTCCGTAGTCCTGCAGCTCGACAGTCTCTATGCTGGGCAACAGGAGTAGGAGGCGCCGCGCCGTTTCGAAAAGGAGTTCCTCAAGGGGAAGGGAACTCAGTTCGTCCGCCGTCGACAGACTTGCGAGCGCCACTACACCCTTGGGCAAGGCGGTTGGCTGCGCACCACTATTATAACAGAGGACCAAGGAGTGTTCATCTCTGGCGTGCTGCGCGGCGACGTAGGTGCCAATGCCGCCGGATTTCGCAACGTCGGCATATTCGCCGGTGACGAACAGGTGCTGGGTCGCGAGGCCTGACACGATGCCAAGCTCGAAAAGCCGCTTCTCGAAGGCGTCTTTGTCGAACGCTGCGACGACGATGCTCGTCTGCAGATCTTCGGCGAGTTGATTGCTACGCGTGCGTCCGAAATTATCGATGGAGAATCCCATCGAGGTGAGGAGCTCGCAAAGCCCCGATAGCGTCCATTCGCGCACGTGCGCCTCGTTCTGAGGCAGGGCATCGCGATCGCCGGCGCCAATGGGCATCATCTCCCTATCGGGGGTAGAGAGGACAAGCCGACTGTCGGGGTGCATCGCCAGCAGCGAGCGAACGGCTGCCAGAATTATGAGTGGGTCGGGGAGGTGCTCGATCACATCGGCCAGAATGATGGTTGTCGGCCGGGGATCGGCGAGCCGCTCCACTAGGTCGATCATGGCCTGCCAATCGCCGAGATCGCATTCGATACAGGTTGCATGCGCGAGATTCTGCCGCGCCGCCGCTAGCGAAAGCTTGAAGTCGACGGCTACCAGCTCGACCGCCCCGTCGCCAAACAGGGCGCCGAGCTTGCAGCCATTACCGCAGCCAAAATCGATGACCCGCGCACTGACCGCCGACAGCGCCACACGCTTTGCCTCGTAGTAGACGTCGGGCTGCCAGACGAGCGCGGCCTGTGGCGAGTCGTCAAAAATCCGATTGATGCTGCGAGCCGATCCGGCGGCGCCGTAATTGGCCGCCTCAGAAAGGCACCTGAGGCTAATGAAAGCCGCCGCGCACCGCCCTTGCCAGGCAATGCTTCCGGCCGGCGGCATACTGAAGGTTGAACTCGAAATTGAATCCGATGCCGAACGGTTGTGGAGTTGCAATGTGCACACCCTTAGATTGAATATCAAAGAGCGGTAACACAATCACAGGTTGTGGCTCAAGAGGCTGCGATCCGCGGAGAAGCATGCGCACTCCAGATGTGTCGCCTGAAACCTCGCGTTCACACCGCCTCGTTTAGATCGGCGCGCCTGGGGCCGGGGAAGTGGGCGTTTCACCCGCTGTTTGCGAGGCATTCTGGGGCGCTGGCCCGTGTCCTGAGGCCTTCCCGCAACAGCACCGTGCAAAGCGGCAGAGTCTGTTGGCGACCTCGTCGACCGATCGCAAGGTGCGCTCGCCGCGACGCAGCCCCCGATCGAGTTCCGCCATGGTCTTTGATAGACCTGGATCGTCATCCCGCAGCCAAGTCCGATAGACGGATGCGTAGAGCGTGCCCAGTCCCAAGGCACGGATGTGCCCTTCCGGGCCGTCGGCGCGGATACCCGCGGCGCGCAGCATCCAGGCTTGGGAGCGGCGGATCGCGCAAGCGAGCGAAGGCTCGATCGGGAAAGAGGCTGCGATCGATTGTAGCGCTGGCTTATAGGCCGCGAGTACATCGAAGCGGCTCATGACGACCTCGAATAAGGCGTCTCTTGGTGGCTGGCCTCCAGAACGCCGCGGGGCGCGCGCTAGCACCGCGTCATCCACTAGGCGCACAAATGCTGCAAGGATTTGTCCCTTGTTGGCGAAGTCGCGGCGCACATCCACGAGGCTGACGCCTGCGGATTCGGCCACCTGCACCAGGGTCACTTCGCGCCAGGGGCACTCGGCCGCGAGCTTCATGGCGGCGGCGACGAGCCGTCCGCGGGTGGTGAGTTGATCCAGCATGGGCGTGGCTCCCGCATTGACATCTAGAAGAGGTAAGCTAACAGGCGGCCGATCCAAGGCATCGCCACTTTGCTCTACTGCATGTGCTGGGGTGGAGGGCGTTTGAGCCCTCGGCACGCCTGCCGCAACGATGCTGCATTCGGGCATAACCGCCGCTAAACAAAGGGAAACTTTCCCGGTCGCACACGATTGCGTGATGCGGCGTTGTGGAACTTGCCACTGATGTAACAGTATATCATAACTGCCCTCACGAGTGGGATGCGGAACGCCTCACGCGCAATCGGCTAAGAGCCTGTCCTCCTTGGTTTCTGGCCGTCGGCGTTTGCGACCACCGAATGCCTGGGCCCGCCGGGGCTAACGCCCGCCTAGGCACTACATGAGACGCGGCCGCGACGGCGAGTTCTGCTTACTTCGCCAATTCGCGGCCGCGTTTCGTTGCTGCCGCCACGGCAGCCGTCATCAGCTTCTGCAAACCGTCTTCGCCGCCCAAAATCTCTAGCGCCGCAGCGGTTGTGCCGCCGGGTGAGGTCACGTTGCGGCGTAGCTGGTCGGGTGGGAGATCTGACGCACTCAGGAGCGCTGCCGATCCGACGATGGTGGCTCTCGCGAGGCGCTCCGCAAGCGCCGCATCGAGGCCAGCGGCGCAGCCGGCCTCGGCGAGACACTCGGCGAGCAGAAAGACATAGGCAGGTCCTGAACCTGACACGGCCGTCACTGGATCGAGCTGGGCCTCATCTTCAACCCACAGCACCTCACCGACAGACGATAAAAGATCGTCCGCGAGCGCGCGCTGAACCGGCGTAACGGCCGCATTTGCAACCGCGACGGTCATGCCGCGCTGAATGGCGGCCGGTGTATTGGGCATGGCGCGCACGATGGCGCCCTGGGGCAGATATTTCTCGAATGCAGCCAGTGGGCGGCCGGCAGCGATCGAGACGACGAGCGTCTGTGGTCCGGCAAGCTTGGCCAGACCAGGCATGACCTCGTCGATGACTTGCGGCTTGACGGCAATGAGCATGACCACGGGCGGCGCCGTGAGTGCGTCGATGTAAGGAATAATGTCGATCGCATGGTCTGCGAGAAAGTCAGCTACCGCCGGCGCCGGCGAGGGCTCCTGCACGATCACCTGCCGCGCATCTAAGCCACGGGCGAGCAATCCCTCAAGGATCGCTCCCCCCATCTTTCCCGCTCCTGCCAGCAGCAGCGGTCCTTGCAGCGTGAAAGTCATGGGCACGCCCGCACATCGACGGGCGCGTGGCGCCCTGGGTTAGGCTTGGCCCTCGGTCTCGAACATCGTCGAAACGAGCGCCTCGCGGCTTTGCTTACCCGCCCAGACAACGAACTGGAAGGCCTGATAATAGCGTTCGCAGCCTTCGAGAGCGGCCTGCAGCATGGCTTCACACTGGCTGGCCGTCGCCACCGAGCCGTTGAGCAGGAGGGCATGGCGGAACATGACCAAGCCTTCCTGCGTCCAGAGGTCGAAATGGCCCAGCCAGAGCTGCTCGTTGATCTGCGCCACGAGCTTGTACATTTCGTTGAGGCGGTTCTCGGGTACGCGGAAGTCGAACGCGCAGGCAAGGTGCAGCGCCTCGAGGTCGTCACGCCAGTTGAGGGAAACGTGATAGTCGGTCCAGGTGCCGGCGATGACCAGGGTCAACTCGTCGTCGTTGGTCCGGTCGCATGACCAGTCGTGCGCCGCGGCCAGCCGCTCGATGAGATCTATGGGGTTCGTCACCCGGCCGTAGCCAACGTGTTCAGCCGACATGCTTCGAGGATCCCTCTATGGTCTCGCGTTGTGATTCTTGTCGTGTTTACAAAGCTACGCGACATCACAGAGCGACGTGCTCAATCAACCAGCGGGACGAAAACAGAGGCAGGTCCGAGTCGCAAGTTCGGGCCGGCATTGTCCACGGTCAAAGTGCTGGAGAGCGATCCGATTTCGGTTCAAACAGTACTTCCGCGCGCAATCTGTGCCTCTAGCGCCGCGATGCGGGCCTCAAGCTTCTCGTTCTCGGCGCGGGCCTTCTCGGCCATCGCCTTGACCGCTTCGAACTCCTCGCGGCGCACCACATCCATCTCGCTGAGGAAACGCTCACCCTGCGACTTGAACACTTGCTCAGCCTCTTTTCTGAGGCCATCCGCCGCGCCGGCCGCATCTGTCATCAGCTTGGCAAACTCATCGAGGAAGCGGTTGTTGGTCTGGGTCACGGGCTATTCTCCATGAGTTGCTTAGCATCAGGGATGGCGAAGGACCGAACTATGAGCGCGTCACATGGTCGGTTCAAGACTCTGCCGACCCTTGACAGACGCCCTCGGCGCCGAAATCGTGCGGCGCCCTGATCGAGGGTGAACTGACCCCATAGGAGTGGCCGCCGTCATCGGCCGATTGATCCCATGAACCTGCTGACCACCCTGTGGGCTATCCCGTTCCCCAACATCGACCCGGTCGCGCTCCAACTCGGCCCGGTCGCCATCAAGTGGTATGGGCTCGCCTATCTTGCCGGGCTCTTGCTGGGATGGCTCTACATCCGCCGGTTGCTCAGCGAGCCGCACCTGTGGGCCAACGTTACGCCCCCATTTACGCCAGCCAAGGTCGATGACCTGCTGCTTTACATCACGGCAGGCGTCGTGCTCGGCGGGCGTCTGGGTTTCGTTATTTTCTACGAACCGAGCTACTACCTCGCCAACCCGCAGGACATCATCGCGGTGTGGAAAGGCGGCATGGCGTTCCATGGGGCGCTGGTTGGTTGTGCCATCGCCATCTGGGCATTCGCGCGGGCCAATAACGTCAATGGCTGGAGCGCGGCAGATCTCTGCGCCGCGGCGGTGCCGATTGGATTGTTCTTCGGCCGCATCGCCAACTTCATCAACGGCGAGCTGTTCGGTCGCCCCACGACGATGCCCTGGGGCATGGTGTTTCCGGAAGCTGCTCTGCATTATCCAGCGGTCGAGCCGACGCCGCGCCATCCAAGCCAGCTCTATGAGGCCGCGCTCGAGGGGCTCGTCCTATTCCTTGTCTTGCGCCTGCTCACCCACCACTTCGGCGCGTTGAAGCATCCCGGTCTCATCAGCGGCGCCTTCCTGATTGGCTACGCACTCGCGCGTTCGACAGGTGAGTTGTTCCGCGAGCCGCACTTTGCGCACGCATTCAATATCGGACCGCTTACTGCGGGCATCGCCTACTCGATCCCGATGCTGCTGCTCGGCGTTTTTGTCGTTCGCTATGCGCTGACGCGCGAAAAGAAATGAACGGCGCTGCACCGAGCCACGCTACGCCACTGGCGCTCAAGCTCGCGGAGCGTATCGCGCGCGCGGGCCCCATCAGCGTCGCCGACTTCGTCGCGGCATGCCTGCAGGACGCAGACTTTGGCTACTACCGCAGGAAGGCCGCCATCGGCGCTGAGGGCGACTTCGTAACCGCACCTGAGATCAGTCAGGTATTCGGCGAACTCATTGGCCTGTGGTGCGCCGTCGTCTGGCAACAGATGGGCGGGCCGCCGAAGGTGCGTCTGGTCGAGTTGGGACCTGGCCGCGGCACCCTGATGCGGGACGCACTGCGAGCAGCGCGTCTGGTGCCTGCGTTCATCGCTGCGCTCAGTGTCGAACTCGTCGAAAGCAATGCCACGCTGGAGGAGGCACAGCGCCAAACTCTGGACGGGGAGCAAGTTCCCGTGACGTGGGCGCCTGCCATCGTCCCTGGCGACGGCCCTGTCATCCTCATCGCCAACGAATTCCTCGACGTGCTGCCGGCCGAGCAGTTGGTCTTCAGGCAGGGTGCCTGGTGCGTTCGCTGCGTCGGGCTCGACGCCAGTAACCGGCTGGTCTTCGTCGATGGTCCGGTCCTGACCGATGCCAGATTGCCTCAATCAGTGTCTGCCCCCGCGGACGGAGACATCTTCGAGACGCGCCAGCGCGCCTTCGCCGACCTTGCTCGCCAGCTCGCCAGTGCGGGCCAGCCCGTCGCCGGTCTTTTCATCGACTATGGGCATCAGGTGTCGGGCCTCGGCGACACCCTGCAGGCGGTGGCCGCCCACCGCTATGCCGACCCGTTGGAGAACCCAGGCGAAGCGGATCTTACCGTGCAGGTCGACTTCGCTGCCTTCGATGCCGTCATGCGCGCTTGCGGCTTCCATTGCGACGGGCCGGTACCGCAAGGCGAGTTTCTGGGGCGCCTCGGCGCCGTCGAGCGCGCCTCGCGGCTGATGGCTGCCAACCCTGGCCAAGCGGCTGCAATCGAGGTCGGGCTCGCCCGGCTCATGGGTCCAACCGGCATGGGCAGTCGTTTTCAGGTCATCGGCATACGAAGCGTTGACCTCGCTCCGCTACCAGCATTGGCGGCTGTGGACAGTCAGCACAGCGCATCTTAGGTCTCGCACATGCTGCAACCCATCCAAGCTGCTTCGCTCGCCCGATCACCGCGCATCCGCCATGGGTTCTTCACTCGCCCAGGCGGTGTGTCGGAAGGCATATACGCCGGGCTCAATTGCGGTCCGGGCTCATCGGATTCTCCGGCCAACATCGCCGAAAATCGTGCACGCATTGCCCGCCACCTCGGGGCCGAGCATCCCGATGTCGCCACGCTCTATCAGATCCATAGCGGTACGGCGGTTGCCGTCGACGCACCGATTCCCAGCGACGCGCGTCCCAAAGCAGATGGCATCGTCACCCGCACGCCAGGCTTGGTGATCGGCGTGCTCACGGCCGACTGCGCGCCGGTGCTGTTCGCGGATGCCGAGGCAGGCGTCGTTGGTGCGGCCCATGCGGGCTGGCGCGGCGCCGTGGGCGGCGTCCTGGAGGCAACTGTGGCGGAAATGGAAAAACTGGGGGCGCGGCGAAATAGCATTGTCGCGGCAATTGGGCCGGCCATTAACCAAGTTTCATATGAAGTTGGTCCAGACTTCGAAGAGGCACTGCTCAAAAGTTGCGCGAACAACGTAAAGTTTCTGTCGCGTAATAATCCCGCTGAGAGAGCGCATTTCGACTTGCCCGCGTTTGTCGAGATGCGTCTGAGGGAGAGCGGAATCGCCGAGGTTGAGAGGCAATCGCCGTGCACGTACGCGAACGAATCGGAATTCTTCAGCTTTCGCCGCTCGCAGCACCGGTCAGAGGGCGATTACGGCCGCCAAATCTCCGCCATTGTCGTGGCCTAATTGCATAATCCACAATGGCGTCCTGCAATTTGTTCGGTGAATTGCACTAGGATGCCGGGACGCTCGGATTCGATCTGGACGCGGCCAAGATGACTGGTTAGACGATTCTTAGAGAGGTACCGGTCATTAGGGAGAGTAAGGCCGCAGGGTTTGTACGCCGGCCGCCGGAAGAAACAGCGGGTACTCAATGGGGGAGCGTCGCCGTGACGACCTTTGATGCTGCTGCGGCTTGGCACAAATCAAAGCCAATGGCATTCGCAGTAATCGCAGGCTTGATGACCATCGGATTGGCGGGTTGTGAAACCGCCAACTCGGTCACATCGCTGTTCAGCTCGTCGGGCAATGATGCTCCGACAGCGTCGGTGGCCAGTCCACCGCCAATGACAGCACCACGCGGCGCGCAGTTCGCGATCGCACCGGTCATCGGACCGCCGGAAGGCGTTTCTGGCGATCTGCGCAATCAGCTCATCGCCGATCTAGAGCGACAAAACATCCGCGTTGCCAGAGCACCTGACGAGAGGGCCGAGTACACGTTGCGCGGCTATGTCGTCTCGTCGCTCGAGAAGAAGGGCAACAAGTCGAAGATCTCCTACATCTGGGATGTCACCGACTCGAGCGGCAAAGGTGTCCACCGCGTAAGCGGCGAGGAGACCGCAGCATCGGGCAAGAGCAAAGATCCCTGGGCAGCGGTGACACCCACCGTCGTGCAGTCGATCGCTGCAAAGACGGTAACCTCGGTCACCGGCTGGATGCCGGGTGCTGGTGTCGCTGTCGCTGGCGGGCCGTCCGGTGGGATGGTGCAGACCGCGGCCGCCACCTCAGCGGCGCCGTATTCAGCGCCGCGCTCGTCGACGGTTACCGGAAGCATCGGTCACAGCGGTCCAGTCAAGGCACTGGTGCCAACTGTCGTCGGTGCCCCCGGCGATGGCAGCAATTCGCTGCGCGCGGCACTCCAGCGTGAGCTGACCCGTAGCGGCGTGTCGCTCACCGAAGCCAGAACCACCGACACCTACCTCGTAGAGGGCAAGGTGGCGATGGGTACCGGCAAGGACGGCAAGCAGCCAATCACCATCGATTGGAGCGTGACGGACCCGAGCGGAAAGAAACTCGGCACGGTTTCGCAGAAGAACGAAGTGCCGCAGGGCTCGCTGGACGGCTCATGGGGCAAGACGGCGGACGCCGCGGCAGCAGCCGCAGCACAAGGCATTGTTAAGCTCTTGCCGCAGCCGACCCAGAAGACGAGTTCGAACTGACCCAGTGCCGCAGTGGCAGTATTGTGACGTTATTAGGGGGCCCCGCCGTTTACAGGCGCGGGCCCTCTTGCTAGAAGCGCCCGGCGAGCGGCTGTGGAGGCGTACATGCCCTTCGATCCCCGCCCTGAGGGACGGGCTACCCCCACGATGAAGATCGTTGCTGGCAACTCCAATCGACCGCTTGCCGAAGCGATCAGCGCACATCTGAAGCTGCCCCTGACCAAAGGTCAGGTGAAGCGCTTCGCAGACATGGAAATTTTCGTCGAGATCCAGGAGAACGTCCGAGGTCAGGACGTCTTCGTGATGCAGTCGAACTCATTCCCGGCGAACGACAACCTGATGGAGTTGCTGATCCTGATCGACGCGCTGAAACGCGCCTCGGCAGCTCGCATTACCGCCGTCATCCCCTACTACGGCTATGCCCGCCAGGATCGAAAGCCGGGCCCGCGTACGCCCATCACCGCCAAGCTCGTTGCCAATCTCATCGAGCGTGCCGGCGCCGACCGCGTCATGACGCTCGATCTGCACGCAGGACAGATCCAGGGCTTTTTCGACATCCCGACCGACAACTTGTTTGCCGCTCCGGTCATGGTTCGCGACATCCAGGAGCACTACAGGGGCAACAACCTCATGGTCGTCTCGCCCGACGTCGGCGGTGTGGTGCGCGCCCGCGCGCTCGCCAAGCGCATCGAAGCGCCCATCGCCATCTGCGACAAGCGTCGCGATCGACCGGGTGAATCGGAAGTCATGCACGTCATTGGCGACGTAAAGGGCATGCGCTGCATTCTCATCGACGACATCGTCGATTCAGGTGGCACGCTGGTGAACGCAGCCGAGGCTCTGTTAAAGCACGGCGCCGTGGAAGTGATGGCCTATATCACCCATGGCGTGCTGTCCGGCGGTGCCGTCAGCCGCATTCAGGCATCGAAGCTGAAATCGCTGGTCATCACCGACTCGATCCAACCGACCGCTGCCGTTCTCGCGGCCAAGAACATCCGCGTCCTTTCGATTGCGCCGCTGATCGGCGAAGCGATCCTGCGCACGGCGCGCGAGGAAAGCGTCTCCAGCCTCTTCTATTAGGCGGTCGCTCGCCCTTTTGCGCGGACGGGCGGGCACCTCGTCACCTTGGCGTCGCTCAGCGAGAAACGCGTGCCCTGCAGTCTTGGCACCGGCCTCGCAGCTCCAAAGTCATTCGGTCGACCGCGAACTTTGATTCGCGCGCCCACGTTGCGAGCCGCTCGACGGCACTTGGTTCGTCGAACTCGGTGACCGTTCCGCAGTCATCGCAGATGGCGAATGCGGCCACGCTCTCGTGGCTCGGATGCCGACAGGCGACGAAGGCATTGATGGATTCGAGCCGATGGGCCTGCCCGTCCGCGATCAGGCGGTCGAGGGAGCGGTACACCGTTTGCGGGGCCAAGCTCGCCTTGTCGCGCAGTTCCTCGATCAGCTCGTAAGCACTGACTGGGCGCCCGACGACGCGCAGAGCCTCGACGATCATCTTGTCTTGCTCTGGGGCGGCGCGGCGTTTGCTCACTTTACGGTTCATGCATCCGTCCGGCATTGGGGGCAGTCGCTCGTATCCGATAGCATAACCTTAGGGAATTTCGAGCGTATCCGACAGCACGGCGATGCGCGCGGCAGCCCCAGATATGGCTCCAGACCTCGGGTGCGACCGGGCGAGGCAAGCCGACCGGTGCCCCACTCTGGGGAGAATCGGCGTCATCCCGGGGTGGGGGCGTCGCATTTGGGGGCCAGCAGGGCAACGATTTCGCAGGCCGGGCAGGATCTGCCAATGAACGGGCCCCGTCCGCAGCCTTCACGCGTAATTGCCAATCCACCGCGTGGCGGCTATAAACCGCGCCATCTCAAGCAAGATAGCGTGAGACGGCGCCCGGCACCCTTGGAGGCCGCGCCGATTATTGGGCCGCAAGGCCCTGATTCTTTTGGAGAACTGCCATGGCTCTGCAACCGATCGAGTTGAAAGCCACGGCGCGCCAGCGTGTCGGCAAGGGGGCCGCACGCCAAGCTCGTCGTGAAGGAAAAGTACCAGCCATCATCTATGGTGACGGCAAAGCCCCCGACGCTATTGCCCTTGATTACAACGATCTGTGGAAGCAGGTCCTCAAGGGTCATTTCACATCGACCGTCCTCGACATCGACGTCGAAGGCAAGACCTCGCGCGTTATTCCGCGTGACCTGCAGGTGGACCCCATCAAGGATCTGCCTGTTCATGTCGACTTCCTGCGCATTGGCAGCGACGGCCGTATTCGGGTTGAAGTTCCGGTCCGCTTCGTCAACGAGACGCAATCTCCGGGCCTCAAGCGCGGTGGTGTTCTCAACGTCGTTCGTCACGGGGTCGAGGTTATCTGCCCGTGGGATCACATTCCGGCATACTTCGAGATTGATCTGACGGGCCTGGAAATCGGCCGTTCGATTCACGTCTCGTCGATTGGTCTTCCCAAGGATGCCGAACTCACCATCAAGGATCGCGACTTCACCATCGCCACCGTTGCCGGCGCCGTGAAGGAAGACGAATCCGCAGCTGCAGCCTCCGGCGCCGCTGAAGGCGCTGCTGCAGCGGGTGGTGACGCTGCCAAGGCCGGTGCTGCTGCCGCCAAGGGTGGTGCCGCTCCTGCCAAGGGTGGGGCCGCTCCCGCCAAGGGCGCTGCTGCCCCGGCTGGGAAGGCCGCTGCTCCGGCAGCGAAGAAGAAGTAATATTATGTGACGGCAGGCGTGGCTTAGGGCTGCGCCTGCCCACTTCTCTCTCCGCGGGAGCTTGTACATGAAGCTGTTCGTCGGACTGGGAAACCCGGGTGGTGAATATGCCCGGCATCGGCACAACGTGGGCTTCATGGCCCTCGACCGGATTGCCGAGGCGCATGGTCTGGGACCGTGGCGCAAACGCTTCCAGGGTGAGACAGCCGAAGGCAATATCGGGGGCGAGCGCGTCGTTCTGCTCAAGCCGATGACCTACATGAACGAGAGCGGGCGCTCCGTCGGCGAAGCAGCGCGCTTCCTCAAGATCCCCGTCGAAGACATCTTCGTGTTTCACGACGAGATCGACCTTGCGCCCTCGAAGCTGAAGGTGAAGGCGGGCGGCGGCAATGCCGGCCATAACGGCCTGCGTTCGATCTCAGCGCACATGGGCAACGACTACGGGCGCGTGCGCATCGGCGTCGGGCATCCTGGCAGCAAGGATGCGGTCGCGTACTACGTGCTGCGCGACTTCGGCAAGGCCGAGTACGCTTGGCTCGATCCGCTACTCGATGCCATCGCCGATGCCGCGCCTTATCTCGCCAAGGGCGATGGCGCGCGCTTTCTGTCGCAGGTCGCCCTGAAAACGCGGGATGAGGACGAGGTGGCCGAGGAACCCGCGCCTGCCTCCAAGAAGGCCGAGCGCCCGCAACGAAACCCGCATCCCGCGGGCGAGCGGCAGTCGAAGCGAGCCAGCGCGCTTGCCGACAACCTGAAGAAGTGGCTCGCCGGTCGCGGTGACAAGGAATGATGTATCGGCCGACTTGAAGCTGGGCGTGGGATTGCTTATTCCCCCGCCATGACCGCCATCATATCGATCAAAGATCTGTCGAAGACCTACGCGAGCGGCTTCCAGGCGCTCAAGACCATCGATCTCGATATTCGCCGCGGGGAGATATTCGCCCTCCTCGGCCCGAATGGGGCCGGCAAGACAACGCTCATCTCCATCGTCTGCGGGCTGGTCAATCCCACAACCGGGAGCGTCACCGTCGACGGTGGCGATATCACGCGCGACTATCGCCGCGTTCGCTCCATGATCGGGCTCGTGCCGCAGGAACTGACGACGGACCACTTCGAGACCGTGTTCAACGCCGTCTCCTTCAGCCGCGGGCTGTTCGGGAAGCCGCCCAATCCGGCTTACATCGAGAAGATCCTCAAGGCGCTGTCGCTTTGGGACAAGAAAGACAGTCGCATCATGGAGCTGTCGGGCGGCATGAAGCGACGCCTGCTCATCGCCAAGGCGCTGTCGCACGAGCCGAGCATACTCTTCCTCGACGAGCCGACGGCCGGCGTCGATGTCGAACTGCGCCAAGATATGTGGCAGGTGGTGCGCGACCTGCGCGATACCGGCGTGACGATCATCCTAACCACGCATTACATCGAAGAAGCCGAGGAGATGGCCGACCGCGTCGGCGTCATCGCCAAGGGCGAACTCATCCTCGTCGAAAACAAAGCCGAGCTGATGCGCAAGCTCGGCCGCAAGCAGCTTGTGCTGCACTTGAACGAAGCGCTCACCGAAATCCCGCCGGCCCTCGCCGAACATGCACTGGAGCTGTCGGCTGACGGCCGGGTCATGACGTACACCTACGATACGCGCGCCGGACGCACGGGCATCACCGCCCTGCTCAACGATATGCGCTCGGCCGGCGTCGGCTTTGCCGATCTCGATACGACGCAATCGTCGCTGGAAGATATTTTCGTCGATCTCGTCAGGAGCAAGAAATGAACCTGCACGCGGTCCGCGCCATCTACGTCTTCGAAGTGTCGCGCGCCATGCGCACGCTGATGCAGAGCATCATCTCGCCGGTGCTATCGACGTCGCTCTATTTCATCGTGTTCGGAGCCGCGATCGGCTCGCGCATCGAACATGTCGACGGCGTCAGCTATGGGGCGTTCATCGTTCCAGGGCTGATCATGCTGCAGCTGCTGACGCAGAGCATTTCCAATGCCTCGTTCGGTATCTACTTCCCGCGCTTTACCGGCACCATCTACGAGCTTCTGTCGGCGCCGGTGTCGCCGTTCGAAATCGTCCTTGGCTATGTCGGAGCGGCAGCGACCAAATCCATCGCGCTCGGCCTCATCATCCTCGGCACGGCGGCGCTGTTCGTCGACCTGCATATCGCGCATCCGTTCTGGATGCTGTCGTTTCTGGTGCTGACGGCGCTGACATTCTCGCTGCTCGGCTTCATCATCGGCGTGTGGGCCGACGGGTTCGAGAAGCTGCAGATCATTCCGCTACTCGTCATCACCCCGCTGACGTTCCTTGGCGGCACCTTCTACTCGATCAACATGCTGCCGCCGTTCTGGCAAAAGGTGACGCTGTTCAATCCTGTCGTCTATCTGGTGAGCGGCTTCCGCTGGAGCTTTTACGGGATCTCCGACGTCAACATCGTCGTGAGCGTCGCCATGACTTTCGTATTTCTGCTTGTCTGCCTTGGAGTTATCTGGCGCATCTTCGCCACGGGGTACAGGCTGAAGACCTAAGCCGAGGCTGCAACCCGCGCTTGCGCAGGCAACTGGCTCGGCGCAGTGTGGGCGCACGTCGCCGGGGGGCGATACCCGCAGGGCGGCATCGCATCGATTGGGGAGGGGCAGGTGAACGGCATCATCAATTCCATTGTGCAATTTCTGCAGCAGGGCATTGCTGCGATCTTCAAGTTTTTACAGCTGATCTGGACATGGTCATTCGGCCAGATCGTCTCTGTCTTCTCGTCCGACTGGCAGGCATTGCCGATCTGGAAAATTGTCGTTCTGATCGTGGCGCTGGTGGCAATCGCCTACATCCTCTATCGGGCTGCGATTGTTCTCTGGTCGGGCGTCGTGTCGCTGTTCCAGGCGTTCGTCGCGTTGCTCAGCACATTCGTTTCGGTGCTGCCGCAGATCGTCATTGCCGGTCTCATCGCCTTCGGCGCCGGCTACGTCATCCAGCACGTCAACTTCTGACACGAGTAGCAAACCGAACCGAGGTGGACGGTGAGGCCGGGGGCGCCAGGGACTCCATGCCAGCAGGAAAAGCACTATGAACGAATTGATCGCTGACATTGCCTGGTATGCCGCCGGCGCATTCGCTATTGGCTTCGTCGTAGCGTGGCTCGCTTGCGCGGCGCCGGAAGCCTCTGCATCTGCCGCGCCCCTCTATGTTCGGGAAGAAGAGAAGCCGCGCCGTAACGTGCTTGGCCTGTTACGGCGTGGCTATCGCATGTACGACAAGGGCGCCGGCTGGTGGGACCGCATCTCCTGGTTCCTCGGGCTCTTCAAGTCCAATGCTGGTGTCGCAATGCTCGTCGCCTCTACGGGAGCTGCCGGCACGTACGGCGCTATCGAGATACGCCGCAACGTAATCGAGCCGATGAAGGTCGAGACGGCAGCGATCAAACCCAACGTGGAGCCGGAGGTGCGCCAAACGCGGACCTCGACCGTGTTCGCCATCGAGGGGAAAGACAAGGCGGGCCGACGGGCGGCGTTCGACGTCGTTGTCTTGCACAAGAGCTTCATGTGGGTGCGCGGTAGCGCCGAGGACCTGGAGAAGGACGGCACGGTCATTCCACGTTCCGAGATTACTGCCGCCGTGCTCGACGATGAGGTGCGCAGTGCTCTCTCCGACGCCAAGGAGGTGATCACCGTCGGCACGGCCTCGCAGGAGGGGAATGCCGCCGATGAGGTGGCCCGTGCAGAACGGCGAGCGAAGCAGGCGGCAACCCTCATCTCCGGCGCGGTCGCGGCGGATGTCGCCATCTACACGCTGAACCTTGGCCAATACCGCGAGCCTTGCGCCAACTGCGAGACGGGCGGGACGAGTTGGCAACGGCCCTTCATCGTCATCGCAGTGAAGAAGGCCGAACCTGAAACCAACATTGGCGAAGCGTTGACCGATGCCATGGGCAGCACGGACAAACTCCCGACGCCGCAAAGCTATTCGGCATTTTCGCTGACGCGGTTCCGCTAAGACGCGGGGCGCAACAAGCCACGCTGCGCGAAATTGTGATTCACGGCGACGAGAGTTCGCCGGCTTGCGACTTCATGTAATATTGTTACACTTCCTCGCATCGAGAACGAGCGAGGATCGACCACGTGACCACGCAAGCCAGCTTCGGCGCCCTGCCCCACTATT
>JBAZYB010000023.1:0-26968 GCA_041659545.1 Hyphomicrobium sp.
TTTTGGGGCTGAACCGGCTCTGAGGAGGCTTGCAGCTGTCGTTCATGTAGAAATTTGCTGTTTGGGCCCTGGCCGATGCGGCATTCGGGCGCCTATCCCCCGTTGAAGGCCCGCGCGGTGCATGTTAGAGAACCCGCGCACTTGGAGAGGGCACCGGGTCGGGAACCTGGGGCGGCCCTTTTTGTGCAAGCGAATTTCCTCAAAGCGGGGGAGGGTGTGGGCGAGCCGAACCGGCCCGATACCCCCGTCATGTCTGCCGGCGAGAACATTTGACGTGGCAACGGAACATCAGATGACGTCGGGGGTGGCGGGGCGTTACGCCTCGGCGCTGTTCGATTTGGCGCATGAGCAGAACGAGCTCGATAGCGTCGACCAGGACCTGGGAAAATTCCAGGCGATGCTGGATGCGAGCGATGACCTGAAGCGGCTGGTGCAAAGCCCCGCTTTCGCGGCTCAAGATCAAGATCGCGCCCTGAAGGCGGTCATGGACTGGGCTTCCGTCGGCGCGACGACGAGCAACTTCCTGCGGGTCGTGGCGCGCAATCGCCGCCTGTTCGCCGCCGAAGACATGATCAAGAACTTCCGGCAGCAGCTCGCGCAGCATCGCGGAGAGCTGTCCGCCGAAGTGCAGTCGGCCCAGCCGCTCGACGACGAGCAGCTTGGCGCACTCAAAGACCAGTTGAAGTCGTCCTTCGGCAAGGATGTGCGGATCACGGCCAAAGTCGACCCCTCGCTGCTTGGCGGCCTGGTGGTCAGGGTCGGCAGCCGCATGTTCGATTCATCGCTGCGGACGAAGCTCATGAACCTCAAAGTCGTGCTGAAGGGAACCGGCTGATCGGAAGGACCGGCTGCAGCAAGTCTGCGGCCGTTTTTGCGAGTGGTCGGCCGGGTGTTGAACACGCCCAGCACGAGGCAAGAAGCGCTGTAAGGGAAGAGGCAAGTATGGACATCCGGGCCGCAGAGATCTCCTCGATCCTCAAGGACCAGATCAAGAATTTCGGCAAGGAAGCCGAGGTTTCCGAAATCGGCCAGGTGCTGTCGGTTGGCGACGGCATCGCGCGCGTTTACGGCCTCGATAGCGTCCAGGCCGGCGAGATGGTGGAGTTTCCGGGCGGCATTCGCGGCATGGCGCTCAACCTCGAGCCCGATAACGTCGGTATCGTTATTTTCGGCGACGACCGCGGCATCAAGGAAGGCGACACCGTCAAGCGTACGGGCGCCATCGTCGAGGTTCCGGTCGGCAAGGGCCTGCTGGGCCGCGTCGTCGATGCTCTCGGCAACCCGATCGACGGCAAGGGACCGATCCAGTTCGACGAGAAGAAGCGCGTCGACGTGAAGGCGCCAGGCATTCTGCCGCGTAAGTCGGTGCACGAGCCGATGGCTACCGGTCTGAAGGCCGTGGACGCGCTCATCCCGGTCGGTCGCGGCCAGCGCGAGCTGATCATTGGTGACCGCCAGACCGGCAAGACGGCGATCATTCTCGACACGATCCTCAATCAGAAGGCGATCAACGCCCAGGCAAAGAGCGAGGCGGACAAGCTTTATTGCGTGTACGTCGCCGTCGGCCAGAAGCGTTCGACCGTCGCCCAGTTCGTCAAGGTTCTCGAAGAGCACGGCGCGCTCGCGTACTCGATCGTTGTCGCTGCGACCGCTTCGGAGCCGGCTCCGATGCAGTACCTGGCTCCGTTCACCGGCTGCACCATGGGCGAGTACTTCCGCGACAACGGCATGCACGCCGTGATCGCCTATGACGACCTCTCCAAGCAGGCCGTCGCCTACCGT
Source organism: Hyphomicrobium sp. (assembly GCA_041659545.1). GTDB lineage: Bacteria > Pseudomonadota > Alphaproteobacteria > Rhizobiales > Hyphomicrobiaceae > Hyphomicrobium_A. The sequence continues at coordinate 1,783 of JBAZYB010000023.1, forward strand.
CAGATGTCGCTGCTGCTGCGCCGCCCGCCGGGCCGCGAAGCCTACCCGGGCGACGTTTTCTATCTTCACTCACGTCTGCTGGAACGCGCCGCCAAGCTCAACGACGAGCATGGCGCCGGCTCGCTCACCGCGCTGCCCGTCATCGAGACGCAGGCCAACGACGTGTCGGCCTACATTCCGACGAACGTCATTTCGATCACCGACGGTCAGATCTTTCTTGAGACGGACCTCTTCTATCAGGGCATCCGTCCGGCCGTTAACGTCGGTCTGTCGGTGTCGCGCGTCGGCTCGGCCGCACAGACCAAGGCGATGAAGCAGGTTGCCGGCAAGATCAAAGGCGAACTGGCGCAGTATCGCGAAATGGCCGCCTTCGCTCAGTTCGGCTCCGACCTCGATGCCGCGACGCAGAAGATGCTCGCGCGCGGCGCCCGCCTCACCGAGCTCCTGAAGCAGCCGCAGTTCTCGCCGCTGAAGATGGAAGAGCAGGTGTGCGTGATCTTCGCCGGTACGCGCGGCTATCTCGATGCCATCCCGGTGGCGGCGGTCAACAAGTTCGAGCAGGACCTGCTTCGCCTGCTGCGCACCGACGGCGCCGACATTCTCGATGCGATCCGCACCGAGAAGGCCCTGTCTGCCGACAACGAGAAGAAGCTCGTGGCCTTCCTCGACAAGTTCGCCAAGGGCTTCACGGCCTAATTGCTACGGATGGTGTGGCCGGGCCGAGAGCCTGACCGCCCATCCACCCAAACGCTCCTGCGCAAGCGGAGATCTGGGTCCTCGGGACTGGCCCGAGGACGACAGCGAGACAAAGAGGAAGGCGCGGCCCGATGCCGAGCTTAAAAGATCTCAGAAATCGCATCACCTCGGTGAAGGCGACGCGCAAGATCACCAAGGCGATGCAGATGGTCGCCGCGGCGAAGCTGCGTCGCGCCCAGGAGGTCGTCACCGCTGCGCGCCCGTACGCCGACCGCATGGACCACATGATCGCCAGCCTCGGCTCGCGCGTGACCGACAAGGGTTCGGCGCCACTTCTGGCGGGCACGGGACGCGATCAGGTGCACCTGATGATCGTCATGACCGGCGAGCGCGGACTCGCAGGGGGCTTCAATACCAACATCGCCAAGCTGGCGCGCCAGGATGCGCAACGCCTGCTCTCCAAGGGCAAGACCGTGAAGATGATCATGGTCGGCCGTAAGGGCGGCGAGGCGCTGAAGCGTGAGTTTGGCGACTACTATCTCGATCGGGTCGACCTGCGCGCCGTGCGCCAGATCGCATTCGCCAATGCGGACGATATCGCCCAGAAGGTGTTGAAGCTCTTCGAGGCGGGCGAGTTCGATATCGCGACGCTCTACTTCTCGGAGTTCAAGTCGGTGATCAAGCAGCAGCCGGTGGCGCTGCAGCTCATTCCGGCGAAGATTCCCGAGGCTGCAGCGCAGTCGTCGGGCGGGGCCGAGGCGATTCATCAGTACGAGCCGAGCGAGGAAGAAGTCCTCGGTGATCTCGTTACGCTCAACATCTCGACACAGATCTTCCGCGGCTTGCTGGAGAACGTCGCATCGTTCTACGGCGCGCAGATGAGCGCCATGGACTCGGCGACGCGCAACGCCGGCGAGATGATCGATAAGCTGACCATGAAGTACAACCGTACGCGTCAGGCGATGATCACCAAGGAACTGATCGAGATCATCTCCGGCGCCGAGGCCCTCTAGGATCAGACGCCATGGCCTATACGACCACAGCGACGACGAAGGGCGGACGGGACGGCCGAGCCGTGCTCGAGGATGCCAAGCTGGCACTAGCAATGGCGCTGCCGAAGGATCTCGGTGGGTCGGGCGAGGGCCACAACCCTGAGCAGCTGTTCGCGCTCGGGTGGTCGTCGTGCTTCGGCCAAGCCGTGCTGCTGCTGGCCAAGAAGCATGGTCTCGACGGTCAGGCGGCGAAGGTTACCTGCGCCGTGACGCTGGACAAGGACGCAACGAGCTTTGCGCTAAAGGCTGACATCAAGCTGTCGGTCCCCGGCGCGGACAAGGAAAAAGTCGAGGCGCTTCTCAACGAGGCGCACGAGATCTGCCCGTATTCGAAGGCGACGCGCGGGAACATTCCCGTGACCCTGTCGGTCGCCTAAACCATTCTGTTGGAGACGCAAGATGGCAAATAAAGTTGGTCGCATTCGCCAGGTCACGGGTGCCGTCGTCGACGTGCAGTTCGGTGATGACCTGCCGGCAATTCTCAACGCGCTGGAGACCACGAACCAGGGCTCGCGCCTCGTGCTCGAGGTTGCGCAGCATCTCGGCGAGAACACCGTGCGCACCATTGCCATGGACTCGACCGAAGGTTTGGTGCGCGGCCAGGAAGTGCGCGACACCGGCACGCCCATCATGGTTCCGGTTGGCGAGGCTACGCTTGGCCGCATCATGAACGTCATCGGTGAGCCGGTGGACGAGGCCGGCCCCATCAACGGCGCTGCCCAGTACCCCATTCACGCCCAGGCCCCTGCGTTCCAGGACCAGGCAACGGAAGCGCAGATCCTCGTGACGGGCATCAAGGTCGTCGACCTGCTCGCGCCATACGCCAAGGGCGGCAAGATCGGCCTGTTCGGCGGTGCCGGCGTCGGCAAGACGGTGCTGATCATGGAGCTGATCAACAACGTCGCGAAGGCGCACGGTGGCTATTCGGTGTTCGCCGGTGTGGGCGAGCGCACCCGTGAGGGTAACGACCTCTATCACGAGATGATCGAGTCGAAGGTGAACCTCGACCCGAAGAAGAACAACGGCTCGACCGTCGGCTCCAAGTGCGCGCTGGTGTACGGGCAGATGAACGAGCCGCCGGGCGCGCGTGCCCGCGTCGCGCTCTCCGGCCTCACGGTCGCTGAGTACTTCCGCGACCAGGGCCAGGACGTGCTGTTCTTCGTCGACAACATCTTCCGCTTCACGCAGGCGGGCTCGGAAGTTTCGGCGCTTCTCGGCCGCATTCCTTCGGCGGTTGGCTATCAGCCCACGCTAGCCACGGACATGGGCGCCCTGCAGGAGCGCATCACCACGACCAACAAGGGCTCGATCACCTCGGTGCAGGCCATTTACGTGCCGGCCGACGACTTGACCGACCCCGCTCCGGCGACTTCGTTCGCGCATCTCGACGCAACGACCGTGCTGTCACGCGCCATTGCCGAGAAGGGCATTTACCCGGCTGTCGATCCGCTCGATTCTACCTCGCGCATGCTTTCGCCGGCGATCGTCGGCGAGGAGCACTACGAGGTTGCACGCCGCGTGCAGTCGATCCTGCAGCGCTACAAGGGTCTGCAGGACATCATCGCCATTCTGGGCATGGACGAGCTTTCGGAAGACGACAAGCTGACGGTGGCACGCGCGCGCAAGATCGAGCGCTTCCTGTCGCAGCCGTTCCACGTCGCCGAGGTGTTCACCGGCTCGCCCGGCAAGCTCGTCTCGCTGGCTGACACGATCAAGGGCTTCAAAGGACTGTGTGACGGTGAGTACGACCACCTGCCCGAGCAGGCGTTCTACATGGTCGGCACTATCGAGGAAGCCAAGGCGAAGGCCGAAAAGCTCGCTGAAGCCGCCTAATCGAGAAACTCGGGCTCTTAGGGCCCTGCGACGAGGACGAACTGTCATGGCGGATGCCCCTGCTGGCGGGTTGGAGTTCGGCAATTGCTGCGCCGAGCTGAAAGATGCAATGAGCGGCGAGGAGTTCGAGCCGCTGATCACTGTCGGTGACGACGGCGTGCTGTACATGTCGGTCGGGCTGATCGACCTCGAAGAGGAAGAGCCCGGCATGGTCGACCATCCGCTGTTCTTCTGCCCATTCTGCGGCACGAAAGTGCAGAGCGTCGAAGATGTGCGCGACAAGACCGGCGACAACGGCGTCGACGACTGACAGGAAGACTTAAGCGATGGCAGCGACATTCAATTTCGAGCTTGTGACGCCTGAGCGTTTGGTGTTCTCGGGTGAGGCGAGCCAAGTCGTCGTCCCGGGCGCGGAGGGCGACTTCGCGGTGCTCTCCGGGCACTCGCCGTTTATCTCGACGCTGCGGCCCGGCATTCTCGACGTGACCATGCCGGATGGTCGCCAGCAGCTCCTGGTCAAGAAGGGTATCGCCGAGGCCGATCCGGATCGGCTGACCGTGCTGGCACAGACAGCAGTGCCGGTCGATGAGCTTAAGGGCGAACGCCTTGCCGGCGAGCTGAAGCTCGCCGAGACGCAGCTTGCCGAGGCGCAGGACGACCATGCACGCATGGTCGCCGAAGCGCTGATCGACGTTCTGAAGCGTTTGCAGCTGAAGAGCTAGTTTCTTCCGACGCGCGCGGACCGAAGCTTCGCGTCCTGCATTCGTCACGCGAGCGCCCGAGTACAAGATGCCGGGCGGGATCGGAGCGGACCGTGGACAGCGGGCTGCTATTCCGCGGCGATGCGCGTCAGGTGAGCACGTGAAAATCGCGCGAACTCCTGCGCAACTTCCACATAGACCTGTCGGCGGAAATCGACGGCGAGGTGCGGCACGTCCGCGAGCGGCACCCACTGCCAGGCTTCGAACTCCGACTTCATCGCGCCCTTAGGGCCGATATCGATTTCGGTGTCGTCACCCTCAAAGCGCATGGCGTACCAGCGTAGCCGGTGCCCGGCGTACTTGCCTTTGAGCGCTACGCCCAGAAGCTGCTGCGGCAACTCGTAGGTCAGCCAACCGGGGATGTCGCCGATCATCGAGGCGTTGCGCACGCCGGTCTCTTCCCAAAGCTCACGAAAGGCTGCTTCGCGCGAAGGCTCGCGCGGCTCGATGCCACCCTGCGGGAGTTGCCAATAGCCGCCGTCGTCGTGATCGGGGTGATGGCGGGCCCAGCGGGGCGTATGCTTCCCAACCCAAACGAGACCTTCAGCGTTGAACAGGACGACCCCGACGCATGGGCGAAGGGGAAGCGGTGCGGTGAAGCTTGTGGCTTGAAAGATGGGTGTGGGCATGGCTGAGCGGCGAAAGGCCTCATAGTCAATTGTTAATGACGAATCATGGACCAATATAGGTCGAAAAATCCAGCTATTCTATGTCGTTATTGAGAAAATTCCTCCGGCAGTCCTGTACTTGCGTCACTCGCCGGGCCGAGCGTGGGCGGAAAATGCCTCGGCGACTTTGACATACACGTCGCGCTTGAAGGGGACGATGAGGGCGGGGACGTCGGCGAGCGGTACCCAACGCCATTCAGTGAACTCGACCTGATGGCCGTCGTCAGGGGTGATATTGATCTCGCTCTCCTCGCCGAGGAAGCGGACCGCGAACCATTTCTGTTCCTGGCCGCGGTAGCGGCCGCCCCAGGCCTTGCCGATGAGGTGGTTGGGCAGGTCATAGCGCAGCCAACCGGGCGTGTCACCGAGGATGCGGACGCTGCGCATGCCTGTTTCCTCGAAGAGTTCGCGCAGGGCGGCGTCGGTTGGCGCTTCGCCGGGGTCGATGCCACCTTGAGGCATCTGCCACCAGGCGCCGCGGCCTTCCTCCTCGCTGGGGCTATCGGCGCGGCGGCCGACCCAGACGAGGCCGCTTCGATTGATCACCGTGATGCCGACGCAGGGGCGGTAGCCGGGAGCGGGCGCGTTCATGGGGACGATCCGGGTGAGACGGCGGTGGAAACGAAGATGGGCGCCACGTGGCGCCCATCGTTAGCTTCTGTGCGGCGTTGGTGATGCCGAGGCGGGGCTCAGTTCTTCGCCTTCTTATCGGCTTCGGGAGCAGGAGGCAGCGGCAGGTTGGCGCCGGCGGTCTTGCCGTCGGTGGCCGTGCCGCGGAGGAACGACAGCGCGTACTGGAGCTGCGTGTCCTTCTCCGGCTCCTTGGGAACGTAAGCCGACGAGCCGGAGACCTCTTTGACCTCCTTGCCGTCTTCGCTGGCGCCGTTCTCAGGGTTGCGCAAGTGACCGCGCAGGCTTGCCTCGCCGCGGGCATTTTCCGCAACCGTTGCAGCCTTCTTCTTCAGGTCTTCGGGGAGCTCCTGCTCGACGAGGATGTCAGGATCGATGCCCTTTGCCTGAATGGAGCGGTTGGATGGCGTGTAGTAGCGCGCCGTCGTCAGACGGATGGCACCGTTGGCCCCCAGCGGGATGATGGTCTGCACGGAGCCCTTACCGAACGAGCGCGTGCCGATGACCGTTGCCCGCTTGTGGTCCTGGAGGGCGCCGGCAACGATCTCGGAAGCCGAGGCCGAGCCGCCGTTGATCAGGACGACGATCTTCTTGCCGTCGGTCAGATCGCCCGGATGGGCCTGGGCACGCTGCGTCTCCTCGTTGTTGCGGCCTTTGGTCAGCACCACGGCGCCGCGCTCGAGGAAATCGTCCGAGACGGCGATTGCCTGATCAAGCAGGCCGCCCGGATTGTTGCGCAGGTCGATGATGTAGCCCTTGAGGTCTTTGCCGATCGATTTCTTGGCGGCTTCGATCGCCTTGACGAGGTTGGTGTGGGTCTGCTCGTTGAAGGTGGTGACCTTGATGTAGGCGACGTCTTTCTCGTCCTTCGCCTTCACCGCGTTGATCCGGATGATGTCGCGCGTCACCTTCACGTCGAACGGATCTTCCGTTCCCTTGCGGACGATCGTGAGGGTGATCGGCGTGTTGACCGGGCCGCGCATCTTCTCGACCGCCTGCTCCAGCGTGAGCCCGACAATCTGCTCGCCATCAAGATGCGTGATGAGGTCGTTCGCCATCAGGCCGGCCTTGGAAGCGGGCGTGTCGTCGATGGGCGACACCACTTTCACGATGCCGTTCTCCATCGTCACCTCAATGCCGAGGCCGCCGAACTCACCGCGCGTCTGCACCTGCATGTCGCGGTAGTTCTTGGGGCTGAGGTAGGACGAGTGGGGGTCGAGCGCGGAGAGCATGCCGTTGATCGCAGACTCGATCAGCATGGTGTCGTCCGGCTTCTCGACGTAGTCCGAACGGACGCGCTCAAGCACGTCGCCGAACAAGTCGAGCTGTCGGTACAGCTCCGAGTTCTCTGAGGTCGCTGAATATGTGCGCGTGACGTTCAACAGCGTCGTGGCACCGGCAATGCCGGTCATCAGCAGGAACGTCCAGAATGCGAATTCCGTCTTGCGCATTATCCTTGCACCTTTCGCTGCCCCGCCACCCACCATGGGCCAGGGTCTACGGGCCGCCCGTCCTTGCGAAATTCAACGTAAAGGACAGGGGCATTGCTTGTCGTGGGCGGGGTCTGTTGCGGCCAACCAGTCATGGTTCCTACCGGCTCCGCAGCGAGGACGAATTGTCCGGGCTGGACGTCGATCTGTGAGAGACCCGCGAGTAGCACATGATAACCGCCGCCCGCGTTGATGATCAAGAGTTGCCCATAGCTGCGAAACTCGCCAGCGTAAACAATCCAACCATCACATGGTGACGTGACTTGGGCGCCTTGACGCGTTTCAAGCACAATCCCCTTAGAGTTACCACCGAACTGAGTTTTCTCTCCGAAGCCCAAAACCTGACGTCCTTGGGCGGGGAGCGGGAGGCGTCCGAAAGCCTGAGAAAACGCGATTTCAGGCTTGATTCGGCCCGGACTGCCTAGCGTTGCGCCTGGACTCAGCACGACGACGTCGACCCCTTTCGACCCGGCTGCAGGAGCTGCCAACGCGACCTCCGGGGCCTTCTGGCTGGCGGGCAGGGCGGTGGGAGAATTGGGCGGAATTGGCGCAGATGAATTCGACGTAATGTTCGGTGGAACAACCTGCGGCGCGCTCTTTTGCTGCGCGTCGTAGGCGCCGAGGCCGGTGTTGTCCTTCACCGCCTGGTCGAGTTTGGAAATCAGATCGTTGAGGTCTTTGACGTTGCGCGAGATGTCGGCGGCTGCTGTACGCATGCGCTTGAGCTCGGATTGGCGCTCGTCGAGGCTGATCTTCTTTTCCTCCATCAGCCCGGCGAGCCGCGTGCGCGCATCGCCAAGGCGAGTCATTTCTGTGCGTAATTGGTCCCGCTGCGAGCGGATGTCACCCATGACGCGGGCGAGCTCGGTGAGCCGTGCCGTCAGGACTTTGGCCTGGCTGCCCAGCTCGGGGAAGGCAGCGGAGAGGAGCATGGCACTGCGAACCATCTCCAGGGCGTCTTCGCGTTGGGTAATCAGCACGGGCGGGGGATTGCGGCCCATGCGCTGCAGGGCCGCAAGCAGCTTGGCAATCTGATCATTGCGCTGGCTGAGCGAGCCTTTGAGGATGCGCTCCTGCTCGGCGAGCTCACCAAGACGCGTCTCGATGGTGGTGAGCTGGGCTTCGCTCTTTTTGATGAGATCCGCGGTTTCGAGCAGGCGCGAATTGATGCGTTCGCGCTCGGCGGCGAGATCTTCGACGTCGGTTTGCAGCGATTTGGTCTTCTTCTCGACGTTCTCAAGCTCGCTGCGCTTGCTTTCGAGCTTCTTCTTGGCCTCTTCGGGGTTGGTCGCGCTCTGGGCAAATGCCGGGGCAACCGACGCTGTAGCGAGCACGGCAACGCCGGCGAAGGCGCCGGCGAAAAGTGAGAAGCCTGAAGCGAATGCTCGTCTAGGTTGGTGCAACGGCCGAATTCCCCCATTGGTTCCAGCTGCTTGCGCACCTGAGGCTCCAATTGCGGCGATTATGGTGCGCATCGCTTGCCAATCGGTTGCGCCGCTAGGTCAACGATTTATCTCAGATTCCGATACGATTGCGGGCCGACGCTCGAGAGCGTAATGAGTTTTTGGAACGGAGATCGAACGCTCATGGAGACGGTACTGTACCACTTGACCACGTTGGCCGTAGCCGCGGTGGTGGTGGTGCTTTTGCTCGGCCTGTTGAATCTCGCGCGCGGAAAGAGCCCTAATACCAGCCAAAAGCTGATGCGCTGGCGCGTTGGATTGCAAGCCGTCGCGATCGTGATCATCGTGCTTTTCGCGCTTGTTCATAACTATAGTTGACCGGCAACGTCGGCCGCTCAGCGCGGCTTCGGTGTCGCGTCGGGCAAGTCTAACGGGATCTGACGTTCATGGTTGTACTCAGCAAAATATACACGCGCACCGGCGACAAGGGTTCGACAGCCCTCGGCAGCGGCGAGCGCGTGCCCAAGTATGCCCTGCGCATCGCGGCCTACGGGACGGTTGACGAGAGCAATTCCAGCATCGGCATGGCGCGGGTGCACCTGGGGGCCGGGCACCCTGGCCTCGATAGCAAGCTGCTGCGTATCCAGAACGATCTTTTCGATCTCGGCGCCGATTTGTGCGTGCCCGACCGCGGGCAGAAACTCGAGTACGAGCCGCTGCGCATGACGGAGGCGCAGGTGAAGCGCCTGGAGGAAGAAATCGACGAGATGAACTCGGAGCTCAAGCCGCTGCGCTCGTTCGTTCTACCCGGCGGGTCGCCGGCCGCGGCGGCATTGCACGTTGCACGCACCATTTCACGGCGGGCCGAACGGCTGATGGTCGAGCTGGCGACCGATCCTAACGAGCCAGTCGGGGCCGAGGCTCTCAAGTATATCAACCGCTTGTCGGATTTCCTTTTTGTTGCCAGCCGCTACGTGAATGATCGCGGTCGCAGCGATGTGCTGTGGGTTCCGGGGCAGAACCGCTGACCATTGGCCATTAGCAGGCAGGCAACCTTGTTCATTCCGCTGCGCGACGACAACTCGCTGAAGTCGATCCCCTTCCAGTACGTGACGGTCGGTCTGATCGTCGTGAACGTGCTGGTCTTCATGTTCGAGATGAGTGGGCTCAGCGATGCAGCGGTGGCAAGTTTCGGCGTGACGCCACGTGAGCTGTTCGGGTCGCCGCTGCTTCCTGCACCCAGCCCGCTGAATGAAACGGGCCTGGGCGAAGAGGCAACGCTTCTCACCTACATGTTCTTCCACGCCGACATCTTCCATCTCGTCGGCAACATGCTGTTTCTCTGGGTGTTCGGCGATAACGTCGAGGACGCGATGGGGCACTTGCGATTCCTCGTATTCTATCTAGCGTGCGGCGTGTTCGCGGCCTTGTTCCATGCCTTTATGGTGCCTGACAGCGACTTGCCGCTCATTGGCGCCAGTGGCGCCGTTGCCGGCGTGATCGCCGCTTACCTGATGCTGCATCCGCGCGTGAACGTTTGGGTGCTGGCTTTCAAAGTCATTCCGCTGCGCATCACCGCTGGGCTGATGCTCGGAATCTGGGTGGCGACCCAATTGATCATGGTTGCCTTGCCCGACCTTGGCCCGGTGGCTTGGTGGGCGCACATCGGCGGGCTGATCGCGGGGGCCGTTCTCATCCTATTTATGCGCCGTCCCGGGCTGCCGCTGTTCGACCGGAGCGTCAGGCCGGTGTGACCGCCGGGCCGACTTGCACACACGCGTGGCATATTTGGCCGCGGATCAGTTCTACGGCGCCCAATTGACTTGCATTCTGCGCGCTCGTAGGTTTTCTTTTCGCACTTGCGAATAAACAAGAGAAGGCCTGCGACCGGGGACTTTCTCGCGCGGCGCGGCGGGTTACCTCGCGCTGCACAACAAATCCCCTCGATGTCAGCAGGCCACCACAGAGCGCTTGGAGAGTCGACGGCATGAAGATTCTGGTGCCGGTCAAACGAGTTGTTGACTACAACGTTAAAATTCGTGTCAAGCCGGACGGCTCGGGCATCGATCTGGCCAACGTTAAGATGTCGATGAACCCCTTTGATGAGATCGCCGTTGAAGAGGCGGTGCGTCTCAAAGAGAAGGGCACGGCAACAGAGATCGTCGTTGTTTCGATCGGTCCGACGAAGGCTCAGGAGACTATCCGCACCGCCCTCGCCATTGGCGCCGACCGCGGCATCCTGGTCGAGACGCCGGACGCTCCGGTCGAGCCGCTGGCGGTTGCCAAGATCCTCAAGGGCATCGTCGAGGCGGAGAAGCCAGAGCTTGTCATCCTCGGCAAGCAGGCGATCGACGACGATTGCAATCAGACCGGCCAGATGCTGGCTCAGCTGCTGGGCTGGGCTCAGGCCACGTTCGCCTCCAAGGTCAGTCTAGAGGACGGCGCGGCAGTGGTGACGCGCGAGGTGGACGGCGGTCTGGAGACCGTGCGCATCAATCTCCCGGCGGTGGTCACCACTGACCTACGCTTGAACGAGCCGCGCTATCCTTCGCTGCCCAACATCATGAAGGCGAAGAAGAAACCGCTCGATACCAAGAAGCCAGAGGATTTCGGCGTCGACATCAGCCCGCGCCTAAAAGTGCTGAAGATCTCCGAGCCGGCGACACGCAAGGCTGGCGTCAAGGTCGGCAGCGTCGCCGAGCTGGTGCAGAAACTCAAAGCCGAAGCCGGGGTGCTCTGATGGCAATTCTTCTGCTCGCAGAGCACACCAACGATGCGTTGCAGGGCGCGACCGCCAAGGCTGCCGCTGCGGCGAAGGAGCTGGGCGGCGAAATTGACGTTCTCGTTGTCGGTCACAACGCTAGGCCGGCGGCCGAGGCGGCGGCAAAGCTCGACGGCGTTTCCAAGGTCCTGCTCGCCGACGCGCCGCATCTCGCGCATGACCTCGCCGAGGAAACCGCGGCAGTCGTCGGTTCGCTGATCGGCGGCTATGACATCTTCATCGCCCCGGCGACGACGACCGGAAAGAATGTGGCGCCGCGCATCGCCGCCGCGCTTGACGTGATGCAGATCTCCGACGTGACCAAGGTTCTGGCGCCAGACACGTTCGAGCGGCCGATCTATGCCGGCAACGCGATCCAGACGGTGCAGTCGACCGAGCCGAAGAAGGTGATCACGGTTCGCATTTCGGCATTCCCGTCTGTCGGCGAAGGCGGTTCGGCGCCGATCGAGACGGTGGCCGTCCCTGCCGCCGTCGGGCTGTCGACTTTCGAAAAGGCCGAGCTGACCAAGTCGGATCGTCCTGAGCTTGCCTCGGCGCGCATCATCATTTCGGGTGGCCGCGGATTGCAGTCGGGCGAGAATTTCAAGAAGTACCTGGAGCCGGTCGCTGACGCGATGGGTGCCGCGGTTGGCGCTTCGCGCGCCGCGGTCGACGCCGGCTATGTGCCCAATGACATGCAGGTCGGGCAGACCGGAAAGGTCGTCGCGCCGGACCTTTACATGGCCGTCGGCATCTCGGGTGCCATCCAGCACCTCGCCGGCATGAAGGATTCCAAGGTCATCGTCGCGATCAACAAGGACGGCGAGGCCCCGATCTTCCAGGTGGCCGACTACGGACTGGTTGCAGACCTGTTTCAAGCTTTGCCGGAGCTTGAAGCCGAGCTGAAGAAGGCCGGCTGATAGCACGCAACACGAGCTTCTCGAGAGAAGGACTTGCGGACATGAACGTGGCGGTCAAATCGGCGGACAAGCCGAAAGGCGAGCACAAAGCTCCTCAGGTCATCAAGAAAGTGGGCGTGGTCGGGGCCGGACAGATGGGCACCGGCATTGCCCACGTCATTGCCCTCGGCGGATATTCCGTCGCCCTCAACGACCTGAAGAAAGAGCAGGTCGAAGAGGCAGTGAGCACGATCGAGAAGTTTCTCAAGCGGCAGGCCGACAAGGGCATCATCGATGCTGACGAGATCGACCCGGCGCTGAAGCGCATCAGCTTTGCGCCGACGTTCGCATCGTTTGCCGACTGCGATCTCGTCATCGAGGCAGCCACCGAAGACGAGGTGGTGAAGCGGAAGATCTTCGCCGACATCTGTCCGAACCTGCGCGAGGGTGCGCTGCTCGCGACCAACACCTCGTCGATCTCGATTACGCGCCTGGCGTCGATCACCGACCGCCCGGAAAACTTCATCGGCATGCACTTCATGAATCCGGTGCCGTTGATGGAACTCGTCGAGCTGATCCGCGGCATCGCCACTGATGACGCGACGTTCACGGTGACGCGCAAGTTCGTCGAGAGCCTGCACAAGACTGTGGCGGTGAGCGAGGATTTCCCCGCGTTCATCGTCAACCGCATCCTGCTGCCGATGATCAACGAAGCCGTCTACACGCTGTATGAGGGCGTCGGGACGGTGGAAGCCATCGACAAGGCGATGCGGCTGGGCGCGCACCATCCAATGGGCCCGCTGGAGCTGGCCGATTTCATCGGTCTCGATACGTGCCTGTCAGTGATGCAGGTGCTTTACGAGGGACTTTCGGATTCCAAGTACCGCCCTTGCCCGCTGCTGGTGAAGTACGTCGAGGCGGGATGGCTGGGCCGCAAGACCAAGCGCGGCTTCTATGACTATCGCGGCGAGAAGCCGGTGCCGACGCGGTAGTTTTTTGTAGTGACACGAGCTGAGAGAAGTTTTGTGTGCGGCTGCTGTCGCACGAGCTGATGGCCGCGCCTAAGGCGCGGGGCCGCGCGCGATGCTCAATCCGTCGCTGCGGATTTCCGGTCAGTTGGCGGGAGGTCGGCGAGGAAGTCGGTCAGGTTCTCGGTCGTGTGGTGGATGTGCTCGGGCAGGCTGCGCCATTTGCGCATCTGCGCCTGCGCCGGGTGATCCATATAATCGGAATGCACGAGAACGGTCGTCATGCCGAGCGCGTGGGCGGCTTCGAGATTGTGCGGCATGTCCTCGAACATGGCGGCCTGGGTGCCGGAAACGGCATGCCGATCGGTCATGCGCTTGAAGGCGTCGGGCGACGGCTTGGCGATGAAATCGCAAGCGGCGATGTCGCAAATATCTTCCATCAGGTGCAGCACGCCGAGCTTCTCGGCGACACGCTCTGCGTGGCGGCGTGAGCCGTTCGTAAAAATGATCCGGCGTCCCGGCAGGGCGGCAAGAGCCTCGGCGAGGTCGGGTGCATGGCTCAACGGTGCCAGGTCGATGTCGTGGACGTATTCCAGGAACGTGTGCGGGTCGACCTTATGCAGCTTGATCAGGCCGGTGAGCGTCGTTCCGTAGTCATGATAGTAGCGCTTCTGCAGATAGCGGGCGTGTTCGAGCGGAATGTCGAGCAGCTTGGCGATGAAGGCGCCCATGCGGTGATCGACCTCGGCGAATAAATTACACGCCGAGGGGTAGAGCGTGTTGTCGAGGTCGAAGATCCAGACCGAGGTTTCATCAAATCCGCGCGTGGCGGTGTCGTTGACGAGGGTGCTGAGGCGCGAGACAGCCGCTGCCCGATCGCGGGCTTGCGTGGCGGATGGGCGCCGCTCGCTCATTCGGCGGCAGCCTTAGTCCGGCGGCGCGTGCGTCCGAGGAGCGTGCCGACGCCGTGCGAAGTGAACAGCTCCAGGAGAACGCAGTGCGGCACCCGGCCGTCGATGATGACGACGGCTTCGACGCCAGCCTCGACCACCTCGATGCAGCCTTCGATCTTGGGAATCATGCCGCCGGAGATAACGCCATCCTTGATGAGCTGGCGCGCCTCTTCGATGGTCAGCTCGTGGATGAGGTTCTTGTCGGTGTCGAGAACGCCCTGGACATCGGTGAGCAGCAAGAGGCGTTTGGCCTTCATGCGCGCGGCGAGGGCGCTGGCGAACGTGTCGGCATTGATGTTCAGCGTTTCTCCATCGCGGCCGATGCCGACGGGGGCAATGACCGGGATGAGATCGGACTTGGAGATGACGTCGACGATGTGCGGATTGACCTCGACCGGGTCGCCGACGTAGCCGATGTCGACGGCCTGCATCAGGTTGGAGGTGGGGTCGGGCATCTCGGTGATCTTCTTGGCGATCATCAGGTTGGCGTCTTTGCCGCTGATGCCGACCGCCTTGCCGCCCTGCCGATTGATGGCGGAGACGATCTCCTTGTTGATGAGACCGGAGAGGACCATCTCGACGACTTCAACGGTCGGCTTGTCGGTGACCCGCAGCCCGTTGACGAAGTCGGATGTGATCTGCAACTTTTTGAGCATCGCCGCGATCTGCGGTCCGCCGCCGTGGACGACGATAGGGTTAACCCCGGACTGCTTCAGGTAGACGATGTCCTGGGCAAAGGCATCGGAGAGCGCGGCATCGCCCATAGCGTGGCCGCCGAACTTGATAACCACCGTCTGCTCGTCGTAGCGGATGAGATGCGGCAGCGCCTCGGCCAGGATGCGTGCCTGGACGTGGGGTGACAGGGCGAGCTCGGTAGCCGCGAGGGCGTCTTGCGGCGGCGTGGTCGGCTTCATATTCCTGGCCTGGGCTCTGTGCTGACGGCGGTCGTGCCGGTCCGACAACGTAAGTCTACACAACTGGAGACCAGCTCATATACCGACGTGCCCCCATCGCGCCAAGCCCCACAGTCTTAAGCTCAAGCCGGCAACAGCCGTGACTTTGAGCCGCCGAGCTGCAACGGATTTCCCCCACATTCCTCTGCTAGACCAGCAGACAGGAATGTACGCTATTCAACTCGGCGGCGACGGGCGCAAGCTGCGCCTCGCTGCGACGGCCTTCCATCCGGGAGAAGCTCTTCCATGAATGCCGACGGCTTGAGCCGTATCGCCATGTCTTCTGGACTGGCCGCGTCGTTGTCGCGGGCAACGGAATACGCGCGTGCGCGGGGGCACGCCGAGGTGACGCTCGAGCATATGCTTCTGGCACTATGCGACGACCCCGATGCGGTGCTGGTGCTGGCGGCGAGCAACGTCAACGTTGCCGAGCTCATCGACGATATCGCCGGGCAGCTGTCCGCCATTGCGCCGCGCTCCCGTGGCCAGGACGGGGAGTTGAACGTCGCCACGGATCTGCGCCGCATTCTGGAGGCTGCTGCCGCCGCTGCGCGGGGCGGCCGGCGACGGGAGATTAACGGCGCCATCGTTCTGGCGGCGATCATCGGCGACGGAAAGAGCGGCGCAGCGCAGATCCTCAGCGGTTTGGGTCTGACCTTCGAGGGTGCCATCCGTGCTCTGCAGAGCAAGCCGGTGGAGGCGGGCACGCACACAGCGCCTCCCACGGACGCCGAATCGATCCTCGCCGGTGCGCGCGAACGCGTGCAGTCGCGGACCGGGGGGCGACCGGCGCTGCGCGCGCCCGAGCCGCCGATCGAGGAACCTGTTGAGGAGCCTGCGGAGGAGCCTTCCGAGGAGCCAGAGCAGGATTATCAGCAGCATTCTGAGCCTGAGCTGCCGGATGCAGGGCACCAGGGGCAGGAGGAGCCGGCACAGGAGCCGCGGTTCCGCGATCAGGGGCCGCGCTTTGATGATGCGCACCTGCCGCCACCCCCTGGGCCACAACCGCCTGGGCCGCATCCGTCGGCAACGACGCCAATGCCGCGGGAGCCAACGCTGCCGCCGTTCCGCGCAGCGCCTTCACCGCCGCCACAGCGATTCGATCGCGAGCCGCCGTCGTTCCAACCGCCTCAGCCGGCCGAGGATGAGGCGGCTTTCGACAGCTTCTCCCCGGCTGAATATGAGCGCGGAGACTATGCACCGCCCGCGTACCAACCGCCGCCGCCGCAGCGCCCCGAGCCGGCGCCAGGGCCGGGTTTTGATTTCGACCCGGCGCAGATGCCGGCCTCACCACCCTTTCCACCTCCGATCCCGATGCCCAGCCCGCACGAGGGATGGGCGCCGCCTGCTCCACCCCCTGGGGGTCCGCGTTTCGGAGGTCCACCACCACCGCAGGCTCCTTATCCCTCGCTTCCGCCAGGGCCTCCGCCCGCTCGCCCAGGACCGCCGCCGCTGGCGCCGTGGCCCGAACCAGAGCGCCAGGCAGGCGGGGGCATGCCGCGTGGCTATGAGCAGCAGGGCAGACAGGGCCCGCCAGGCCGGCCGCCGATGGCACAGCGATCGGCACCGCCAGGGCCGGGTCGGCACGCTGCGCCACGGGCCGAGATCGGCCAGCTGGTCGAAAACATTCCGCGGTCGATGCGCGTTGCCGTGCCGGCGGTGATCGAGGTTCGCATCGCCCGAGCCGACGTGAAGGCATTGGCTGAAGGCCTGCAGGGTGGCGGCGCGGCTTACCAGCACGAGCTGATGGTGACGAAGGCCATGTCGGTGCGCCTGCGCGCGCCGGATGGCGGGTTCTACATCGAGACGGCTTCACCGGAGACGCAGTGGATCGAGCGCGCCGCGCTGCTATCGGAGGAAGACTTTGCCAGCTGGCGCTGGCACGTGACCCCGCGCGAGAAGGGCAAACGGCGGCTACAACTCGTGATCTCGGCACGCACGGTGAGCGCCGATGGTTTGGCGGCTGAGACGGCACTCCCCGATCAGGTGATCAGCGTGCGCGTGCGCACCAACTATGCGAAGACGGCGTCGCGCTGGATCGGTTGGGGTGTGGCGGCGGTGCTCGGCGGGCTGCTTGCCAAGTTCGGCGAGGGTGCCTTCGCCATCATCGGGCGCATGCTCGCCGGCTAGCGTCTTTGTTGGCGCCCGGCCGACTCCCCTGCGAGGGGCCGGCCGCCAGGCGTTAGCTAACTGCGGTCGGCGACGATGCCGGCAATGGTGGCGCGCAGTTCGTCGACGCCGAGGGATTTTTCAGCGGATGTCACGATGATGTGCGGGAAGGCGGCCGGGTGCTTGGCGAGCGCTTTGGTCGTGGCCTCGCACATGGCTTCCAGCTCATGCGGCTTGATCTTGTCACCCTTGGTCAGCACGACCTGATAGGTGACGGCAGCCTCGTCGAGAATGTCGGCGATCTGATTGTCGGTCGGCTTGATGCCGTGACGTGCATCAATGAGCAGAAAGACCCGCGCGAGCGTCGTTCGTCCCTTGAGATAGTCGGAGACGAGTTCGCCCCAGGCCGCCACCTTTTCGATGGGCGCCTTGGCATAACCGTAGCCGGGCATATCGACGAGGAAGAGCGGCTCGCCGGGGCATTGGAAATAGTTCAGCTCCTGCGTGCGCCCGGGTGTGTTCGAGGTGCGCGCCAGGCCGCCCTGGCGAACGAGGGCGTTGAGGAGGCTGGACTTGCCGACATTGGAGCGGCCGGCGAAGGCGATCTCGGTGCGGTCTGCGGGGGGCAGAAACTCAAGCGCCGGCGCGCTCTTCAAGAGCTGCCAGCGCTTTTCAAACAGCCGTTCGCCTGCGACGAGCAGCTCCTTATCGAGGTCGGTCATGCAGACGAGCTCCCTTCAGGGGGCTGGGCCTCAAGGGGCCTTGTCGCCGTCGTCGGGACGCCGCCGTTTGATTGCGTCGGCGCCCTTCCCGGCCATCGTGGTCATCAACTTGAACTTGCGGGATATGTTGCCGGCGAGGTGAACCTCGGTGCCTTGCTTTTTCATGATGTAGTACTGCTGGGCGAGCGAGAGCGTATTGCTCCACGCCCAGTAGATCACAAGGCCAGCCGGGAACGAGGCCAGGAGGAACGTAAACAGCACCGGCATCCAGTTGAAGAGCTGCTGCTGGATCGGATCGGGCTGCTGCGGATTGAGCTGCATCTGCAGCCACATCGTGATGCCCATGATCAGGGGCCACACGCCGACGTGCAGGAACTCCGGCACGGCGAAGGGGAGCAGACCGAAGAGGTTGAAGAGCGACGTCGGATCGGGCGCCGAGAGGTCCTTGATCCAGCCGAAGAACGGCGCGTGCCGCATGTCGATGGTGATGAACAGCACTTTGTAGAGCGCAAAGAACACCGGGATCTGCAGAAGGATCGGCAGACAGCCGGCCACCGGGTTGACCTTCTCGCGCCGGTAGAGCTCCATAACCTCCTGCTGCTGCTTGGCTTTGTCGTCCTTGTAGCGCTCGCGCAGCGCTTCCATTTGAGGCTGCAGCTTCTTCATCTTGGCCATCGAGGCATACTGCTTGCTGGCCAGCGGGAAGAAAGCGAGGCGGACGAGAACCGTCAGGATGAGGATGGTCACGCCGAAGTTATGGACGACGGAGTTGATGGCCTCCATCAGTCGGAACAGCGGCTTGGTGATGAAGAAGAACCAGCCCCAGTCGATCAGCAGATCGAACTGTTTTACGCCGGCGTTCTGGTAGGCCTGCAGAACCTGCATCTGCTTGGCGCCGGCGAACAGCTGCGACTCGATCTTGCCCGTCTGGCCCGGCGCGACGGAGATCGTGTCGCGCATATAGTCGGTCTGATAGGACGGCTGGTCGCTCGGCAGCTTCGGAGCTTGAGCCGAGAACTGCGCACGATACTGCGCCGTCTGCTCGGGGATGACGGTCGCCGCCCAATACTTGTCGGTGAAGCCGATCCAGCCGCCGGTTGCCGGATCGAAGGTGCGCGAGCCCTCTTCGATAGCGGTGGCGAATTTGGCGCGCTGCTCGCCCTGGGCGCCAATCACGCCGATCAGACCCTCGTGGAGGATCCAGTTGTTCTGGATTGCCGGCGTGCCATAGCGGTGGACGCGGGCATAGGGCGCCAGCGAGACAGCGGCGGCCGATTTGTTTTCGACTTCATCGACGATCTTGAACATGTAGTCGTCGTCGACGGAGACGGTGCGCCTAAAGACGATGCCCTGGCCGTTGTCCCAGGTCAGCGTTACGGGCGTTGCCGGTGTCAGCTTGTCGGAGCCCTGCACCTGCCACAGCGTGTCGCGATCGGGGACCTTAAGGTCCGCGCCGGCGGCGGGCACCCAGCCGAATTCTGCGAAGTAGGGTTGAGCGCTGTTGTTGGGCGACAAGAGCACGACGTTGGGGCTCTTGGGGTCGACCGTCTCGTGGTACTTCACGAGCACGAGGTCGTCGAAGCGGCCACTGCGCAGCGCGATCGAGCCTCTCAGCGACGGCGTATCGACAGTGAGCCGCGGCGATGTCTTGATCGCGTCCTCACTGGCGGCGCTTCCACCGGGCGGCACGCCAGCAGGGGCAGAGGTGCCAGGACCTGTCGCCGCCTGGGGCAGCTCCTTGGCCGCTTGCGGCTGCTGCGTCAGCTCGTGCTGGGCGCGAAGACGTGCCTGCTCCTCCTTCATCTTCGGTCCGGCGTAGAAGAACTGCCAACCGAGAAGGACGGCCATCGACAGGACGACGGCGAGGATCAGATTTCGATGTTGATCGGGGTCTTGCGACTGCATTGGTGCCTCAGCGCCGTTCTCGTTGTCCGACGGAGCCGCCCACCATCCGCAGATGGGCGAAGACCGCGCTCACTTTGGCGCCAGTGCCAATACTCCGAGACCGCCGGATCGCAAAGCTGGAAGTCATGCGTTCTTGGCTCCCCGGCGCATTTGCCCCGGAGGTTGATGAACGCGCAGGAGCGCCTGGTCGAGGTCCGATTTGAGTTCGGGAAAGCCACGATCGATGGCGCCGGAGCGGGCAATGAGCACGTAGTCGAAGCCAGTTTGGGTTTGTTCGGCATGCAGACCAGCAGTCAGCGCCCGCAATCGGCGCTTGACCCGGTTGCGGGTCACGGCGCCGCCGACCTTTTTGGAAACGGTGTATCCGAAGCGTGCGGGGCCATCGGCCGGGCCCTGCCGGGGACGAGCTTCCAAGACAAAAGCCGCCGCACTCCAGCGACGGCCGCCTCTGACCCACAGAAAATCGCGGCGTTTCTTGATGGTATCTGGTGCCACGGCGCCAAAATCCTGCCCATTGGGGGCTGCGCTCGGCGGCGACCGGCGAGGGGGTTACACCCACCCGTTCAAGCCGACAGGCGCTTGCGGCCCTTGGCGCGTCGACGATTGATCACGCGAACGCCACCAGTTGTCAGCATCCGCTTGCGAAACCCGTGGCGACGCTTGCGGACGAGCCGGCTCGGTTGATAAGTGCGCTTCACGATATAGCTCCAGTGCCCGTCGCGTAAATGGCGCCTGCCGTGCGGACGGTCGTCGTCGGCGGGAGGCCATGCTTCTCAAGGATTGGCGGGCTTATACGGGCTGAACGGCGCCAAGTCAACGCGTGCGATTCCTTCGTTAATCCACGGCGGGAGGGCGCAATATGGGTGCGTAACCGCCCGGGAAATGGCAAATCAGCTTAAACCGTCCGGCAACAGCAAAATCCGACCCCGACTGGGGCGGAAAGGGGGCTTTCTGCATGGAGATGGGTAAGTCGATCAATCAGCCAGGGCCGCAGCTCGGTGCTGACGCCGATAGTGAGAATATCGTTGCCGATATCTGTGTGCTCGGCGGGGATGCCGCTGGCCTTGCTGTCGCAACGGCAGCGGTCGCATTCGGGCGCAGCGTGGTGCTGATCGATCGCCACCAGCTGGGGGGCGAGGCGCTACGACACGGCCCACTGGCGGAGCGCGCCTTGGGTGCGGTCGCCCGTCGGGCGCAAGCGCTGCGAACCGCATCGCTTTTTGGAATCTCCGGTCGTGAGCCGGAGATCGAGCTGCGCGCCATCAATGAGCATGTGCAGGAGATCATCCGGGAGATGGAGCCGAACTTCGCTCCCGAGCGTTTTGCCGGCCTCGGTGTGCGCGTCATTCATGGCGCGGGCCGCTTCATCAACAAGCGGACCGTCGTCGCGGGCGATCGCAAAATTCGCGCCCGCCGTTTCGTTATTGCGACGGGCTCGACGCCCGCCATTCCGGTGATCCCCGGGCTCGACAACGTGCCCTACTTCACCGCCGAGACGATTTTCACCAACGAGGAGCGGCTGCACAACCTTATCGTGATCGGCGGTGGGGCACAGGCTTTAGAACTGGCGCAGACGTGCTGCAGGCTCGGCTCGCGCGTGATTGTCCTGGAGGCCGGCAAGGTGCTGGCCGACCAGGATCCCGAGCTTTCCAAGTTTGTCGTCGAGCGGCTGGCCAGCGAGGGGATCGCCGTTCACGAGAACACCAAAGTGGACAGCGTCGAGGGTGGGCTCGGGCGCGTGCGGGTCAACGTCACCGTGGGTGAAGACAAGCACACTGTCGAGGGCAGTCACCTACTGGTCGCGGTGGGGCGCAAGCCTGCGACATCCGATTTGGGACTGGAAGTCGCCGGTATCCGCTACGACGAGCGCGGCATCAAAGTGAATGGCGGACTGAAGACGACCAATCGGCGCGTGTTTGCTGTTGGTCAGGTTGCGGCCGGTCTACCGGCCACTCAGGGGGCCGACTATTTCGCCGGCATCGTCATCCGACGCGCCCTTTTGCATACGCGGGCGCGGGTCGATGCCCGGCAGATTCCGGCCGTTGTTTTCACCGATCCCGAGCTTGCCTATGTGGGGCTGTCGGAGGCGGAGGCTCTCAAAACCGGGAAGAAGATCCACGTGCTGCGCTGGCCTTACCGCGAGAGCGCGCGGGCGGAGGCGGAGCGCGTGACCACGGGGCATATCAAGGTGGTGACGGGCCGCGATGGCCGGATCCTTGGGGCGGGTATTGTCGGGGCTCTGGCGGGCGAACTGATCGGGATGTGGGCGCTGGCCATATCGCAGGGTCTCAGCATCAAGGCCATGTCAGAGTGGGTCGCGCCCTATCCGACCTTCTCGGAGATCAACAAAAACGTGGCGGCCAGCTACTATGCGGCGACCCCGACCAGTCCCACCTTACGCAAGGTTATCGATTTCCTTGCTAAGCTGGGGTGAGGTCTGGGAGCGAGAGGACGCGCGTGCTCCGTGACAGCAAGAACGAGGTGACGGGCTCGGGATTCGCCGACCGGTGGAGGCGATTGCGGAATCCCGAATGGGCCGCAAAATACCGGAGGAATTGGCGCGACCTTGGTCTGCCAGCCAAACTCCTGATGCTGACGGCTGTCTTCGTCATGCTGGCGGAGGTGCTCATTTTCCTGCCGTCGATCTCGACCTTCCGCGTCGATTGGCTGAGCGAACGCCTTACGGCAGCACAATTGGCGACGCTGGCTGCGGAAGGCTTTCCAGGCGGCGATGTGCCATCCGGGCTCAGGGCCGAGATGCTGCGCACGGCGCAGGTGAAGGCCATCGCGTCGCGCCGGCGGGGTGTGCGGCGGCTGGTGTTGCCGGTCGATCCGCAGATGACCATCGACGCTCACTACGATCTGCGCCAGCGGCCGGAGAGCTGGTGGGGTGTGACGGCGCTGCGGTTCGAGCAGATCGGCGATGCCATCGCGGTGTTTTTTGCGCCGGAGGGCCGCACCATCCGCGTGCTCGGCAGCATCGGCGATGATCCGGACGACCTTGTCGAGATCGTCATGCCCGAAGCCCCGCTCAAGGCGGCGCTGCGCTCCTACGCGCTGAATATTCTTGGCGTCTCCATTGTCATTTCGCTGGCGACCGCGGCGCTCGTCTATTTCGCGCTCAGCCGGCTGCTGGTGGCGCCGATGATGCGCATCACGCACGCCATGGTGCATTTCCGCCAAGATCCGGAGGACCCCTCGCGCATCATCGCGCCCTCCGGGCGGCACGACGAAATCGGCACCGCGGAGCGGGAACTGGCCGTGATGCAACGGCAGCTTTCCGGCGCGCTGCTGCAGAAGACACGCCTGGCGCAGCTCGGATTGGCCGTCAGCAAAATCAATCACGATCTGCGCGGCATGCTGGCCAACGCGCAGCTTTTGTCGGACCGCCTGACCGTCATTCCCGATCCAACCGTGCAGCGCTTTGCGCCCAAGCTCATCGCCTCACTCGATCGTGCCATCAACTTCTGCAACGACACGCTGCGCTTCGGGCGTGCCGAGGAGGCAGCGCCGCGCCGCGAACTGATGCTCCTCAAGCCCGCGGCCGAGGAGGTGGGCGAAGCGCTCGGCCTGCCGCGCGAGGGCTCCATCGATTTCGTCCTCGATATGGATGCCAGACTGCGCATAGACGCCGACCGCGATCATCTGTTCCGCATCCTGTCCAATCTGGTGCGCAACGCCATCGAGGCAATCGAGGGCAT
Organism: Hyphomicrobium sp.; assembly: GCA_041659545.1. Classification (GTDB taxonomy): domain Bacteria; phylum Pseudomonadota; class Alphaproteobacteria; order Rhizobiales; family Hyphomicrobiaceae; genus Hyphomicrobium_A. The sequence goes on from JBAZYB010000023.1 coordinate 25,287, forward strand.
GCAGGGGGCGGTGCCAGGCGAAATTCGCATCAAAGGGTGGCGGGACGGGCGGCACGTCTTCGTCGAGGTTTCAGACAACGGTCCCGGCGTGCCGCAGAAAGCGCGCGATCACCTGTTCGAGGCCTTCACCGGCTCACAGCGCAAGGGTGGAACAGGGCTTGGGCTCGCCATTGCGGCGGAGATCATCGGTGTCCACGGCGGGCATGTGCGGCTGCTCGACACGCCCAAGGGCGCGACATTTCAGTTCGAGATTCCCGACCGCGGGGTGCAGGCCAGCCACGAAGGGGGAGGGCTGGCCCCTATTTCGCCGACGGATGCTTGAGATTGGCTTGGCGGAGATAGTGCGTAGCGGCAGCAAGCCCCTTGCGCGGCGCGGGCGGAGCCATTAGTAGTGGCGACCTTCGGTGAGGTTTTCGCCCGCCGACTGTCGTAGGCCTCTGCGAGGCCATACAAATCGCAGGCAAGCGCCCGTAGCTCAGCTGGATAGAGCACCAGACTACGAATCTGGGGGTCAGAGGTTCGAATCCTTTCGGGCGCGCCAATTCCGCTGTTTCCGGTAGTCAGACTGCAGCCGACCCATGCATCGACGTGGGTGGAAGATGAGGCGCGTCGCCATTCAGGCTGGCCGGGTACCCCGGCGCTTTGGCGGCGCGCGCCCTGCAGGCGTCAATCGCAGGCCGTACATTCCCGTGTATATTGGCGACGTCGCGGTGCTCTGTTGGCGTGGTTCGAATTCGCCTGGAATGCACATTCGTCGATCTGCGCATCAACATCGGTGATCCATGTTCCGAAGCCTCGTTGCTCTGCTCGTCTCAGTCGCGGCACTTCCGTGTGCGGCTGAGGACTTGACCTATCCGGCGACGTTTGCCGCACAGGATATCGCGACCAACGGCACGACTATCCATGTCCGTGTCGGTGGAAAGGGTCCGGCGGTCGTGCTGCTGCACGGCTACGGCGAGACCGGCGACATGTGGGTGCCGATGGCCGTCGATCTTGCGCGCGATCACACCGTGGTGGTGCCTGACCTGCGCGGACTCGGCCTGTCGTCAAAGCCCACAGGAGGGTTCGACAAAAAGACCCAGGGCCTCGATGTGGAGGGCGTCCTGAACAAGCTCAACATCGACAGCGCCGACGTTGTCGCGCACGACATCGGCAACATGGTGGCTTTCGCCTTCGCTGCAGAATATCCCGAGCGTGTGCGCAAGCTGGTCGTGATCGACGCGCCTGTCCCCGGCGTCGGGCCTTGGGAAGAGATCCTCAAAAATCCTCTACTCTGGCACTTCCGCTTCGGTGGCCCGGATATGGAGCGACTGGTTGCGGGACGTGAGCGCATTTATCTGGATCGCTTCTGGAACGAGTTCTCCGCCACGCCTTCGCGCTTCAGCGAGGCCGCCCGCGAGCACTACGCAACGCTTTACGCGCTGCCAGGCGCCATGCACTCCGGCTTCGCGCAATTTGCCGCCTTCGATCAGGATGCCATCGACAACAAGGCGTTCCTTGCCAAGGGCAAGCTGAAGATGCCGGTGCTTGCGGTGGGTGGCGAAAAGTCGTTCGGTCCAATGATGGCGACCGTGATGCGCTTTGCAGCCGACGACGTGCACGAAGGGATTGTTCCGGCGTCCGGTCACTGGATCATGGAGGAAAATCCCACGACCACTGTTCAGATGGTACGCGCCTTCCTC
>JBAZYB010000024.1:0-312 GCA_041659545.1 Hyphomicrobium sp.
GTACCAGCCGAGGTTGGAAATCGACACCGCGCTGGTATCGGTCGCCGTCAGCGAGCCATTGGCCGAGGTCTGTTGGAAAATCGTCGCGAAGTCGCTGTCGAAGGCGAGATCGGGATCGCCGCCGGCGTCGGTCGACGCCACCGCGGGGATCGTGCGCTGCACCGTGCGCTGGCGGACATCGATCACCACCGACGTGCCCAGCGGCATCGCATATTCGTTCCGGTTGATGTAGAGCGGCACGATTACCTCATCTCGTCCCCACAATTGAATGCCGAGGTTCAGCATATTCGTGAGCATGAGATTGAAGGTGTC
>JBAZYB010000024.1:322-26473 GCA_041659545.1 Hyphomicrobium sp.
GCGGGCTTCACGCCGGCGCGCTTCAGCGCGAGCTCGAGCATCTGTCGAGCGGTGTAGGCGCGGGGCGAGAGACCGGTGAAGCCTGAAATGCTCACGTCGCCCTCCTGGCGCCGATGGTGTGGCCTATCTGCCGGCCTGGATGATCTCTGCCACGAAGGAGCCGCTACCGACGTTCGTGAACCGAATAGCTCGAACAGGCGCCACGAGTGCCGTATCGAAGGCCGCCGCCTTCGTCACCATAGTCGCGCTGTTGAACCAGTTGCCGGTCGCCGGGTTATACCCCGGCGCGAACACGTCGTCATAGGTGTATTGCAGCGTGTAGCTCACCGTGCCGACGACCGAGCCGACGCCGACCGACACCTGAAAGGGAGCGATCAGGTAGTCGAGCGGGATCGGTGTCGTTCCGGTCGTGGTGCCGGAGACAGTCTCTGTAACCTGCTGCATGATGCCTCCCTAGGCGGTTCCTGCCGCCTTAGGCAGGATCTCCGAAGACGAAGGCGGCCTGGTTGGGCACGAGGTTGCCAGTCCAGCTGTCGGTCGCGTTGCCGTCATAGCCGTGCGCCGGATCGATGTCGAGCGCCGCATCCGGGAAGATGTTGCCCGTCACGACACAGAAGCCGCCGCCGCTGTTGTTGATCTTGGTCGTCGCCGCCGAGCTGAAGAAGCGGTTCTGCTCGATGATGCCGTAGGACATCGGCGCGATGAAGTCGTTGGTGTTCTGCAGGAACCGGTTTCCGATGAAGCGGTTGCGCAGCGGCACGGCAATCGCCGTCGACGAGCAGTAGTAGCCGGTCGTCAGCAGGTAGAATTCGCAGTTCTGCACCAGCACGTTGCTGCAGCCGCCGATGTCCCGAATGCCGTAGGTCGTGGTCACGTCGATGCCGACGAAACGCATACTGTCGGCAATGAAGTGCGAGGAGTCGGGATAGGTGGCGTTCTCCTGGCGATTGAGCACGATCGCGGCGCCGCTGGTCGGCTCGGGCGTCATCAGGAAGCCGTAGGTCGCCCAGCCCTGCTGACGCAGCGACAGGAGCGCCATGCCGGCGACCGCGCCCGATGCCGGGTAAGTCCACTTGGCGCCGCCGTCGTCACGCACGCCGCCCTGCGCCATGCCGACGATCTGGACGCCCGTGACAGCCGTCGCGACGCCGTTCACGACCTTGGTGAGCGGGGCAATCAGCTGCTCTCGGACGGTGCCGACGAAGTAGATCGTGTCGTTGGGCCCGACGTTGGCCTGAGTGCCTGCGCCGGCCGCGATGGTGTCGAACCAGAGGGCGCGGCCCATCGTGCGGAAGGCAGTGTTCGGCCCCTTGCCGTCGTTGCCGTCGCTGCCGTTGACCGTGTCGACGAACCAGACGTTACCGAAATACGACGCAGAGGGATTGGGCAGAAGCGGTACGCCGGGAGTGCCCCAAATCGTGAGGCCGCCGGGGAAGTTGGTGGTGGGCATTGGGCGCTCCCTTCGAAGAGTGGTGAGAGGTCGCCCCGGGCCGCACACATTGGGAGGCAGCAGCCCGGGGCATATCGCCGTCGCCGCCGACGATCAGCGACGGCAACTCGAGTGTCGATCAGGCCCCCGGTGTCCCGTATACAGTCCGCCAGTTCGTCCAGCCCACGTCCCAGCGCGACGTCACCTTGTAGCGCATGGTGTCGGTGTTGAAGTCACCTTCCATGCTCTTCTGGCTCATGCGGCGGGTCAGGAACTGGAGGCCCATGCGCTCATCGGTGCCGATCCACCACGCCGTCGGCGAGGTGAGGCGGGTGATGATCTGGTAGCCTTCCGGCAGGGCCTTGGTCGACATCACGGGGTTGATGTCGTTGTTGGCGCCGCCGGTCGAGAGCGCCGACTTGGTGATGATCTCGGCCTGCCACTCGCTGTCCGGCGGCACGATCAGCTTCCGCGGCGTGATGCGGACGCGCTTCAGGTCGTTGTCCTGCGCCTTGCGGATCTGCGTCAGCATCGCCTGGACGGAAGTCTGCGACAGCGCCGCCGGCGTGGCGAGCAGGTTGGACTGCACGCCGCCCGAGATCGGGTGGGATGCCGAATTGAGCGGCTGCCCGTCGCCGCCGGTGTAGGCACCGTTGAAGGCCCGGTTCAGCACGTTGGCCGCCTCGGTCTCCTCGGTCTCGGTCATGCCCTGGCCCATCTGCTCGGAGTAGATGCGACCGATCGAGATGTGGTCGCCGTCCTCGACCAGTATCTTGGTCAGCGCGAAGGCGAGGCCAAATTGGCGGAAGTTGTAGATTTTGTTGTAAACGATGCCGCCGGCCTTGTAGGTGACCGGGCCGCCCTCGCCCATCTCCGGCGCCATGCCGAGGCCGTACATGACCGGCTCCATGTGATAGGCGCGCTGGATGCCCGGCTTCACACGAAAGATCGTACGGTACTCCTTGCGAATATTGTAGAGACCATCGAAATGCTCACTCAAGATCGGTTCGACGATGATCTTGAACTGCTGGGAATTCATAATCGGCATGGTCTGCTCCTCTCAGTGCGCGCCCTGGCGGACTGGATGAAGGTTGAAACGAAGGCTTAGGCCACCGGACCCTGAGGCGAGCCGATCCGCAGACGGAGGCGCACGTAGGGGTCGCCCCAGGCGTTGTTGGGGTACTCGGCCAGGCCGACGATAATGAAGAGCCCCGGCGTCGCGCCGGTCGTCGCGCTGAGCTGCTGCGTGCTCTGGCCCGTGTAGATCGAGCCCTGGCTGGTGTCGTCGAGGTTGATCGCCTCGCCGACCACGGTCGCGGCGACCGTCGCGGCGGTCTCGCCCTCGTAGATCGCCTGCGTGTCGATCGGCTGGTAGAAGGCGATCATCGAGCCGGCGTCGTAGGTCTGCGACGCCGGCCAGTAGGGGAGGATGACGCGGCGCTGGGCAGTCGTGAACTGGCAGCCCGCGAAAATGCCCGACATCACGTCGGCGCCGGTGCCCGTCGCGATCAGCGTGCCGTCGGTGGTGAACTTAACCGGCGTGCCGGAGAACAGCGAGGTCCCGTAGCCTGACGCGACGCCATCCTTGAGCTGCGCCTGCCGAATGTCGCCGGACGGATGATAGACGGGGACGATGCCCTGGGGGTACGAAAGCAGCATGTGGTTCCTCCGAAGCGCGCATAAGCGCGACCGTTAAGCGGCTGCTCCTTCGAAGGACGGCTATCCACTCGCGCTTGCCCGCGCGGGACTTCCTGACCGGACGACTTGCCGGTGGGTTCCTTGCTGCGGGTTACACCGCGGTCGGGCGCGACGCCTGCCTGCAACTCGGAACCCGCACCGGGCAAGGTACGAGCGGGCTGATCATGCCCTGAGGCTTATTTGGACGTCAAGAGGAGGTTGCAAAAGAAAACGACCGGAAAGAGACCTTCCGGTCGTCAGTTGCTTCGGGCGTTTCACGTGTGACAAAGTTCCGATTTAGGACTTTCCGTCCCTAGGTAGTTGCGACAGAGGCTTCTCGCGTTTGGTTACAAACTGCCGCTGCCTCTCAGCTTCCCGCCGTAGGCCCGTCATGATGTTGTCCATCATGATTTGAAAGTCCAAGTCGTTGGGTTGTTTGGTTATTTTCTCCTTTGGATATTCTTCTTCCATAGGAGCCAGAGCATTCAAGAGCACGATCAAGTAAGCGCCCAACTGGGCATCGGACTTTATAATCCGCTCCACACGGATCTTTGACGCTTCGAGAGCCGATACGTCACCCAGTAACATGGCTCACCCCTCGAACTGCGACGGCGGCCGGGTGTGCTTCACCATCTCTTCGAAGCCCGGCGCCATCGACGTCCGGCCACCGGCATGGCGCACCGGCTCGCCGGCCGCCTGGATTTGTTCGTAAATCTGGCGCGCCTGGTCGTGCGGCTGATCGTGATGAAACTCACGCATCCAGTCGAAGTGGTCGAGCATCGGCCGCTCCATCGCGATCATCTCGCGTTGCATGACGCAACCGGCGTAGATGTTCTTGGCGTCCTTGACCGAGAACTCGTCAGCCGACCAGCCCTCGCTTCTCAACTGCTCGGGCTTGCAGAAGTTCCAGCCGTCAGCGCGCCGATGGTCGGGCGTGTCCGAGGGGTTGGTGGTCGAAATCCAGCAGCGGCGCCAGTCCTTGAGCTGCGGAAGCGGCTTCAGGATGCTCTGTGCGTGGCGGTCCTGCATCTGACGGCGCCGCTCGGGATCTGTCCGGCCCCGCGCGCGCGACCAGTCCTCCTCGGTGTAGGCGCGGCCACTGCCGCCACGCGCGAGCTCGAGGTCGCCGTCGCGGCCCTCGCGTTCGTCCTCGCTGCGACGCAGACGCTCGTCGCGATCGCCCTCGAGGTCTTCGCGGACCTGTCGGCGCATCCGCTCGGCCTCGGCCGAAATCTCTTCGACCGTCTGGTTAATGGTTTCGCCGGCGGCCGGCGCCTTGGTGTTGTTCGGTGGCATGATCGGCTCCTTACCTGTTCGCCTTGTTGGCGGCTATGTACTTGGCGACGATGCGGTCTCGCCGCCCCTTGTCCTCATCGCTCAGTTCGACTGCAGGCTCGCCGGGGTTCTCCAGGTAGCCAAGCTGGCGCAAGGCGTCGCTCTGGTTCGCCGTTAGGCGCGCACCGCCCCCGCCGCCCCCGGGCCTCGCCGGCCGCGCTGCCGCTGTCGGCGGACGATTGGCGCGCGCGCCGCCGCCGCGGTAGCCGCGACGCTCTGCGGGCTCCTCACGTTCATCGTCGTCGCCGCGGTCGTCACCCGGCTTGAAGCCTTCTTCGCGCATGCGAGCCTCGAATTCCTGCCAATATTCGCTCTGGTGAGGACTATACCGGCCTTCCTCGGCCAACTCGCGATCGATCCGCTTCACCAGGCGATCATCCTTGCTGGCGCCGGCCGGATCAAACCAGCTGTACCGCTCCTGGAAAATCGAGGAGAAGCGGTCGGCCTGTTTCTTGAGGCGATCCTGTTGCTGCCGCACATCAGGCTTGAGCGCCTTGAGATTGCCTTGCTCGTCAAAGGCCTCGCGTGCCTGCGTCGTCAGCGCCGCATGTCGCTGCTCGAGCGCGAACAACTCACGCTGAGCGTTCTCAGCCGCCTCGTCGATCGCGGCGAAGTCGGCGCCCTTGCCTTCGTCGATCGCGCGGGCCTTCTCCTCGCGACCCATCTTGAGGGCTGCTTTCGCCGATACAATGCGCTGTTCGATCGCCCGGATCTCGCCGACAACCTGGTTGCCGACGGCGCCGCTCTGGAGCCGCTCAGCGCGAGCAACACGCTCCCGAAGCTCGGCCAGTTCCTCGTCGCGTGCCGAGATCGCGGCCTTCCGCGAGCGATTGCGACGCGACCGCCGGCCGCCGCGCTCCTGTACGCCGGCATCGGTTTCCTCGTAGGCGAGGCGTGTGTCCTCCTCGTCCTCGTCGTCATTTTCCTCCCGATGATCATCGTCGCCGCCGTTGACATTCTCTTCGACATCGCCGCCGAGCAGGCTCTTGCGCGGCTTCTCGCGAGGAGGCTTGCCCTTGACGTCGTCGTCCCCCGCACCGTCACCGTCGTCCCATTCGCCACCTGTCGTCTTGCTCTTGACGTCATCGTCGCGCGAATCATCGACGATGATCGCACCGTTGTCGTCGCCGACGCTGCCGACCATCACGAAGTCGCCACCCACAGTGGCTGGTTGCCGTGCCATGCTCTATCTCCCTCAGCTCGTCTTGATGTCGAGCGGGTCGCCGATCACGATGCTCAGGCAATCGAGATCGCGGAACGTGACGAAGAGCGCTGTGTCGGCGGCCTCTCGCCCCGGGATGGAAACCTCCATGCGGTCGCCGCCATACATTGGCGTGCGAATGAACGAGCCGGGCTCGCACCAAGCCCCCTCGGGCCAAAGCTCGAGCGTCGTGCGATGGCGGAAGGCCGCCGGCCCGACGGCGCGCACGAGCGCAGTCTGAGACCGGACCTTGTCCATGTCGATGCTCTCGTCAGGCAGGATGATGAAGGAGCCATTGGGCAGCTTGTGCTTGCGCCGCGGCACCTTCAGCTGCACCAGGATATTCGAGCCGCACGGATAAATCTTCGGCGTCACGTCGGGCCACGCCCACTCGATGTCTTCCGTGTAACTGGCGCCCAGCAGTTCCTTGAGCCCTTTGATCGTCGGTAGTTCGGTCGGCATAACCCCTCCAGGTTATAGTGTGTCTTCGTCGCTTTCCTGCTTCTTTGCCAGCTCTTCCAGTTCGAAGTCGAGCAGCGTCTTGAAACGGTCGACGGCGAGCAGGATGCCGTTGACCCTTCCGAACCCGAATTCCGAGCGCAAGGTTTCGGGCGGCTTGCGCGTCAGCTCCATCGCCTCGCTTTCGATCGTCGCAATGACCTTGTCGACGATCTCCGGCGGGATGCTGTTGACGCTCACCGTTCCTTCTTCTCGACCTGCTCCTTGGTCAAGGCCTTGGCCTCGGCTTCCTGCAGTGGCACGCCGGTAGCCAAGCTCTTGTGCATGTTGACGGCGCCGGCCGGCTGCTTGGCCTTCTGGCTGCCTCGTTCGTCGTTTGCCATGACGGTCTCCTTCCGAAATTGTTCAAAGCGTTGGAATTGCGCCAACTTAAACAGTGCTTCGTGAGCGCGCTACTCTTCTCACCTGACACCGTTCGTTTCCGGCTATACGGCTCCCATTCAAATTCTGTGTCCATAGGTCGGATGCCATCCCGACAATCTGGTCTAGCGCGCCAGTGATCGCTCTACGTGTCGGACTAAAGTCTCCAGGCTCTTTCCACGTCGCTATGAACACAATTACCTTAGCGTTGCCGCTATTGCTTGGCTAGTAGCGTCCTCGACCTTTCGGCGCGCCCCTGCCGTTCCATCCAGCACCACCGTCCTCGTGGTATTTCACGACGCCGCCCTTCGCGTAGGGCTGCGCGGGCAGACTACCCTTGAAGTTGTCCATCGGCGAAACGCCCTGGCGCTCGCCGGATGCCAGCCGAACGGGCGCGGGCGGCTTGACTGAAGCCGGTCGGCCGATCTTCGCGAACGGGTGAACCTTGCGTGCCATCATTCCTCTCCATCACCACTGCGACCGAGCCCCGTGCCGGTCTTGATGTTGCCGCGACCCGGCGCCGAGGGCGGAGCGTCTGCCCTCGCCTTGGCCGCCTGCTCCGCCGTCTTCTCGACGGAGGCGTTCTTCATCTCCGTGATCTCGATCGCCGTCGCGTTGTCGTCGTCGTTGCGAGCGTTGTGGGCGTCAATTTCGGCCGCGCCAAGCTGCTGGTCGCCGGCATCCTTCTGCGCCTTCTGCCGCAATTCCTCGGCCTTGAGCGCGTCAGCGCGCAGCTTAGCCTCTCGCTCGGCCTCGAGCTTTTGCTGGGCCGTTTTGCCTTGTTGCTCGATCGCGGCGCGGCGGGTCTGGAGGTCGATGACCTTCGCCTTGCCGTCGGCCTGATCCTTCTCACGCTGCCGCTGGACGTCGTCCTGCGCCACGAGGCTGGGGTCCATCGGCTGCGGCGGCGCCAGCCGCTTCAGCGTCGCGCGAGCCTCCTCAATCGCCGCCGGCACGCTCTCGAGCTTCTCCATCGCCAGCGCCATGATGTCGTCATCGAGCAGGTCCATCAGCTGGTCGAGCGGTGCCTCGACGCCGACGCCCATGAAACTGTCGAGCGTGATCGCATCGTTGCCGCTCTGCTCGCGCAGCGCCTGTGTGGCGGCCTCGAGCATCGCATCCGAATACCACATCGCCAGATGCTGGCCGAGATGCTCGACCATGACCGGGATGTATTTCGCCGCCAGGCTCGCGTTCGAACCAAAGATTGGGGACTGCAGGAAGGCGAGATGGACGTGGATATGCGCCTCGTGGTCCTGCCCCGGAAAGGCCTTCACCGGGCCGCCAGAGCTTGCCACCACGTTCTCGGCGACGGCGTTGGTGCGCGTCGGCTGCGGGCTGGGGTTGAGAACCTGGTCGGGATCGTCGAGACCCATCTGCTTCAGGAAGTAGACCTCGACGTTGCGCGCGTTGTAGATCGGCAGGCCAGCCTGCTGCGTCGCGCCGGCGCGCGCGACGATAGTCTGCGCCAGCGAGCGCCGGATCAAAGCGCTGAAGAGTTTGGGGTCGCTCACCGGAATGATCGACATCGGCCCCTGGAAGTCGGCCTGCGTCACCGTCAGTTCGCCCTGAGCGTCCATCACCTGGGCGTTGGTCAGCGTGTCCTTGTTGAACTGATAGAGATCCTGCAGCAGGAAACGCATGGCGCGATGGAAGCGGCCATGCACCGAGCCCATGTTGCGGAGGCCCTGCTCGAGGAACATCTGGGTCGTGCCGACCGGCGTCTGCGACCCGAACTTGTCCATGTCGTCGTAGGTCGAGCGCACCACGCCGCGGCCGGCGTCGACCAAAAACCCGAGCAGGTTTAGCATCACGCCGCTGGGCTCGTTGAACTTGATCGGCATGAACGTCTTGCGAATGTCGTCCTGAGCCAGCGAGCCCTGGATCTCGGAGATCTCCGTCACGCGAGGCGTCATGTTCTGGCCGCCCGAGCCTGCGCCGCCCTTGAGGCGCATGCCTGTCTGGCTGGTATTGAGCATCGCCGCGTCGAGCAGCGCTCGCAGCGCGCCCGTCGTCGCGCCGGCGAGCGAGCCGATCATGTGCGTGAGACCAACCGGGTAGCCGCCGCGCCACGGCCAGAAGCCCCACTCGATCAGGAACCGCAGCCGCTTCTTGCTCTCATCGCCTTCGGCCCAGTTGCGGTAGATCGCGAGAACCTTGCGCGCCTCGACGTCGATCGTCACGAGATAGGGCGACAGATCCTTGTCGTCGAGCAGCTCCAGCATCGTCGACGTCTCGTAGACCTCGCGGATGGCGTCGACATTGCGCGTCGGTGTGTTCTGCCCAACGATGCGGTCGTTGGCCCTGTCCGTCATCGTCTCTTCGGGCAGCATGCCGCCTTTGGCGTCGAAGGCCACGACGTCGCGCCAGAGCTTCTTCTTGACGTTGGTGCTGTACTCCCACTTATCGACAGGCTGCGCATGCGTGATGCGAGGCTGATTGTAGAAGTCTCCATCGCTGAACGGACGATAGACGTGGTCGACCGGCACGAAGGAGATCGCGGGGTTGCCGTTCTCGTCGTAAAGCTTCGTGTAGAAGGCGCCGCCGAGCGGGCACTGCGTGAAACCGACCTCGAACTCGTGATAGGCGCCGGGCATGACCTCCGAGAACTGGTAGTTGATCCAGCGCGCGATGCGCTTGGCGCGGTCGTCTTTCTGGCCGCTCTCGTCGCCCTGCACCTGGCTCTTGCAGGGGCCCTCGGGCGGCAGCATCTCGTTCATCATCGCAGCGCCGAAGTCGAGCGACGACTCCAGCAGCAGCGGATGCACCGCGCGCGAGGCGCCGGGGAACGTGGCGCCGCCGATGATGTTGTCGCCCATGCCTGTGCGGTTGAGGCCTTCCTGGTACTGCCGGTCGCGGGGCTGTCGCGCCTCCTTGTCTTCGTCGATCGCCTCGAGGAGATCGTTGCAGAGGTTGTCGAGATCGGTCTCGTCCATCACGTTGGCGAGGTTGACGAAGTGGGCCTTCGCCGCGGCAGGGTTGGCCTGCTCGGCCGTCGGATCGATGACGGTCGACGTGCCGTCGTCGTTCAGCTCGATCTTGTAGCCCTTCGGCCGCACGTCGGTGAGCGTCGACATATCACTGTCAGGCTGGCGGTAGGGGTCGCTGAAGGCTGCGGTGTCGGACATTAGATCAACGCTCCAATCTTAGGGCGCCAGATCGTTATGACGCTCGCGAAAAATCCTGAGGCCCTGTACGGACCTTCAGTCAGAAATCTCACGCGGCCTCGAATGTAGCGAACTTCGGCGTGTCCCACTACATCGTCATGCCACCAAGACAGATCGCAAGATGCCGGAAGCAACCCAACGATAAGCGCCCCTCGACGAGACGACTCTCGCGCCTTTTTGGTCCATGCGTATATTTCTCTCCCATAGGGAGGGTTCATGAACACACGTTCGACGCCCCAGTCCTGATTTAGGCCGTCGACTTCTTCTGTATAGAATTTGGCACACTTAGCCGTTGACGATGTACAGCATGGATCGAGGGTGAAAGAGAATTCTGCATTCAAAGGATCAAATACTTCGGGAGGCGTCGCCCATTCCCGACCATTTCCGTTATATCGACCATTATTTTTAGCCTTCATGCCACCTAGTACAGCAGCATTATCTGATGCACCTATGGTCTTACGGATAATGTCGGACATCAGATTGAGCCCCCCAAAAGACCGCCGTCGGCCTTCTCGATCGGCCACATGCTATCGACCGACTGCGCCCAGTCGGGCAGCAGGTTCACCGTCTGGGGCGCATAGACCGTGTCCGCGCCACTCGCGCCGCGGTTCTTTCCTGAGAACGGGCCATAGTTGACCCAGCTGTTCTGGCCACGAGTTTCGGTGGCGGCTGCCTGTCGGGCTTCGGGTCCGTACATTCTGCTGTGAAGCTGATAGGCTCGCTCCTCGCCGGGAGCTCGGAAGAAGGGGTTGCCAGGTCCAAAGTGGCCGTACATGTCGTGGACGATCCTGAAAGCGTCGTTTGCGGTCGCATTGGATAGATCACCCACACGTCCCACCCCCTTCAGCAATGGATTGAACGAGCTGTCGCCGACGCCCGAGCCGAAGCCTTCGAGCGTCGGGAAGACGTGCAGCTTGCCGTTGTTCACCAGGTCGGCATAACCCAGGCTCGGGCTCCTGGCGTAGGGGTCGCCCGACGTCGGCGTGTGGAACTTGAAGTCGTAGCCGGTGTCCTTGAGCGCGCGATACTGATCCATCGTCTCGTCGATCAGCGCGTCGTAGGCGCGCCGCACGCGGGGATCGTTCGGGGCGTTGGGTAGCCTGTCGTAGGTGTTCGCGACGGCGCGGCCGAAGTCGGGATTGATCGGCGTGTAGGTCAATGGATCGTAGGTGCCGCCGCGGCGACGCATGTAGTCTTCGGCGGCGCGCACCATCTCGGGCAGAGGCCGCGGCTCGACCTCGCCGATGCCGGGGATCTTCATGATCGACGGCGTGCCCTTCGGTGCCTCGTAGCCCGAACCCTTGGCGCGGAGCTTGCCCAGGAGCTTCTGGAGGCCTTCGACAGCCTCGCCGCCGCCAGCAAAGGGCACGTTGGGGAACGGCAGCGCGTCGCGGTCGCCGAGCTCGGGCCAGTAGCGGTCAGAGCCGCCCTCCGGGAAATACTTCCCCATCATCCGCTCGTAGGCTTCCTCGGCGGTGCCGCGCGCGTCGCCGGCGTTGGCGGGCGCCAGGCGCACCAGCGCCTCCTTCTCGCCCATGCGGTCGAGTGCGCGCATGCGGTGGCGGCCCTCGTGGCCCTCGATCTCGCCCAGGCCGCCGGTGCGGCTCGGCGTCGGCGGCGCCAGCCACAGTGTCGGCGGCTCAGGCATGCCGCGCGTGTTGATCAGGTTGCCGATGTTGTCCAGGTAGGCATCGAACGTCGCCTCGCCGGGCTTCTTGGGCACCGCGCGCCGCGGGACGTTGTCCCAGCGCGGGTAGGGGTTCTGTTCGCGCGTGATCGGCTTGAGCGGGCGCGCGTAGTCTTCGAACGAGGACGGCGGCATCGTCGTCAGCAGTCCGGTGCCCGGCCCCGAGAACATCTTCTCGAACGACCGCAGATCGAACTTGCTGGTATCGATGCTGTCTGCCGTCCGCTCGGCGCGCTGCGCCTGGAACTTGCCGGCCTTGTTGGCGAGTTGCTTCAAGACACGGACGTAGTCGCCGCCGGCGTAGCCCGGCACTGCGCCGCCGTCGGCGAAGTTCTGACTGCCCCACAGCGTCATCTCGATCCGCTGCGCGCGCTGCTTTCCTGTCTCGGGCTTCTCCCGCTTCAGGTAGCCGTTGTCGACGTAGAAGTTGAACGTCGCCTCGGCGGGGTCGTCTTTACGGGCCATGGCCGAACCTCAGGTGGAGCGGCGTAGCGTACTAAGGCCCCGCGGGATCGTCCATACTGGCAAAAAACCGGTGCTGCAGCTGCCCGATGGCGTATCCGAGGGCGAATTTGGCGCCGCGGGCCCGATACCAGCCGGTATTCGTCTCCCCGGCCACTTCCAGATCGTCGCGATACACCACGGCCTCGGCTATGGCACGCAGGTCGCCCTTTTTCGCCTGCTCAAGCAGCAATTCGAGATGCTTGATCAGGTCGGCGTCGGGCTCGTGGAAGATGACGTGCTTCTTCGGAAACGGCGTGACTACGTCGTCAACGCCCTCTCCGCGTACAGGAGCGCATCCTCCAGACGGGTTATCGCGATCGACGCGCATCGGGCCCTCTCGCTCTGCTTGGCATTGAACCGCTTTGCCGGCACGTCCGTGACGTTGGGGTTCTCGACCAGCGTCGGGCGACCACGCAATTCCTCGAGGACCGTCATCATGCCCGCAATGTAGAGCTTGAAGCGCCCCACCTCGGCTGATCGGTGGGGGTTATCGTCGATCCTCACCCGCAGCAGGGCCGATGGGCTCGCATGCAGGTCCATTTTGAAGTCGAGACCCTGCGACATGTCTTGTGCCGGCGGCGTGTCTTCCGGCTTCATCGTCGTCGTCATTGCTGCCTCCCAGGCAAATCAGCGCTGAAACAGGCTCTCGGGCAAATCAGCGCTGAAACAGGCTCTCGGCGAAATCCTGCTCCAGCACGCAGAAGTAGATGCCCAGCTTTACCAGCCAGTGACCGGGGCGGCAAACAAGTTCGCCAGTGGCCTGTGGCAGCATCAGGTAGTTGCCGGGCGTTTCCGTGTGGAGCACCTCGACGAGGCGCAGTCCTGGGCACCATTCCCGAGCTCGCTCGAAGCATTCGACACTGCCGTCGTAGAGAACGGCCGTAAGCATCGCATCGGGCTGAAGGGCGTAGTGAGTGACAACACCCGGAGGATTGGTCGAGAAAGGCTCCACAGGCTCTGCGTGGGCAGTCGACTTCGCTCGGTGGCTCCGTGACATGGCGCGCTCCTGGTACGGGAAAGTCTCGACACCATACTCTCTCGACCCGTCAGTTGTCATGGTCAACCTATATATGCGATGGTCACAGGGTTTCTCAGGAGAACCCAATGGCCTCGTCTCCCCAACAGTACGTCACTCTGGTTGTTGAGGGGGGCGTCCCCGTGCGCCTCGCCAATCAGAACGGAGCGCCTTATCCTACGATGGGGTCTGGCGCGTTGGTTTTCTCGGAAAACCCGACGATCACCGACGCCGAGCTGATCAACCCGGTGATCACCGGCGCGCTCTTCCCCGCCGATCAGGCGCAGGCCTCGAACTACGCGGTCGATACAGGACTGGCCGCCAACACCTACATCGCGGCATTCACGCCGGCGCTCACTGCATACCCGAACGGCATGCCTCTGCGTATCCTGGCGCTGCACTCGAACACTGGCCCATCGACCCTCGACGCTGGCGACGGTCCTCTGCCGATCTATCGACGCAACAGCACCTCCCTGATCGGCAACGAGATCATTGCTGGCCAGCCGTTCGAGGTGCTGACTTTCTCCGACCACTTCCAACTGCTCTCGATCACGCCGGCGACGGATGTCGCAGCCTTCGCCGGCACCGATACCCAGAGCGCCATCACGCCCGCGCAGCTGACCGCCATCGCCATCGTGATCGACCCCAGCGGCGACGTGCATTTGCCGCGGGATCTCTACGTGGCACGCGATCTCTTCGTCGGTCGCAACGGCGCCTTCGTCGGCACCGTCGACGTCGCGCGTCTCAACATCGCCAGCACCTTCACGACCGTCAGCGGCGCGACAACCACCAACACCATGTTGGTTTCCGCCAGCGGAAACGTCGACGGAACAACCGACATCCGCGGATTTGTCCTCAACAACACGTTCAATGGAGCGGCGGGCGGGACCAATTCCACCGTCGTCAATATCCAAAGCCAAGTCAGCCACACAGCGGGCACAATGACGCTCGCGATCGGTCTCGATGCCTGGGCTCGGCTCGGTGTGCTCAGCTCTTCGAATGGCAATCTGACGAACGCCTATGCCATCCGTGCCCACGTCGCCAACGAATCCCTGACCGGCAACATCGACCGGGCCTACTCGCTGTATGTCCAAGAAATCGATCTCGCCGACGGCGCGGGCCTCGTCAACTACGCCCACGGCGTCCATGTCAGGCAGCAGCAAGGTCCGCCGCCGCTGACGCCCGGCCGCGTGCGGCTCGAGGCCATCGGCGTCTACGTCGAGGACATGAACCACGGCGCGGCGCTGACCGCCGCGTACTTCAGCCATATGCACAACAACTCTTCGGATCAAGTCTTGTACCCGAAGTACGCCCTGTATTTCGACGGAACCGCGTCGTCGATCCACAATGGTGCATTGAATATCGGCGATGTCACCGACCCAACCCTGACTGCGCTTCTTCAGGTTCGACGGTCCGTCGAAGGAAGCGTCCAGGGTGCATACTTCGGTTACAACGGACTGCTCAACGCACAGGGCCACGTCGACGGCACCGGCGATCTGCGCGGCATTCGGCAGGCTGTCACCTGGATCGGCACGAACAATATTGCGGAGGTGGACGCTCTCTCGGCCGCGGTCGTCCTCAGCGCTACCGCGGCCACTGTCACCACGGTCTACGGATTGAGCGCGACGCTGCAGCTCAATAGCACAGGCAACGTCACGACAATGACCGGCGTACATGGCGGTCTGTTCCACAACGGCGACGGCGTGACCACCACCGCTAACGCTTTTCAAGCCGGCCTGACATTTCAAGGCGGAACGGGCACAGTCGGAGCCATCACTGGCCTGGCAGTCGGGAACATCGGTGGCGTTCGCGTCACCGGCTCGGCGGTCGGCGTCGACATTGGAGCCGCCAGCGTCATCACGGGTGGAGGTCTGAACGCCTCGATAAGGACGCAAAACGCGGCGGGGACCAACAAGTTCAACATCTACGCCATCGGTTCGGCAGCCAACATCCTGACTGGCCCGACAAATATCGGCGACATCACGACGCCGACGAACATAACTCTGCGCATCGCCAGCGTTCTCGGAGCCATGGGGGCGACGGCTACCGTGATCGGCACGAGCGGCGTGGCGACGATGACGGCCAACGCCGACGGCCTCTCCGACTTCCGCATGATCAAGAGCATGCTCGCGCCCACCGGCGCGAACAACTACGCGATGCTCATGCTCGGCGATCACCAGATGGAGCTCGGCGCGACGGCGGGTACGATCGCGGCAGCGCACGGCATCCACGCCTACGTGCGCAACAACGGCGACGCCGCCATCACACTGTCTCGGGTATTCTCGGGCCAGGTCTTTGTGAACGGGAACGGCGTCGTAACCGCAGCGACGGCCTACTACGCAAAGCTTAATTTTTCGGCGGGTACCGGCACGGTCGTAACTTCCCGCGGTATCCACGTCGACGACGTCGGCGGCGCGAGGGTGTCGTCCGTCGCCATCGGTATCGACATCGAAAATCCATCCGGCATCACTGGCGGCGGCATCAATGCCAACATCCGGCTCAACGCCACCGCCGCGACGGCGCGCTGGGCGCTTTACGCTCCGGGAGGCGCGAGCAGCGCCCACTCCGGCTCGCTGTCTCTTGGTCAAACGACTGCACCTGCGGCTCGGCTCGACGTCCTGGCCAATATCCCGACGGCTGCCGCCGGGCAGTCCATCGGCGGCATCCAGTCGATCGCGGCGCTTTCGGCGGCCGATGCCGGCGGCACCACCGACTACCGCAATTTCAAGCAGGTCATCAGCCTGGCCGGCGCCAACAGCGCAGTGAACTTCGTCGCCCACGAGATACAGGAAGAGATCAATCACACCGCGGGCACACTGACAACGGCGTTCGGCACCGAAACCTACGTCAGGCTCGGCGGCGCCGGCGCCATCACGACGCTGCGTGGCAACCGTACCCGCATCCTAATCAACGGCGCGGGCGTGGTTACGGCGGCAACCGGTCTCACTACCGGCGTGACGTTCCAGGGCAGCACAGGCACGGTCACGACCTCTCGTGGCATCCACATCAATGACGTCGGCGGCGCGAGGGTGACTTCAGAGGCCGTCTCTATCGAGATCGACGCACTTAGTAGCATCACCGGCGGCGGTATCACTGCTGCCATTCGATCAAGCGTCAGCACCGGCACCAATCGCTGGTTCCTGTACAACGCCAGCACGGGCCCCTCGAACTTCGCTGCGTCGTACCTTCAGTTCAGCGAGATGACGGCGCCGTCCGCGCCGGCCGCCGATCAGGTCAGGCTCTACAGCCAGGACAACGGCGGCGGGAAAACGCAGCTCATGGCGCTATTCTCCTCCGGCGCCGCGCAGCAGATCGCCATCCAGCCTTAGTGCTGGGTGGGCGCGTCCTCGAGGAGCATGGCCACACGCCCGGGGACGACCGCGCCGAGATAGAACTTGCCGACGAGATCCTTCAGGAGGTCGCGCTCGGCCGTCGTGATCTCGATCGTGCCGCCGGCGTTCACCTTGAGCGCTAGCGCGAGGCGCGTCGTGGCCACACCTTCGGGCAGCGGCTGCTTGTCGGCGCCCGGCGACGTCAGCGCCTGCGCGCACACCGCACCCAGCGTCATCGGCGCGTTGAGGGCCGCCTCGGCTGCCTTCCGCACCTCGTCGCGCTTGTCTTCTGGCACGCCGTCGAAGGCGATGCCGAGAGCCTTCTGCAGGCCCTCCATGGTCGCGCCCGGCAGGATCGGCTTGTTGTCGAGGTCCAGGATCGGCGCGCTAAAGTCGCGCTTCAGGGTGATGCTCATGTCGTCTTGTCTCCGTCGGTTGTAGAGGGCTTATCTATAAAATTTCGAGCATACAGCATCAACTGATATTCAGCTGCGCCGAGCCGTCTCCACATCTCGGAAGACGGCATCCCTGCCTTGAAGATCGCTTCGCGCGCATCGCGCCAGTCCCGTACCAGACCAGTGAGAAAATCGTTCATCAGTAGCCAACCGGCAACTTCTCGACCGGCGCCCAATGCGTCGGCGGCTGAAAGCCCTCCTGGCTCTCGATCTCCCACTGGTGGCCGAGCCACTGGCTGATCACCGTGTAGACGCCGCCATCGCCCTTGCGCCCGAGCAGCGCCGCGCGCCGGCCGACGACGAGTTTGTCGATCGTCTCGATGCGCAGCCAATCGCTGGCGACCTCGGACTGGAAGGCCTGCCCCATAGCCGCATCGATCAGGCGCACCAGCTCTTCGTTGGCCTCGGCCTTGGCGATGGCCTGCTGGGTCTCGACCAGCGTCAAGCGGCCGTCGGCCTTCGCACGGTGGTGCTCGCCGTATTCCTCGAACTTGCCGCGCGCGACGCCAAGAGCGCGGTACATGCGGCGCATGAATTCGTAGGCGTCGGCGCAGTCCTTGTCGATGACCTCGCGGCCGGCTTCGGTGGTTTTGTAGCCGCGCTGGAAAATGCGGACGATCAGGGACATGCTCATGATTTACGTTCCTGACACTCAGCGGCTACAACCAAAAGAGAGGCCAAGGCACGAGCCTCGTTTGGAGTTATATTGACGTGGGATAATTCCCTATCAAAATACAAAACCACCACACGCGGATCGCCTTCCCGAATAGGATCATCCGACCAGACTTCGATAGAAGCGTCCAAAACATCTATGCTGTGATGCAGCCATTTTCGTCCGGGCATATTCGCGCTACCTCCAAAATAACCATGAAGGACCGCGCACTATCTGTCAATCATAAGCGCCGCG
The DNA here is from genome assembly GCA_041659545.1 of Hyphomicrobium sp. GTDB lineage: Bacteria > Pseudomonadota > Alphaproteobacteria > Rhizobiales > Hyphomicrobiaceae > Hyphomicrobium_A. The sequence continues at coordinate 17,911 of JBAZYB010000024.1, forward strand.
CCGCTGGCCGTCTTCCTCGACGTTGCCGTCTCTGAAGTCGTGATGATATTCCCGCTCCTCCTCGATCAGAGACGTCGGCTCGAGGATCGCCTCGGCGGCATTGCGCTCATCGGTCGGTACCTGGATGTCCTTGTCGATGCCGTTCGGTAGGAAGAGATCGGCGAAGACACGCCAGGCTTGGGAAGTTGAGTCGACCCAATCATCATGCGGCGTCGTGCCCGGGCCCGAGTAGACGCACAGTTCGTCGAGCATCGCATCCGTCCAATTGGCGAACTTGCCAGTGTGCCGCAACATGCCGGTCTCCTTGTTGCGGCGTTCACCTTCCTTCAGCCAGATACGGCCGTTCTTCGGCAGGTAGCTCACGAGGTGCAGGCGCGAGAGCTTGTCGGCGTGGCCGGGATTGTATGCCAGATTGGGGACACCTTCCTTCTCCAACACCTGGCGTAGTGAAATACCCGAGCCTTTTTCCTCGATCACCATCAGGTCAGGGCGCTTCACCTGATGGTGGAAATACGATCGGCCGACTAGTGCTGCCTCGAACAGCGGGCTCTCCTTGCGGCCGTAGATGATCTTCATTTCCTTCTTGGCGCGCTCCTGCAGCTCGGGAAAGCCCAGCCACTCGCTCCAGCAGTCGAGCAGCATCAGGTTCCAGCGCTTCTTGTGCTTGAACACGCCCCACACCGTGCAGGCGGTCGGATCGCTGCTGAATGTCTTCTTGTCGAACGTGCGCTCGGTGAAGGCGGTGTCGAGCGACACCATGATGTACTCGAACCACGGCAGCGGATCGGCTGCCTTCCACATCTGCAGCCAGCTCTTCTTGATGATCGCCGACTCGCTGAGATCGAGCAGCTCGCCGTGCAGTTCCTGCCGGCCGAACTGCGTGCCCTCGTACTTCTGCAGCTCGTCGAAGAAGCTGTCGGCCAGGTTGTCCTTGTTGTCGTAGGTCGAGCCGCGGATCACCAGCACGTCTTCCTTGATCATCTTGTCGAGGAAGGTCAGCGGACGCGGCGTCGACGTGTAGAGCTTCTGCGGCTGGATCAACCGACCGTCCTTGGTACGGTAGGCGATGCGGGTCGAGAAGTCGATGTTGCCCAGGCACTCGACCGGCTTGTACCAGGCCGCGAGCTCGTCGCCCCACACGAACGTCGCCTGCGGGCCGCGCAGGCGATCGGGCGTTTCCGAGCTGAAGCCTCGAATGATGCTGCCATTCCACAGCGTCAGCTGCGGATATGGCGAATAGGTCAGATCGGCGATGCACTCGGCGGGGATCGTCGCGAGCAGGCCCGACGGGCCCTCGAAGATCGTGCCCTTCAAATCGGCGTAGGTCGGCGCGACAACGTGCGTGATCGAGCCCGGATAGCTGCCGGCCATGCGGCGCACCCAGTTGGCGCCGACCTTGGTGTTGTGTGTTGGGATCATTCCTTCGCCAACGAGAAACATGCTGTTAGGCGAATCGACTGTCAGGCACCGCATCGGGCTAGGGGCGATCTCCTCGACCCCCACAATCATGCGATGACGATTACGGAGTCCTTGCTTTCCCAGGGACGGACATCGTTCAGCCTTCCTAGGCAAGCCGAATGGGTTGAAGACCGAAGGGCGCCACACGACGCGCCACTTCGGCCCCATGTCTTTGCCGTTCAATGTCGCACGCCCTTCGCTCAACCGGGGCTTTTCACCCAGCGTGCGCGCCAATTCTAAAACATCTTGCGCCAAAGTCTTCACAACGGAACAAAATTCAACCTTGCTCTTTCCTGCGTAGCCGTCGCTGTCCATCAGACCGCGCAACAACGCAAGGCGCTGACCCGTGCCCGCGCGCAGATATTCTCTCGGGATATTTTTATTCGGTGGCGACTTCCAACCCTGTATGGAAATAGTCGAATGCCCTTTATGTTCGTGCAACACGCAGCGATATTCCAACCCAAGCTCATCCAACCGGGTCGTAACGTAGATTTGATCGAAATCTTTTTTGTAACTTCCTGCTGTCAAAACAGAGAAACCTTTTGATCCGTTTCCTATCCAATATCCTAGCAGCCAGGGATCGTAAGGTAATTCGGTAGGGTCAACGCGAAGCGGCGCAGCAACCGGGATGCAATGGTTAGTATCCCCCCGTTCGTTGATTGTCAGCGTATCGGCGATTTCCTGTGTCAACCGAATTTTCGGACCAAAGTGCCCCGTCACGTTGCCCCACGAGTCTTTTGTCTCACCTTTCCACGCGGGCCACTCAGAAGGAAATTCGGTGTTCTGTTCGTGGCGCTGATATTGTTTTCGGTCCCGATGAGTCCACGTAACCCACTGATGCTCAGAGCATGCATCTATCGACGTGCCGTCGCTGAAGTGCAATCGATAGGCCTTCTTCGGAAACCCGTCGAAGATGTCCAATATTCGACACACACGACCGGCTTCGTCGAACAGCTGGTCGTCAATTTTCATGTCGCCGATGCGTGACCAGCCTGTAGGGGTTGCAATAGGTGTATTAATTGCAACCTCTTTCCCCCAGCCGCGGCCAGCCATTGCCAGCGCACGCTTCCAGCCCTCGTAGGGCAGGATCTGGTTGGGCCTGGCGACTTCGAACTTGCCGTTGACCTCTTTGCCCTGCGTCCAGTCGCGCTCGGCCTCGAGGAATTTGAGCTGTTTGAAGGAGGCTGAATTGAGGGGCGTCGCCATGGGCTAGCCTTACGGCGTTTCAGCCATCTTCCGCAAATCGCGTGACAGTATTTGGCCCACCGTCAATCGCGACAATCCAAATTCCGCCAATTCTTGTCGTGTGACCAAACGTCTGCCGTCATCACACGAAAAAGCGTCCATATTCCAAGAATGATCGGAGAAATCGGCGCGCTTCAAAAGCTTCTTCACGATGCGACGCGAGCGTCGAAGCTTTCGACGTTTCACTGTTCCCCCACTTCACAGGAGCAAGGAAGAGAGCGTTCATCTAGCGGTAAACGTGATCGCCCTGGATCGCGAAAGCAATCACGACCCATGTCAACCACAGAACCAGAGCCCAATGCATCGTCAGATCCTCCCAAGAAGGAGCAATACTAGCACAATCACGAGTACGAGGCCAACGCCGCCGCTCGGAAAGTATCCGGCGCGCTCGGGGACATAGCCCCAATGAGGCAGCATGCCGACCAGCAGCACGATCAGGACGATGACGACGATGGTAGTGAACGACATGACGATGGTCCTTCCTAAGTGGAAATCGACGGATCGTTCGACGCAACACGCGCCACGAACATTGTACCCTTCCACTGCTCGCGCTCGCCGTTGCGGCGCGACGTGATCTCCGGCGGGATATGCCAGCGATCGAGCTGGTGAGGCACCTCGTCGTAGTGGCCATTATTGAGCGCACGTAGCAGCGTCGAGTTGGCGAAGGCGCCCGGGCCGACGTTGAACACGAACGACACGAGCGCATCGAACTGGTGCTGCTCCAGATCGACCCAGACCTTGTTGACAGCGGCCTCCGACCACTTCAGATCGTCGGCGAGCCATTCCATGGCCTGCGCGTCGTCGCATGTGTCACCCATCCGCACGCCGGCGGTGTGGCCGACACCGATCGTCGGCACTCCGACACTGTCGAGATAGGCTGCGTAGCGCACGCCCTCACGATCCTTGATGAGCTCGACGCCCTGTTCACTGGTCTTCATCGGAGTGGCTAGCATCACAACTTCCCTCTCGCCTTCAAAACCGCCTTGTCGGCGTCGATCACCCTCTGCAGCGCCCTGGTCAGTTCATCGTCCGCCGCCTTGGTATCCTGCGACACCAGTGCGCTCAAGCGGTCGAGCGAATCGACGACACGCTGATTGGCCATCTCGGCGCCGACCCGAATATGCAACGGCAACGTGTTACATTGTATCATTTCAGCCTCACGAGCGCGCTCTCCACGATTCGCTCCAGCCCTTCCAACGAGTCGGCGAGCTTGTTGTTGCTCATCATGAGTTGCTTGGTGGTTTCGAGGTATTGAGCGCCACATTCCCGAACCTCTTTCAGTCGGGCCTCGCTCATCTCGCGCATATCCGCCGCGTAGGCTTTCGAGGCCGCGATGTCTCGCCGCCAAAGTATGATGACCACGACCGCCAACGCCAGCACGACAGATCCGATGATGCCTGTCTGTATCCAGGGCGTGATGACCGCGTCGGCAACCTTGTCCGCAACCTTGTCCATTGTGGTCCCGCCCTTCGTTCATGGGAACCACTAATATTGACGAAGTCGAGGCAGATTTCATCCTACAAAGTTGCGTGAGAGGACTGTGTACCGTGTCGTACGGTTGCACTGTTCTTCGCCAAATCCTTCTTCAATTTCCGACGCAGCGCGGCCTCCCGCCATTTCGCCTGCTCCCTCTCACGGATCGCAGGATCGGTGAGCCTCTGCCGGTAGCGCTCGCGTCGCCTGGCCTGAAAGACGGGGTCGGCGTTCTTGGCCCGCCAGCGCTCGCGGTCGCGAGCCTTCTGTTCTTCGGTTCGTTTCCTGTACAGAGCGCGCCGACGCTCCTTCCACTCTACAGTCCGGCAGCGCATTTTCTGTTTCGCATACTTCGCTGCGGCGACGGCAGGATCGGCCCGACGCGTTCGATCATACTTGGCGCGCCGTGCCCTAAACTCGTCGTGGGTCAATCGAAGCCTGATCAGCTTCCGTGCCTGGTTCCTGAACCGCTCGGCATAGGGGATGCGCGACAACCAGCGGCGAGCCACCACATCAGCTGCCAGCGTATCGGCGGCGTCACGCGGCAACAGTTTCCGCTCGTGTGCTATCGCGTGCCCGAACGCCATCTGCTCGACCTGGAACATCTCGGCGTTACACGTCGCACACCAGGCCGGGCCGCCGCAGGGCTTGGGCGGTGGTTCGCCCAAGCCCGGCACGACGATGCCGTGACGTTGCATCAGCCGCCGAGACGGCCGCGCTCAGCGACGCGCGCCGCGACCTCCTCGTCTGTCTCGCGTTCACCATCGCCGCGACCGATGTTGCCGGTGCCTTTGCTCGGCGCAAAGGCGTCAGCGGCCTTCGCAGCACCCTCCGACGCCTTGTTCGCATTCGTCGAGCCCGCCGGCCGACCGCGCCCGCGCGCCGCTGGCACGGCGCTCGCCGACGCCACGCGCTCGAGCCTGATGCCTTCCTTTAGCACCTCGGCGAGCACGCCCTCAAACGTGACGCCCGGCCGCTTCATGCCGTTGTTGAATGCCTTGCGAGCGATCTGCTCGAGCGCGCTGTCAGTATTCAGCGGTGCAATCGATGCCTGGACGATGTGGGCGAAGCTGTCGCTCATCTCTCCCGCGAACGCATGGTCTGCAGTCAATGATGTCGTCGGTCGTCGTGCCATGTTGCCCTCTGGAAATAATTCTGATTGAAGCGGCGCTATTTTGGCGGCTTCGCTATTTATTTGCAAACGCTTTGATGAAGATCGACGCGAGTTCCGGGTTGATGGCGTTGCCGTACCCGCGCAGGCGTCCAACGCGCTTTTCTGCACCTTGCGCGAGCGGGTAGCCGTCGTCGCCGACAAAGCCGCCTCGCACCACTCCCTCGGAAAGCCTAACAGCCATCCGCTGAACCTGGGATTGAGTGCGGCGCGCTTTCCCGTCGGTGCAATGGACGACATCGTATCTAGACCAGAAGCCAGACTGACCTGCCGCCTCAGCAAGCCGTTGATCGGCACTCCCGCCTTCTCCAGATCGGTCGAGCCGTCCTTGTGATCGCGCGTCGTTGGCGTCGCCCAGCCCACCAGCTGCGCCTGCATCGACAGGCTGGTCAACGACACGCCGAGGCTCGAGCCGTTCTCGATAGCCTTCTCCTTGCGCGCCAAGAACTGTTCCGGCGTGCCGCCCGCTTCCTTGGCTGCTGGCGTCGCCCAGCCCACCAGCTCGACCGTCTTCCGGCTGCTGTCCGTGTTCCCCGCCGGGTTGTAGGTCTCCGTGCCCGGCGAGGCCGCCATCGGCGTTGGCCAGCCCGCCAACATCACCGTATCCGTCAGGTTCGATTTGCGGCCGCCCATTCGCTTCACTTGACCGCTGCAACGCTCGCCATCCCTCGCTGCCGTCGTCGGCCATCCCACTAGCTGCGCCGCTATATGAAGCGGTCCCGTTGCCCCCATTCCACCTTTGGTAGGGTGACGAATTTTCATTTTCTGTTGCCGTGCTCGATAACTTTCGATCGTCTCGTCCCGACCGGTATCCGGCGTCGGCCACCCAGTGAAGTCGTTGTCTAATGTGGGGCGCGCCCGAGCTCGCAGAGCACAGATCGGCGGCCCCGACTCCATATCCCAGTGCTTCCAGGTCAACTCGTACTCGGGAGAGCCATTGACGTCCAAGCTTTGCCGCAATCTGCTCTCCAACGATCGTTGAAGGTCTGCACTCCTCGACGAGGTCTCGGAAGACGGGCCAGAGGTGTCGGTCATCGCTGAAGCCTTTCTGCTTGCCGGCGGCACTGAAGGGTTGGCACGGCAGGCTCGCCGTCCAGATCGGTCTGTCGATTGGCCAGCCGGCCAGCTGCAGGGCGCGGGACCAGCCCGATAGTCCAGCGAACCAATGACATTGCACGTAGCTTCGCACGTCATCAGCCTTCACGTCGACGACGCTGCGCTCGTCGACATCGCCGGCAGGGATCAAGCCGCGCTTGATTAATTCACGCAGCCACGCCGCCATGAACGGTTCGTATTCGTTGTAATAATTCCCCATCCGTTTTATTTTGGCGGGATTACCAAACAAATGCAACTGCTGATCGCGCTCGCTGGGTCGAAGCGTCACGGCGCATACCCGTTGCCGTTCTTCTTCGCATTCATGTCCCTGACCGCCTGCTCCACGTCGACATCCGTGATGCCGCCATTGGCGTGGCCGTTCGCCTTCCCCGGCGTCACATCCTTCGCCTTGTCGCCCGGCTTCTCGCTGAACATGCGCGCGGTCGTCTCGATCGCGTGCAGGATCTCCTGCGACCGCTCGAGCTGTTCAGGATCAATGTCGTTCTTGCGGCTGCCGGGCTTACCCTCGATCCGCTCGAGCAACATCGCCGTGCTGGCGTTGTCGCCCAGGATCGCCTTCGCGACCAGGGTCTCGCCGATCGCCACCAGCGCCGAGATGTCGGGGTCGGGCCTCACCAGCTGCCCGAGCGGGCCCAGCAGCGCCAGCCCGTCAGCTCCACGAAGTGTCCGAGCGACGTCGGGGTCGTCCTCCTCCATCTGGCGCAGCATCTCGCGGTAGCGCCTCAGGATCGCGCTCCTGGGCTTCAGGAGGGCCAGCCAGATGGCATCCGTCGCCGGCTGGTCGCGGACCAGCGCCTGCTTGGCGTCGATCTCCAAGAGTTCGATCTCGGCCTGGCGCAGCTGCGCGGCGGTGGTCGGGGCGCTCACAGCATACGTGCCTTCTCATAAACCTCGCGGATTTCGGCCTCTTGCTTGCGCCGAACCTGCTCCCGAGCCGCCCGCGGGCAATCTGGCAGGCTGCAGCGTACCACGTCGGTGGCGCACCAGCAGTTCGTGTGTTGCGACGCGGTCGGTACCTTCCACGTCGAGGGACGCATCCAGGGAGCGCATACGCAGCCCGCCGTCGTCTGGCATTCGGGCAGTTGACAGATCACCACGTCGACCTCCCGGGCGTCGAAGACATGATTTTGTTCGCCATAAGTTCACCTCTGTGAATTTCGGCTCGTCGGCTCGTCTGAGCGTCATTCTGGCTCTATTTTGGATCGGGAGCGAGGCCTTTCTCGGCACGGGATGGTCCCGCCGGTCCCGTTGGTACCGTGGTCCCACCGGGGGTACGGAGCGCACACGCCCTTTTCGAGCTCCCAATGTGTCCACTGTCAAGATGTTATAATATAACATCTATCAGATCTCAAAATCGTCTGTTCATTTTTCTTGTAATAATAGATGGTACCACTGGGACCAGAGAGAGAATAGTGCATACAGATCAGTCTTAAAGTTGGTCCCACCCCCTCCGATCCGAGCCCGGGACCCAGGCGGGACCAGACGCCGATCAATGGGACCACGCCGCGTAATTAAGGCGAAAATTGGCAAGAAAAAGGCGGGTTTCGATGAGCCCGCCTTAATTCTCCCGTCGGAGGGGGTGGGACCACTCAGAATTGGAAGTCGACGGTACCACCGCCCGGTACCGCCCGCCGGAGCGTCAGCCCTGGCGGGCGTTTCCGCAACCATATGCGTACATTATTGCGCTCGTTAGCAACCTTGAGCTGATATGGCTTGAAGCCCAGCGCGTGCAGCGCCTCGGGCAGCCTGGCGCGCAGCATACCGCTTTCAATGTCACGCGCCGACATCTTCAGCCAGTGGACCGCCCGCGTCGTTGTGAGGACCGACCCCCAGTCGGCCGGCACGCCGTCATTGCTCTCGAGGGAAGGCGCTACAGGCTCAATCAGGTGACGGATGCCGCCCACGAATACCTCGCCTTCGTTGGTGCCGTCGTAGATGCGCTGCTCGGCCAGGAACGGCTCGATGGTCTCCTGGAGAAGGCTGACGCTGGTCGCGCTGCGCACCATCTCCTCCTGCTCGTCGGTCGGCACCTCCCACCAGGTCGCGCCGCCCTTGAAGAGCTTGACCGCCTCCGCGAACAGTTGCTCCCGCTCGGCGCGG
>JBAZYB010000025.1:0-26460 GCA_041659545.1 Hyphomicrobium sp.
ATCATAGCCGAGGCGGATGGAGCCACCATCGACCTCGAGCGGCGCTTCCGGCAGCGCCGGCAAACGCAAGCTGCCATGGCCGAGGGCGATGGCGAGACTGGCAGCGCGCACGTCGCCGTCTCTTGTTAGCTCGAGGGTCGCGTTTCCGTCGACGGGCAGGTCGATGGCCTGCAGGAGACTGAGCTCGGGCACGGTGCCGGAGATACTGCGCGGGACGAGACCGGTGACCGATGTCTTGAGTTTGAGGATTTTGTCCTGCTCGGAATCATCGGTCTCGAAGTCGAGCTTCCAGGGTTTGCCGCCGGCGGCGACGAGCGTTGCGCGTCCGGTGATGACGCTGCGCATGCGGCCGTGATTGAGCCCGATGTTGAGGTTGGGCACGCGCCACTCGGTGGATCGCCCAGCGTAGTCGACGAGCACGGTGGCGTTGCGCAGACCAAACTCGCGCAGGTAGGACGATGCATCGAGCCGCCGACGAGCGCGCGACGACATGTCCGTCAGGACGCGGGCCAGATCAATGCGCTTCAATGCGCTGGAAGCATCGGGGGCGGCCGCGACAGGTTGTGGCCGCGCTGCGGGCGCGGGTGCCGGCGGCATCGGATCGCGGGATGCGGATTCTGCGGGCGCGGGATCCGCAAGCTTGCCACTCGATGGAGCCGGCTTGGAGAAGCTCAGCGCCAGGCCGTTGGCCTCTGAGTAAAAGAGAAACAGGCGCGGCTCGATCAACTCGATGCGCGCCGGGACAACGCGCATCGACCAAAGCGCCGAGGCGTTGAGTTCGACGGCCGCAAATGGCGCCGACGCGACGACGTCGCCGTCGACCTCGTGCACACGCACATTGGTCAGTCGAAATTCCAAACCGCCCGTCTCCGACAGGCTGACGATTGCATCGTCGATGCGCACCGTGTTGCCGTCGAGCTCTGCATTGATGCCACGCTCGATGGGCTCGACGAGAAACTCGAGAGAGATGGGACCGTGACGCAGTCGTACGTATCCCAAGCCGGCGATGAGCACGGCCAGCATGAGGAACGGCGCGAGAATGAACACCGAGCGCCCGACGCCATGCAATACGTGATCGCAGGCGACAGCTGCCGTTGTCACCGAACGCTTCAGGTTCGAGCCGGATTGTTGCCCGCCACGCGCCGTCGTGTACCCGGACTGTTTTTTTGGTCTTCCGGTCGTTTGCAAGTCCGGCCCCTAGACAGTTTCGAGACGAAGTCCCGACGCAAACGACAAGACGCGCGCTGTTCCCGCTTTCTGGCCGCTGCGCATGCCCACTCGCGGCGGCCCAAATGCCGAGCCGCGTGCAGGGTCACCCCATAACACACCGCTACCCTTGCGTGCCCCAGTCTGCGCCGCTAAGCCTCAGGCGCATCGCGCATCGTGACGCGCGGTGAGGCCTCACGTGCATGGGGAAAAACGACAAAAGAAAGGCATCCCAATGGCCACAGAGGACGGCAAGGCAGCGCCCCCTTTCGCTCTCCCAGACGCCGACGGAAAGACGGTCGATCTCAAGACCCTGAGGGGGGATTGGGTCGTGGTCTATTTCTACCCCAAGGACGACACGGCCGGCTGTACGGCAGAGGCCAAGGACTTCACCTGTCTCGCCGCCGATTTCAAGGAGGCCGGCGCCATCGTTCTGGGTATTTCTCCCGACAGCCCCGCCAGCCACCGAAAGTTTCAGGATAAGTACGACCTGGGCGTTCGTCTGTTGGCGGACGAAGGGCATACGGCCGCTGAGGCCTATGGCGTGTGGGTCGAGAAGTCGATGTACGGGCGCAAGTACAAGGGCGTCGAGCGCGCCACATTCCTGATAGATAAGTCAGGCAAGGTCGCGCGTAGCTGGCGGAAGGTGAAGGTTCCGAACCATGCCGAGGACGTGCTCGCCGTCGTTCGTGCGATGAAAGGTTAAGCGCACAATCTGCGACGCTGCACACAATTTGTGCCGATGGCGACATCGGGGCCGATGACCCACGGCGGGTTCTGTGCTTAGATGCTTCAAGTGGGGGGGTTTTTCGGCAAAATGCCGCGCTGGCCCCGTGCTTAGCTACAGCCGATCCGTTGCGATTGTTGCGTCAGAGCAGAGGTGCACGCTTATGTTGCCAAATTTCAAGAGGTCCGAGACGGAGCCGAAGGTCAGCCCGGGTTTTGCACCCGCAAGCGCGCCGCCGACACCCGGCTCATCGGCTCGTCCACTTGGTCTCGCGCGCTCGGCCGAGCGCAACGTCCCTTCCGTCATCGGTCCTGATCTCACCATCAACGGCAATCTCGTCTCCAAGGGCGAAGTGCAGATCGATGGCGAAGTGCAGGGCGACATTCACGGCACCTACGTCGTGATCGGCGAGAAAGCGCGCATCACGGGCGGCATCATCGCTGAAGAAATCGTCGTGCGCGGCCATGTGATGGGCTCGGTGCGCGGCAAGCGCGTCATGCTGCAGTCGTCGAGCCATGTCGAGGGCGACATCTTCCATCAGGCGCTGGCCATCGAGCAGGGCGCCTTCTTCGAGGGTAAGTCGCGCCGGGCGGACGATCCGACCGCCGAAGCCTCGAAGCCGGAAATTCCGTCGATGACTGGCGGCCTGAACGGCTAGACCCGTCGAGACTGTCGCAGAGATTTAGAGCCCCGGCCCGCCATGTGCGGCCGGGGCTTTTGCTTGCCTGAGGGCGATCGCTTGCGGCCGCGCGGTTTACGGGTGTTGCGGGAGGCTCAGGCCGCGGCGCGTCGGTCGTCCCAGGAATCGAGGATCACCTGGTGGCCGCCAAGCTCGGCGAAGGCGCGCTCGTGACAGGTGAGCACGATCACCTGGTGCGATTTGGCGGCGTGCCTCAGGGCTGCGAACATGCGGCCCATGCGCTCATCGCCCGCGTAGGCCAGCGCGTCGTCGAGAATGAGTGGCGCGGGTGTGCCGCCGTCGGCGAGCAGGCGGGCGAAGGCGAGGCGGACGAGCAGCGACAGCTGCTCCTGGGTTCCATCACTGAGGCGGGTGAGCTCCTCGGCGACAGTGCCGCGGCGCAGGGCGCGCGGGGCAAGGTCGTCGCCGAGCGTGAGCTGCGCCTGGGGGATGACGAGTTGCAGATAGGCCTCCAAGCGTTCGATGACGGGGCGGGCAAAACGCTCGTGCGTGCGTGCGGCCGCGGCGTCGAACTCGCCAGACAGAAGCTGAAGCGCGGCGGCCTCCTCTTGCAGGTCGCGGCAACGTGTCTCGGCGCGGGCCAACTGGGCGGTGAGCTCATCGACACGTGCGCTGACATCCTCGGCGCGGTCGGAGCGCAGCTCGCCCTCGAGACCGGCTTCAGTGCGACGCAGGCTGGCGAGCTCTTCCTTGGCGCGGTGCAATGAAGCCTCGCTCGCCTCGCAGGTGCGCTTCATCTCGGCAAACCGCGCCTCATCGGGCGACTTCTCGCGCCAGGCCGTTGCCTCACGCACGGCGGCGTTTAGATTGGCGCGCGCGGCTTCGAACGCGGCCAACTTTGCAGCGCGGGTGCGGGCGCGCTGCTCCGGTGCGCCGACCTCCTGCATGAGCTGCGCGATCCGCCGTCCTTGCTCCTCGCTGCGCGCTGCGTTGGTGGCCAGCGCCTCACTCGAGCGGCGCTCATCGCGCATTGCATCGCTCAGGGCCTGCTCGGCCGATTCCAGCGCGTGCGTCAGCTCCTCGGCGCGCAATTCGACATCCTCCTGCGAGGAGGCCTGCGCTGCGCCGAGCGCTGTGGCCTGCGCGCAGATGTCGTCATGGGCACGCTGCAGACGTTCCAGGCCCTGTGGCGCGACGGCCTTGAGCTGCGCGGTTGCGCCAGCGATATCGGCTTCGATGGCACGGCGCTCGGCGAGCATGCGCTCGGCGTCGTCCAGCGAGGCGGCGCCGACGCGCTGGAGGAGCGCAGCGAGTTGCGCGCGTCGCGCGTCAAGATCGGCGGCATCGTGCGCGGTGTCCTCGGACCGCGTCGGCGCGATGGTGAGCGTGCCGATGCCCTCAATTTCGAGCAGCAATGGGCGGACCGGCGTCAGCACCTCGCCGTCGGCGAGCGCCCGGCCGTCGACCATGATCCGAGCGGCGGCATCGGCGCTGTAGTGCATGGAAATGCGCGGGGCGGCGGCGGTCAGGCGCGTTTCGAGCTTAAGGATGGCCGCTGCCTCGCGGCGCGCGGCAGAGACGAGCATCTCCTCGGCGGCATTCTCGGCAAGCGCGCCGCATCGGCCTCGCGGGCGCGTGACAGGCGCTCTGACGCCTCGAGCGCGCGGCGGCTGCAGTCGAGCGCGGCGAACGCGGCCTTCTGTGCATCGCGAAGCTTGCGCGTTTCGAGGGCGCGCGCCGCGCACGCGTCGGCCTGCGCTTTCAGCTCGGTGCGCTGCGGCTCGGCTTCCTGGGCCGCCCGCTCGAGCTTTTCAAACTCGCCCAGCTGACGGTCGAAAATGTCGAGCGCCAGTTTCAGAGCATCGAGGTGTTGCTGGCAGGCGGCAACGGCGCGTTCGGCGGTCAGATACTGCTGGCGCGCCTCGCGGGCATCGTCGAATGCGCGCCGGGCGTCACCGGCCGCCCGCTCGCTTGCCGCGATGGCGCTCGTGTCGGTCAACTGGGCCATGCGCGCGCGCAGGGTGTCGAGCTTGTCGATCCGCTCCTGCGCCTCGCGCAGCCGCCGGTCCGCATCGGTGTGGCGGCGGGCGAGATCGTCGCGCTGATCGATCGCCGCCTTCAAAGCGCCCGACGGGCGCGGGGGATTGTGGCTCGTCACAAGGTTTGCCAGCTCGGCCCTGACGCGCTCGGCGATGCGGCGCGTGGCGCTGCCGTCGGTGATGCTTTCGAGCTCGCGCTCGATGGCAGCCATGAACGCCGGGCCGCCGGTATCTATGGGTGTCATCGCGGCAAGCGGCGCCCCCTGCTCGGCGCACAGCAAGGCGAAGTGACCGGCGCCGCCGAGCAGAGCGGCGAGGCGCGTCTCAGCGTCGGCGCCGCGGGCGACGTCGTCGGAGTTGAGATCACGCAACTCCGCGGCAGGCGCGGAAAGGAACTGCTTGCGGAGGCGCCAGTGCCGTCCCGCAGCCTCGAATTCGACCTCGACGAGCGGCGCGCCGCCGGCATAGGGGCGCAACGTCTCGAGCTTGCGGTGCTTGGAGCGATACTGCTCGAACAGCGCCGCGCGCAGCGCCTTGAGGATCGTCGATTTGCCGAACTCGTTGGGACCGGAAAGGACATTCAGCCCGCCCGACAATCCCTCGAGGGCGACAGGGACGCTGAAGCGCCCGACTTCCTTTAGGCGAATGGCGCTGATCTTCATGCACGGCCTCCCTGCTCGGACTGGCGGGCCAAGGCGAACAGGCGGCGTAGAGCGCGCTGCGCAACCGGCGCGTCGGCGCCGCCCGCTTCCGCCGCCGACTTGAGACGCAGGGCGATGTCGGCCAGCGCTGGAGCACCGAGTGCTTGCAGATCCTCGGCGGCGGCGAACGTCGCCAGGGCGTCGAGATTGCAGGACAGGTGGAACAACTGCGGTGAAAGCCGCGCGAGACGTTCCTCGATGCGCGCCCGCTCGGCAAGCGGTACGAGGCCGGCTATTTCCAAAGCCATCAGCGCGCGCGCAGCAGAGGCCCCGAGCGCGGCGACGTCGGCCTCGATGGGAGCAAGCTCGTCCACCGAATCGAGCTTCAGCTCGCGGCGCAGCCACGTGAAGTGCGCCGTGCGCACGCGCTCAACGGATGGCGGCGCGGCTCCATCGATACGCACGATCAGTGCGTTGCCAGGATCGTTGTCGCGAAAGCCATCTGGTTCAGGCGTGCCGGAGTACCAGGCGCGGTCGGAAATGCGCGTCGTCCCGTGCCAGTCACCCAGCGCGAGATAGGCAAGCCGCGCCGATTTCACCCGCGCGGGATCGATGGGCACATTGGCATCGCCGTTACTGCCGAAGCCCTGCACCGAGCCGTGCGCAAGACCGATGCGCGTGGCACCATCGGCAACGCTGTCCCACCACGCCGTCGGATCGGTTTCGGTGCGCTTGGAGGCGAGCGGAGCTGGAAGCAGCACGACGCCCGGGGCGATCTCGGTTGCCCTCGCCTCAAGATGAAGGCGTACGTTCTCCGGAACGCCGACCGACATCACCGCGCTCCACACGCCGCCGGCGCGGGCCGGATCGTGATTGCCGGGGAGCAAGTGCCACTCGAGTTGCCGGTACGCTTTTAGCCGCTCCAGAACACGCCGTATCAGCTCTTCCGGCACGGTCTCGGCGTCGAATACGTCTCCCGCTACCAAGACAGCCGAGCAGCCGTTGGCGACAGCGGCCTCGGCCAGGCGGTCGACGGCGCGCAGGCGCTCGTCGCGCAGGATGGCGGGCTTGTCGTCCGGGAAAGACCCGAACCGCTTGCCGATCTGCCAATCGGCCGTATGGAGGAAGCTAAATTTCATGGACGCATTTTGTTCCATCTATGTTCATGAAACAACCACTAAATGGTCCTGCCATTAAAAGTTATCCACAGGCTTGGGGGGCTGGCGGCCCGATCATTGCGCCGCCAGCGGTCGTGCTCGATGGGAAGCGCCGCCAGGTGATTGGTGCTCAATCATCCGCGTCGTCGTCGCCTTCCTCCTCATCCTCCTCGTCGTCGATGAGGCCCTTCAAGGTTTCGACGATCTGCATCTCGCCGTCCTCTTTGGATTCCACCAGCCACTCGGTGAGGATCGTCTCCCCCTGCTTGAAGACGACCTTGAAAGGCAACTCGTCTCCCGTGACGGGAACGACGTCGCCAGTGACAAATGCCATTGATTTCCCTCCATGCGTTTTGGTGCGCACGACATTCGCCGCGCGCAGCCGACGCAGACTAGTTTGGATTCGAATTATTTCGAGCGGGGGACAGCACCCTATTCCTCTGTGGATAACCCAGAGGGATCATAATGTTGGCGCAATACGTGGGCGCGCACCGTTGCCTGGACATCGGCGCGCTCGCTCGTGTGGGCTTCCGGCGCTAGTCGCGGCAAACAAAGCGCCGTAGGTTGGCGCCGATTTATCGGGGGACGGTGGCGGCGCTTGGCGCAGCCGCATGCATCGGGGACACACGATGGCTCGGCTGTTTTTTGCTTCGTTCGTCACCGTCGGCCTCATCTTCGGCATGGTGTGCGGCGTCATTCTTGCCGCGCTGGTGTTTACGGAGAACGTCGACCTCAGCTTCGCCATCACGCTCACGATCATCATCAACGGCGTGATCTGGCTGATCAGCCCGTGGCTGAGCGATCTCACATTGCGCTGGTTCAATAAGATGGCGTTTATTGACGACGCGGAGGTGAAGGCGCGCTTTCCGGCCATCCATCAGCTGATCCACGACGTGGCGCAGCAGTATCGTTTCACCCCGCCACGGCTGGGCCTCATTCCCGATCGCAATCCGACGGCATTCACCTACGGATTGCTGCGCTCCAACGCGCGCATCGTCGTCACCGAGGGTATCTTCGAGTTCCTCAGCGTAGACGAGCAGCGCGCCGTTGTCGCCCACGAGCTCGGGCATATCGTCAACCGCGACTTCATCGTCATGACGGCGGCGGGCACGCTGGTGCAGGTGCTGTATCAGGTCTACGCCGCGGCGATGCGCTCGACGAAATCGAGCGGCAGCAAGAAGAATGGCGGTCAGGCGCTGGTCGGTATCGTCGCGCTCGTCATGTACTACGTGGGAATTTATCTTCTCTATTATCTCAGCCGCACGCGTGAATATCTTGCCGACGCCTTTTCGGCGGAACACGTCGAAGCCCGCCACCTCGCCTCTGCATTGGTGAAGATCGCCTACGGCATCGTGCGCGTGGAAGATACCGAAGCGACGCAAAGCCTATTGCAGAGCACGCGGCACCTGGGCGTCATCGACGTTAAGAACGCGCGCTATACGGGCCTCGAAGCCGAGAGCGACCTGCAGGATCCTGCGCGTGCCTCCGAAGCGATGCTGTTCGACACGTACAATCCTTGGGCGCGACTGATCGAGCTGAACTCGACGCATCCCTTGACCGGCATGCGCATCGCGCACCTCGGCGATATTGCGCGGCAGAAGGTGCAGCCGTTTCCGGAGTACGACCTTCAAGCGGCGGCGCAGCGCGTCAAGCTCGATAGGGCGGCGCTATGGCGACAGTTCTGCTGGGAGCTGTGCATTTTAGCGCTGCCAATTGCACTGGCTGTCGTCGTTGCGGTCCTCGGCGCATGGATGTGGGCTCCGGCGGCGGCGGCGCTCGGCGTACTGATCACGCTGCCGCTGCGCTATCCGTCCACGACGGCGTCGGCGACGACGGTAGCCACGCTGATGACGAACCCCGCCGCTTCCCCCGTCATCGGGCGCCGGGCGCATCTCACCGGCAAGGCGATTGGGCGAGCCAACCCCGGCTTTTTTGCCGGCGAGGATGTGATCTACCAGGACAAAACGGGGCTGATCACCGCCGATTTCCGTTCGATGCTCGGTCTCATCGGCGATCTATTCGCCGGTTGGCGGCGCGTTCCCAAGCACCTGCAGCAGGACGGTCAGCTGACCGGCTGGTTCCGGCGCAGCATGGGCGGTTACGTGATCATCGGGGAGCTTTCGTCAACGGCGGGCGTGCTGCGGGCGCGGCCCTATTTCTGGCAGGCGGCCGTGTCCGTCGTCGTCATCGCGATCACCGCTTATTTCGCGATTGTCGGAAGCGACGGGCTCCGGCAATTCGACATGCAGAACCCCACGATGCAGGGCGATGAAAGGCCCGGCGGGGCCTCCTAGCGCCAATCGGATCCGAGGGGTCGGCGGCATGGCGGAATAGGAGTCGGATCGGCCACAGCCAAGCCGCATTCATGCCTTCACTGCCGGGATGGATTGTGGGCTGTCGCCTGTTCGTGCAAAAGGGATTTTCAGGGCGAATCGTTTTTAGGGAGTGACGATCGAGATGCGGGCCGTCGCACTTTGGCTCATCAGCTTTATTGCTCTCGGACTGTCTACGGCGGATTTGCGCGCCGAAAACCTCGACGGCTATTGGATGGACTCGCACGGCGAGGTCATCATGCAGTTCGGCGCCTGCGGCCGGCAGCGCTGCGGACGCGTCGCATGGTTGAAGAAGCCGCGCGGTCCCGATCGTGGCCCGTTGCGCGACTTCCGTAACTCCGACGCAAAATTGCAGTCACGCTTCGTGTGCGGCCTCGTGGTGGTGACGGGCTTCAAAAAGCAGCCGGATGGGACCTGGGCGGACGGCAATGTCTACGTCCCCGATCTCGGCATGAACTTCAGCGGCTATGCCGAAGTGCTCAGCCCCACCAAAGTGAAGGTCTCGGGCTATATGCTGCTGCCGATCTTCGGCTCTGCCGAGGTATGGACGCGCATGCCGCGAAAGCCGCCCTCGTGCGAAGAGCAGGCGAAGCTTATTGCAGAAGGCAAGTGGACCGAGGATACCACGGCGTGGCCGCCCGTTCCGCCACCGGTTGCGTCGCGATAGTTGCGCTGAACGGAGCGGTGCTGATGAGCTTCAACTCAGTGCGCACATTGCTTCTCGCCATCGCCGCTATTGCACTGCCGATGCTGGCCAGCGCGCAGACGATCCCAAAGGAAATGGGCGCGGCGCGGACTGTCGGACTGTTCAATTTTCTTTGTCTCAAGCACCTTCCCGATCTCGATGGCATAGAGCGCGCGGCCGGATTCGGCGAGTTCGACCAACTGCTCAATGGTGACCTCGTGCCCTACATGCCAGAGATCGCGCACGAGGCACTGCGCGGCTGGCGCTATCACGATCACGGCGAGGAATACATTCTGACGGCGTTGCGTTCCAGGGCCGACGCGGCAGTCGGCCAGCAGATGCCGGCCTTTGCAGGGGCGGCGGGCACGACCTGTTCATTGCGCGTGCCGAATACTCAACCTGAGCCCGTGCTCGGCGAATTGACGCGGGTGATGGGCCGGGCGGCAGACAAGACGTGGCAAGAAGGCGCCACGCGCGTGTATTCGTGGACACACCAGCAACCGGACGCGCTGAGTTTCGTTCACTACTACGTGCCTGAAAGCAAAGGCGCGAAAGCCGTCATCGAAGCGAGCGTCTACCTCAACAAGTGAGCGCCACACTACGTACGTGCCCTGTTCCACACGGAACTGCGGGGCTCGGGCGCTGCATGACAGGTTGTGTGTCAGACACGCCGCTTGCGCGCGGCTCGACGTTTGCCTAGTCCAGAACCAGATAGAATTTGGAGGTGCTCATGCGCTTTGAACGTATTGCCTTGTACTGCAGCGGCCTCGCGGTTGCGATGCTCGTTGCGGGAGCGGCGCATGCCGACAATTCCCCGCTCGGCCTGTGGATCGATCACACCGGTCGCGGCGGCGTGGAGATCACCGACTGCGGTGGAAAGCTCTGCGGCCGTGTCGCCTGGCTGAAGGACGCCGAGAACGCCAAGGAGTGCGGCAAGAAGATTATCGGCAACGTCGCGCCGGTGGGAAAGAACAAGTGGGATAATGGCTGGATCTACGATCCTGACCGTGACTCGAAGTACGATGTCGAGCTGACGGCGCTGGACAACGACAAGCTGCGGGTCATGGGCTATGCCGGCAGCAAGTGGCTGAGCGAGACGCACACTTGGAAGCGTGCTCCCGCCGACCTGCAGAAGTGCTCGACGGGCGATGCCGTTCAAGCAACTCCCTCAGCCGCCAAGAGCGGCGAAGCAACGGCCAAAGCCGATCCCACCAAGCCAGCAGCCGACGACAAGTCGGCGGTGGTGCAGCTCGATGCGGCAAAACCTCATGTCGACACTGGCAAGACCAGCGGCGAGAAATCGAGCGTCGCCAAATCAGATTCGACGGCGCCGGCTGCCAAGGCCGACGAGAATTCGACTGCGGCTAATGCCGATGCCGATGATGAAGCCGACGACGAGCCGACGGGGGGCAAGAAGAAGGGCAAGGTCATCGCCCGGCTTATGGCCGAACTCGAAAATGGCGACGGTCCGGTGAAGCTGAAGCGCAGCGGCAAGACTTGCAAAGTCACTGCACCGTTTGTCGGCGTCATCAGCTTCCCGTGCGACAAGGACTGAGCCGAGAAGGCGAAACATTTGGGAAGCCCACGCCGCGCGCGTGGGCTTTTCTTTTGCGGCGTCCTGTCGTGATCGTGCTCACCTGCTGTGCCTAGAGCGAGCGCCCGAGAAAGACCAGTTCGTGCCCGTTGACGCTGGCGGTGGCGCGCGGGTGAAAGCCGACGCGCTGGTAGAAGTGCACGTTGCGTGCGTCCGACGATGTGACCACGTGCACCCCCTTAACGCCGGCCCGCGCGGCGTCGGCGGCGAACGCCTCGATCAACTCGGCGCCGATACCGCGACTGCGGAACTGCGGCGCAAGATTGACGTGCAGGTGCGCGGGGAAATTTTCCGCCGCGGCGGCGAAATCATCCAAGCTGCTGGGCTCATCTAGGGCGCCGACGAGATAGCCGGCTGCGGCGCCATCATCCGTCGACTGCGCCACGTACGCCCACTGCGGGTACTGCTTCAGGTAGCGGGCGAACCAGCGCTCGCGAAAGGCTTCTTTGGCCTCCTCACTGGAAAACGACTTGGTGTTGCTCGCCTCGAAGAAGATCCCATTCAAGCCGGCGATGAGCTGATCGGAGTGCGGCACCTCGCGCCATCGTCGAATGGCGACGTGTGATGCGGCGGCGTTCGTCTCGGGCATCATCCGATTGTGCTCATTGTGGCCAGATACGAAGAGGGCCGGAACTGGTCCGGCCCTCGGCATCCTCGAACGCGCTGATTAATCTTCGATGCACGCGCGGTAGCGGTTCCACCAGTAACGTTTGCCCGTGGCAACGGCACGCCGGCGCAGCCAGCTGCATTCGGCGTAGTCGTCGTCGTAATAATAGGAGTAAGCGCCGTAGCCATAAGAGCCATAGTAGGGCAGGTACAGACCGCCCCGATAGCGGGGCCCGCCGTAATGGCGCGGTCCGTGACCGGAAGGTCCGTGAGCATGATGGCCGCCACGCGGTCCACCTCCGCCTATGCCATGGCCGCCGCGCGGGCCGCCGCCGCCATGCCCGCCCGGGCCGCGGGGACCACCGTGCGCGTGGCCGCCTCCGCCACCGCCACCGCCACCGCCACCGCCACCGCCACCGCCGCGGTGCGCTACTTCATGCAACAAGTCATTGGTAGCGCTTATGGAATTCGGCGTCGGCAGGGCACCGGCAGAAGGGGCCATCGCCGTCATCACAACGCCGGCTACAGCGGCTCCTACAATCGATAACTTTAGCATTCTCACTCTCCTCGGTTCCGCCTTCGGGCGTCGCTTAGGTCGCGCCCGAGGAGGGGCGAGGAAAGCCGGCGTACGGAAAGCGTTAACCGTATGTGGAGACGCACGAGCCCGGCGAAAAGAGCCCCCCGAGCGAAGTCAGTTCAAGCAGGCCCGATACCGCGTCCACCAGTTGTCGTTCTTGGTGGCGATTGCCCGGCGGGCGTACTTGCGGCACGAGCCGGGGGAGCGGTCCGTGTCGCTGTAGTATCGGTAGTAGTAGGGCTGCTTGGACCCGTGATCGCGGGCATCGCCCGCACCGCGCATGGGCGGCGGGGAAGGGTTGTTCTTGAGGCCGCCATAAGTGCCGCCAGGCCCGGCCCGGTGGGCATCGCTGGCATAGGGCTGGGCCACGCCAGGGCGGCGGTCGAGGGACGCTGCCCCGACAATGGGGACCGATCCGATCAGGAAGCACAACGCCAGGGGAATGGCGGCAGATCCTTGCATCGATAACTCCGCAGCTGCTCCCCCGCCCCCATCATATGGGGTGCCGGCGCATGGCAAACATCATTGACGGCCCGATTGGTTATGAAAGCCTACATGGCCGGCCTGAGGGGCTGGCCAGGAAGGGGCGTGCAGGCCTCAAGGTTTGCCTCGCCTCAGCGGGGATTGATGCGGGTGATCTTCGTGCCTTCGAGGGTGAGGTTATACATCAGCCCCTTGGGATCGAGGATGAAGCCGACAACCGGGCTTGTGATCTTGTTGGTGTCGATCGATCCGCCTATGCCGACGGTGATCACGGCGACTGACGCATCGGCGCCGACTTTCCATCCGGCCGTACGGCGAAATTGAGTAAGGGCCTCGGGTGTCATGAACATGATGATGACCGAGCGCTCCTGGATGCCGAGCTGGAAGCCGACGGAGGCGGAAACGGTGTTGTAGTAGTCGACCGTGCGGCCGTGGATGCGCAGGGCGCCCTCTCCGTATTCGCCCCCGAAGCCGAAGCCGGCCTTGACCACTGAGGGGAAGACCAGGATGCCGACCGACTTGTTGGCCAGCTCGCGTGCGCCGCCGACGTTGTGAAAGAAGCGGTCGAGCGTTGCGTCGACACCAACGTCGATATCGTAGGCAGAGGCCGCGCGGCTCGACGGCGGGGCAATCACAAGCAGGCTCAAGGCGCAGAGGCTCGCCCACAGGACATTGCGCGACATTGTTGTATTCCCTCGATTTCTTATCATTAGGCTGTGTGCCCTGCTTTTGCGGCCAAATTGGCCCTTGATCCTCGCCGGCTCACCGTCCTTCGATCATTGCGATCTCATCTGACGGTGACGCGGCGAGTAGATCGCCACACCATTCATGATCGCTATCATGTTAAGCCGCGTGCAGGTATACTCCACGCGATGCCGGTCCGTAGCCGTCGCCAACGGGGATGAGAATGATTATTGGGCTGTCCTTGCAAGCATTTACGCTTTTGCACGTTGCGATCAGCCTCGTTGCGATCGTTGCGGGGCTCATTGCCCTCAGAGGGATGCTGCACAACGCACGCCCAGGAGCCATTACGCATCTTTTCCTGATCACGACGGCACTGACGACGGTTACCGGCTTCATGTTTCCGATTACCGCCTTCACTCCGGCGATCGGTGTCGGCATCGTCTCGGCGGTGCTGCTCGTAGCGGCGTTCCTCGGCATCTACGCTTTCAATCTTGCCGGCAGCTGGCGGTGGATCTACGCCGCAACGGCCATCGCCGCGTTGTATCTCAATTGCTTCGTGCTGATCGTGCAGTCATTCCAGAAAGTGCCTGTGCTCGCTCAGTTGGCGCCGACGCAGTCGGAGCCGCCCTTCCAGATTGCGCAGGCGCTGCTGCTGATGGCCTTCGTCTGGTACGGCTGGCGGGCGGTGCGGCGCTTCCATCCCATGACGGCTGCACCGCCTGAGGCGACGTCGGCGTTTATTCCATGACGCACTCGTTGCCGCCGTCACGTAGCGAGCGGCACAGTTGCATCGCTTGCCCGACGTCCGCAAAAGGACCGAGGCGCAATCGATACACGGAGGTATCGGATAATCTTTCCTCGGCGATCTGCGGCCGTCGTGGGCCGAGCTCGGCGCCATGCTGGGAGGTGAGCCTGATGGCGAGCGCGAAGGCCTCATTGCGCGACCCGGTTTCGCCGACAAGCAGACGCACGCCGGCGCGGCTCGCATCGATGGGCGGACCTGAATCGACGGGCTGGGCAGCGACCACCTCGGTGACAAACGCCGACGCAGGGCCCGCCGGGGTATTCGTCGGTATATGCTTCGGCGCCCTGGTTGGCAGCACGACCGGCGGGAGCGGCGCGAGAGCAACCTGTTGCTTGGACCAGGCCGTCGATCTTGAAACCGTGCTTGGAGCCCACTTCGTTGCTGTTTCCGCCGCTGTCGTTGCCCCCGAACCTGAAGCCGCCTTGGCGCTCGCCGTCGCGCCGGTATCGCCGATGGCGACAAGTTGCGGCGCTGACTGGCGCGCTCGTGTCCCGGCCCCGTCGCTGACGACGACCTTCTCGCCCCCGGCGATTCCGGCCTCCTGATAAGCCACCTGCAGGTTCTCGGCGGCATCGGAGCGTTCCGTGTCCGATAGCCCCGAATATTCGAGCGCCTGTGTGAGATCCGTGATGGCCTGGCCCGGCTGGTTCGCCTTGCGATAGGCGAGACCGCGATAGTAGTGCGCCCGCGCCACCTGCGTGGCAGGGAGCCTTCCGCGCAGTGCCGCGTTGATACCGCCGATTACGGAGGCGCTGTTGTCGCCTTTGTAGTCGCTGATCGCCTTGGCGAGTATCTGCTCGGAAACGTCCTCGGCGGCAGCGGTCAGCGTGCCGATCGCTGTCAGCAAGATGGCGCAGGTCAGTCGGCGAAATGCTTGGCCCACGTCTGGCCCCGGGGGTTCATGACCACATGCTCCGCACGGTGTTCCGACGCGGCGTTCCCGGACTATCTACCGATTCGGTATCGCCCAGCGGAGGCGGATGCTGGCGGCTTGTGGAGGAGATTTGCGGGCCTCTCAGCGCACGACGGCGCTGGCGCTTACCCCTCGGCGACGCGGCGCGATGCGAGCATGTCCAGCGTACGACCCAGGCCGGCCAGCAAAGAGCCGACCGCAAACAAGACAATCACGACGATCTGCAGGTAGTCCTCGACGCCCTCCTTGGCGATCATGAAGTCTGAGATGTCGGCATCCGAGTTGCGGAACTTATCGAGAGTTGCGTCGCGTTTTGCTTCTACCGCAGCGAGATCGGCGGCCGGCGCATTGAGCTGCTTCAGCAGAGCAATCTGGTTATCATACTGGCTTTGCAGCTGGATCTGGGTGGATTGCTGCACCGTGTAGGCCGTGAGGCGCCACTGGATGTCGCGATCGAGCGGCTCCAGATAAAACATCTGCGTTGCCGTCGAAGCGAGCAGAAACAGGATGCCGACCAGCTCGCCGTACTGGTGCAGCTTCAGGTTCTTCATGGTCCCCTTCCCTCGGGCGCTCAGAAGGGTGCAGCGGCTGCCTCATACCATGAGCGCCGCCGCATTCTCCCCCGCCAAATGTGCTAGGACGCTCGGCTTTTCGCCACCTTTTCGGCGTCGACGTAAACCTCCTGCCCGAGGTCGCGGAATTTACGGCTCATTTCGTCCATGCCGGCCTGGCGGGCGGCGGCGTCGCCGGCGTCCGTCTCTGGATCGATCTGCGTCGTCGCCTCGGTGAGTTCTACGGCGCCTTCATTGAGGCGCGCCGCGTAGTCGCGCACCTGCTGGGTGATCTCCATGGAGCAGAACTTCGGCCCGCACATGGAGCAGAAGTGCGCCACCTTGTGCGCGTCCTTGGGCAACGTCTCGTCGTGGTAGGAACGCGCGGTATCGGGATCGAGCGACAGGTTGAACTGGTCATCCCAGCGGAAGTCGAAACGGGCGCGTGACAGCGCGTCATCGCGCAACTGGGCGGCGGGGTGGCCCTTGGCCAGATCGGCGGCGTGGGCGGCGATCTTGTAGGTGATGACGCCGACCTTCACGTCGTCGCGGTTGGGCAGTCCAAGGTGCTCCTTCGGCGTCACGTAGCAGAGCATCGCGGTGCCGAACCAGCCGATCATGGCGGCGCCGATGCCGGATGTTATGTGATCGTAGCCGGGGGCGATGTCGGTAACGAGGGGCCCTAGCGTATAGAACGGTGCCTCGCCGCATTCGCGCAGCTGCTTGTCGACGTTGACCTTCACCTTATGCATCGGCACGTGACCGGGACCTTCGATCATCACCTGACAACCCTTGGCCCAGGCGATCTTGGTCAGCTCGCCCAGCGTTTCCAGCTCGGCGAACTGGGCGCGATCGTTGGCGTCTGCGATGGAGCCGGGCCGCAGGCCGTCACCGAGCGAGAACGACACGTCGTAGCGGCGCATGAGATCGCAGATCTCGTCGAAGCGCTCGTAGAGAAAGCTTTCGCGGTGGTGCGCGAGGCACCACTTGGCCATGATCGAACCGCCGCGCGAAACGATGCCGGTGACGCGCGTCGCTGTCAGTGGCACGTAGCGCAGGCGCACGCCGGCGTGGATGGTGAAGTAATCGACGCCCTGCTCGCACTGCTCGATGAGCGTGTCCTTGTAGACCTCCCAGTCGAGCTTGACTGGATCACCGCCGACCTTTTCGAGCGCCTGGTAGATCGGCACGGTGCCGATGGGGACCGGTGCGTTGCGCAAGATCCATTCGCGCGTGGTGTGAATGTTGCGGCCGGTGGAGAGATCCATCACCGTGTCGGCGCCCCAGCGGATCGCCCATACCATCTTTTCGACCTCCTCCTCCACCGAGGAGGTGACGGCCGAGTTGCCGATGTTGGCGTTGATCTTCACGAGGAAGTTGCGGCCGATGATCATCGGCTCCAGCTCGCCGTGATTGATGTTGGCCGGAATGATGGCGCGGCCGCGGGCGATCTCGTCGCGCACGAACTCAGGCGTGATGAACGGCGGGATATCGGCGCCGAAGCTCTCGCCGTCGGCGAGCGCGGCACGCGCGCGGTCGAGCACCGCCGAGCGGCCGACGTTCTCGCGGTGGGCGACGTAGGCCATCTCCTTGGTGACGATGCCGGCGCGGGCGAACTCAAGCTGCGTGATAGGCGCGTCGCCAATGCCGCGCATCGGCTGCGGCTTGTTGGAGAAGTCGCGCGCCAGCCGCGCACCGGAGGCGTTGCCGTTGTCCTCCGGCTTCACATCGCGCCCGTCGTAGGCTTCGATGCCGCCGCGTTGCGTGATCCAGGCGGCGCGATGGCGCGACAGACCGCGCGCCACGTCGATCACGACGTTGGCGTCCGTATAGGGACCCGATGAATCATAAACGCGCACGGCGGGCTCACCGCTTTTCTCCGCCAAGGTGATCTCACGCAGCGGCACTTTGACATCGGCAAAGGCGTCGGGAGCCGAATAGATCTTGCGCGATGCAGGCAGCGGCCCTGTCGTGACTTTGGGCAGCGCCAGGTCTGAGCTGCGCGTGGGCTTATTCATGACGTCACCTATGCTGCTTGGCTGGGACTGATACGGCAACGATCGGCCCGAGGGGGAAGCCGAAATCATTGCGATTTAGGTCAGATGCGTAGAGACGGCAGATGGACCCGTCGAGATAGAGTGCGTTGGGCGTCTTGAATACGTCGCGGAACGCGCGCGCGAACTGATGAAACGTGACCGGATCGTCGGCGAGTGCAAAGACGACGCGCTGGCCGGCGACGCCAACGCCGTTACGGCGATTGCGTGACGTGCTGTCGGCAAGGAAGCGCGGATGCAGCTTCCCATCGACCACCAGCATGGGGCCCGACTGTGTGGCGAACTTCGGATGAAGCTTGCGCTGCGCGAAGGCAGTGGTTTCCAAAACGCCGGCCGACTTTTCGGTGACGTAGAAAACGCCGTTGGGCTTCATGCTGAAGTTGCCAGGGCCATTCGCCATAGACAGTCGCTTCAGCCGGCGTCCGTTCTCGACATAGAGGCCCACGGGGGAGCGATCCTCGTGGTACATGCCGGCGTTCATGGCAAAGACGAGGTTGCGCCCGCGCCCGGCCAGCACATCGCGCACGCGCTCGAACTGTCCCAACGGCACGCCGTCGTCGTTGTGCAAGAACAGCTCGATGGCGTCGCGCGCCTTGAACTCGCATACGACGTAGCGCGCGCCTTCGACCGTAGCGTTGCGGCACGCAGCATTTCCCGCAGCGGCCGTCGCGGCGAACGCGAGCGCAACAGAAAGAATGTAGACGGCTGTAGAGGCCAGCAAGCCCTTGATCATATTCCGTCCCTTCGCCGGTACGAACCGGATCAGGTTCTAAGGGTGCTCACACGATAAAGTGCGATCTCAGCCGGTCTGCCGGCGCCCCTCGGAACAATCAGTAGTTTGCTCGCTCGCGCACGGCGATGCAAGCCCGCGTGGATTCAGGCGGCGGAACGTGCCGCGGCGGCGCTGGCCACCCAGCCCTTTATCCGCTCTTCCGGTGGGGGAGCGTCCTGGCGCAGGAGGCGTTGGCCTTCCGCCGTTGCAGCAAACCGCAACACGGCGGCGCAAAGCGAGACAGCGTCGGCTGCAGCAACGGTGTTGGCGTCATGATAGCCGGCGCCGGTCAGAAGCTGCGCATGCGTGCCGCGCAGACCGGGAACCTCCATCACGAGGCGTGCCTGATCCTGCCACAGGCGGAGCGTGTCATTGCGAATGCCGAGCGGGCCGAGCGTCGCTGCTGCGGTCTCCGGGTCGGTGGCGACGAGGTCGGCAACGGTGAAGATGCCGGCCTCGGCAAGTCTCTGTGCCGAGCGTGTGCCTATCGACGGTGCGGCCTCGACATCGTCCGAAAGTTTGAGGAAAGCGCGCGGCGCGGGTGAGGGTGCAGGAACGGGCGCGGTTTGGGGACGCGTCGCAGTCGGTTGTGGCGCAGCACGCGGTGCTTGCTGGGCTTTCGCCGGTTGTGGCGTCTCCTGCTTGGCAAGACGCTTGGCACGCGCTGCATTCTGACGGGCCTCAAGCGGCTGCAGCACTTCCTTGGCGTGGAGATCGCGCACCGCGCGGTCATCCTCGGGCAAGGTCGCCTCGACGCGTCCGGTGGCTTGCAATTCCTCGTACATGGCGCGGACCTGTGCGCGATCGGCGCCGTCGGCAAGCTTCTTTTCGATGAACTTCAGGGGCATTTGCAGCGTGGCGAGGAATGCCTCTGCGGTGAGCGATACGTCGGGCGGCGTGACGCCGCTCTCGGCGAATGCGCGTTCGAGCACGTGCGAGAAGCTGCGCGAAGCCTGCAAGATGATATCGGCAATGAGCGCGCGCGCCGTAGAGTCGAGGCCGGCCGGAGGATCGGCGATGCCGCGGTGGATGTCGTAATGGGCGATCAGCTTCTCATACTGCCGGTTGGAGCTTTCGGCGCCGCGGCAGACCATCTCGCGCAGCCATTGCGCTGTTTGGGGCACGCCGATCTCTGGGGGCTGAGGACGGTCTCGCCCTAGCGCTGCAAGTGAATCATAGGAACGATTGATGCTCCATTCGCAGGCGCGGTGAATGGCGTTCTCGGCCTCGGTCTGGCCGGTGTGGAAGGGATGAAACGGATCGGTGAAGTAGTGGCTGAGCACACCGGCCGCGTACACAGCCTCTTCCCAGGCGCCGCCGCGCAGTTTGGCGAGCAGCGTCGCGTACCATTCCTCGGCCTTCTCCGGCGCGCCACCCCAATAATCGTCGCGGACGTGCAGGACGTGGTTCTTGAAGTCCTTGAAGACATTATCGGGGGCTTTCGAGCCGTCGAGATAAGTCTTCGCGTGCTTCAAGAACAGGTTTTGCCAGCGCGAAGCGTCCCGTCCGTCGATGAGGCTCAGCGAATCGAGCGCCAGCTTGTGGTGCGTGCCATTGGCGTGAGCCGCATAGACAATACGATAGAGAAAGTTCATGCCGGTGCTCCTCGGGCGACGACCCGGTTGAGCCGACGCTAGGCGAGTCGCGCGGGCAGGCAAACAGCGCCGGAGCCGACGGTGCAATCTGCCACTGGGAGGAGCTGTATTTTGATCAGGTCATATAGCCGACATAGCACAGCCAGAGGCCGATCAGGCCTTCAGCAACCCCGCCGATGGTCAGATAGGTCTTATTGTTGAGCATCTTTTCGCCCAACCCCATGACGGTCTGCGGAAAGAGCATGCGCACAGTACCGCCGATGACGCCGAGCCAGCCGAAAATGGTGATGACAATCGGCCAGCCGCCTGACCAGACGTTGTGCGTGTTGACGATGGCGAGACCGCCGAGAAGTGTCAGCAACCCGCTGAGAAACAACAAAGGTCGGCTTGCGATGAACTCCTTGGCCATTGCGCGCCAGGAGTCCTGGCAGGCGACGAGCCCCACCGCGAGCACAACCAGCATGGGCCCTAAGAGTCGCGCGAGAAACAGCGAAGTATCCATGTCACGTTCTCCCCAAAATGTATTTGCTCTTCAATCGACCGAGCGTTGCTGCTGTACCGGCGCAGCGCAACGACAGTAGGATCGTCCTGCACGCCTTACCAATCAAAACGGGGAGATGCTCCGCTGCGGCGCACGAGATCGAACATGATGATTGTTGTTACTGCGATCGCGACGACACTGCTGGCCGCCTACTACGGTCATCAATATTGGCAGATCACGGCCGAGGGCATTTCGACGCCAGCGCTCAGCATCAAAGTCGAGCGGCAGCAGGCGCTTGGCAAGATCGTGCTGGGCGATCCCTACCGCTACTATGCCGATTACACGTTTGAAGACAGCGCCGGGAAGGTTCACTCGGCTCGGCGCACGATCGGTCGCGGCCTCTATGAGAAGCTGAACCGCCCCGACAAGGGTGTTGTCGCCGTCCACTACAGCCGCGCCCGGCCGGATGTGAACGCCCTCGACATGAGCAGCGCACGCTGGCTGCCGATCCTGCTTTCAGCCTTGGCCGCGGTGATTTGGGTTGCAGCGCTCATGCGGCTGCTGCGCAGTTAGCCGCTATTCCCGGTAGGCTCGGCGCCGTGTCAGCGGCCTTCGCGCCACCAGGCCAGCGAGACGAGCAGCAACAGCGCGGCCAGAGCACCGAACCCCGTGAACATGGGCGTCAGCTTCACGCCACGCGTCACGAACGACTGGCGGTCCTTGAGGCCGAGCCAGCCCGACCCGGCCAGCACCTTGGCGCCGGAGAGCATGGAGACGCGCGGCACGGCCACGGTGGAAGGACTGGCGCGCGTGGCCTCGGCCGACGAACTCATCCAGAAAGCTCCGCCGCCCGTCGAGTCGATGATCGGCTGCAGCTTGGCGTCGGTCGCCGTGACTTCGCTCATCTCGATGGGGTCGTCGATGCCGGCGTGGGCGACGGCCGTTAGCTCGCCGTCAGTGCCCTGGGTCTGCGCCTTGTAGAGGCCGGGGATTTTCACATCGACGCTAGCGCGCCAGATGCCGCTGCCAGCCGGCTCGAGCTTGACCTGCGAAGACTCTCCGCCTGGTCCGGAAATCGTCACCGGCTCGACCTTGTCTTCCATGGTGCGGCGCTCGAGCGAAAGACGCAGGCCGCGCGCGCTGGCGGTGAGGCGCTCTTCTTCGAGGTCGGGCTCTTTCATCAGCCAGTGCGACAAGCGGCGCAGTAGATCGCTGTGCGGGCCGCCGCCTTCAAAACCGCGCGCCCACAGCCACGCCTGATCGGAGGTGAGAAGTGCGACGCGTCCCTTGCCCTTATGATCGAGCACCAGGAGCGGCTCATTCTCGGCGCCGTCCATGAGCGTGCGCCCATGCTCGGGCTGCACTTCGACCTGCCGGAACCAGCGGCCCCACGTCGGCGGCGACTTCTCGCTGCCCGATCCAGTCAGGCCCTGGGTCACCGGATGCTTGCGACCGTCGGCCGTCAGCTTGGCCTTGAACGGCTCGGACAGAACGCGACCGGTCGGAACGGCGGGAAGCACAGGCGAGAGCGGGGTTCGGAACAACGAAAGGCTGCCGGCATAGTCGTCTCCGGCGGCCACCAGAAGCGCGCCGCCGTGCTCTTCCACGTAGCGGGCGATGTTGTCGTAATAGGGCAGCTGCAAGAGGCCGCGATGCTGGTAGCGGTCGAAGATGATCAGGTCGAAATCGTTGATCTTCTCGGAGAACAGCTCGCGCGTCGGGAAGGCGATCAGCGACAGCTGGTTGATCGGCGTGCCGTCGTGCTTCTCGGGCGGGCGCAAAATGGTGAAGTGGACCAGATCGACGGCCGCGTCGGATTTCAGAAGGTTGCGCCAAGTGCGCTCGCCAGCGTGCGGTTCGCCGGAGACGAGCAGCACACGCAGATTTTCGCGCACGCCTTCGGCGGCGATGACGGCGCGGTTGTTGGCCGGGGTGAGCTCGCCGGGCGCGGTGTCGAGCTCGACTTCTAGGATGTTCTGTCCCGCATGCGGGAATGGCATCTCGATCTTGACGGGCTTGCCGACCATCGTCGTGACGACTTCGTCGGGGCGCCCCTCGCGGCGCACCTTGAGTGTCACCGGCTCAAGGCTGCCACCCTTTTTGCCGGCTTCGCGGACGGCGACCTCGATTTCGCGCGATTGTCCGACGATGCCGTAGCGCGGCGCGGACAGGATCTCGACGCGGCGGTCGAACTCATCCGGCGCGCCGGTAATCAGGGCGTGCACAGGCGCATCGAAGCCGAGCGCTGCCGCCGACTTCGGCACATCGTGAACCTCGCCATCAGTGATCATGATGACACCGGCCAGCCTGTCGGGCGGCGTGTCGGCGAGCGCCTTGTTGAGGTCGGCGAACAGGTGCGTGCCCGGAGACGTCGTGTCGCTGGGGCGGGACGCCGGCACCCACTTGATCTGCAGATTGGATATCTTGCCGAGCTTGGCCTCTAGATCGGCTTTAACGGCAGCGGTCTGTGCCTTGCGATCGCCGAGCGTCTGGCTGGCGCTCTCATCGACGATGACGATAGCAACGTTGGCGAGGCTTTCGCGCTGCTCCTCGCGCAACGTCGGATTGGCGAGGGCGAGCAGCACGGCGGCGATGGCGGCGGCGCGCAGCAGCGCACCCCGCGAGCGGCGGTAAAGCAGATAGGCGGTGAGCAGCACGCCGAGCGCGCCTGCAGCCCAGAAAAAGACGGCCGGCAGGACGGGGGCGAAATCGATCGACCAATTCATCATGCGCGGAGCCTCACTGTCCGAGCCGCTCGAGGAGAGCGGGTACGTGCACCTGATCGGCTTTGTAGTTTCCGGTCAGCGCGTGCATGACGATGTTGATGCCGGTGCGGAAGGCCATCTCGCGCTGGTCCTCGCCGCCGCCGACTGTCGGGTAAAGTGGCCTTCCGCTTTCATCGAGCGCCCAGGCTGCAGCTAGATCGTTGGGCGTGACGATGATGGACGTGACGCCGTCGGAGACGCGGGCTCGCCGCTGGTCTCCGTTGCCATTCTCCAGCGCTTCCACCCACAGCTGGCCACCGTCCCAGCGCCCAGGGAAGTTGCGCAACAGATAGAAGGCTTTGGTGAGGACATGGTTTTCCGGAACAGGTTCGAGGCGCGGCACATCGAGCTTGCCGATGATCCTCTGCAGGGCCGATTCGCCCAAACCGGGCGCACCGCCACCGGATAGTCCGCGGCCATAATCCTGCGTGTCGAAAATGATCAGGCCGCCCTGCTTCATATAGGCGTCGATCTTGGCAAGCGTCGCCTCGGGCAGCGGCTTGGCATCGGGGAGCACCGGCCAATAGAGCACCGGAAAGAACGAGATCTCGTCGGTGAGGATATTGACGGCCATCGGGCGCCCCGGTTCTACCGCCGTGCGTACCGCGAGCAGCCGTCCCAGACCGTCGAGGCCCAGACGGCTGATCTCGTCGACGTTGGAATCGCCGGTCACCACGTAGCCGAGCGTGACCTTGCTCGTCGCCTCGATGGCGCGCTCGTCGGCGGCCTGAGTGCTGCTCGCGCCTTGTGTCGCTGGCGCATCGACAGGCTGCGCGTGCGCCTGCGGGAGAGCAAGCAAAGTGCCCACACCAACAAACAGAAGCGCCAGCGCTGCGGCGTGCGCTGCACGCCGCGCGGGGCGGCGCAGGCCGAAGCCGCCCTGCAGAAGGATGACGGCGAGAATGTCGGCGAAGAGAAGCGCCAGTGCAGCGAGCAACAGCCAGGATTTCAGCGGGCGGGCGCCCTCGCTGGCATAGCTGAGCTGTTCAGTGCCGGCAGGGAGCGGCGGAAGCGGTTCCAATGTGCTCTTGGGGCCAAGCACGTTGACGGCGTGAGGCGAGCCGCCCGCGCCGTAATAACCCGGTGGATGATCGAGGCTGGGCACGATATCGCGCACCTTAGAGGCGGCGACGGGCTGGGCCGTCGGCGGCGGCGGAATGAGAACGCCGTAGCCGTCAAGCGTCTGCAGTGGCGGCAGGACGGTCGGCATGTCCGGTGCACCCGCGTCGTTGGACGTGCTCGCCGAGGCAGCGCCATCGCCGACGCCGACACCCAGCGCGGACACCCTGCGCAGCATTTCAACGAACAGGCCCGACAACGGCAGGTTGGACCAATCGGAGTTGGCGGTGACGTGGAAGAGGATGATCTGCCCCTCGCCAAGCTTGCGCTCGGTGACGAGCGGCGTGCCATCCTGCAGGCGTGCCCAAACATGCACGTCTGGTCCGAGCATAGCGGGATCGGCGAGCACCTGGCGGTTGATGGCGACCTCGGGGGGCACGGTGGCGCCGGCAAACAGGCTCTGGTCTTCGATCGGTGCGAGCTTTTGCGGTGTCGACCAGGATAGGGCGCCACCCAAGGTGCGGCCACCGACGCGCAGCGGGACGGGCAGCAGATCGTCGCCGCCATTCTCCAGACGCGGTCCGGCAAAGCGCACCAGCACGCCGCCCTTGTTCACCCATTCCTCGACGTGCTTAGCCGCCTCGCCGGAGAGGGTGCCGATGTCGGCGAGCATCAGAACGTTGGGGTTTTGCGACAGTGCTTCCTTGATGCCGGCAGCGAGGTTGGAGCCCTTGGGTTTGATCAACTCGGCGTAAGGCGTGAGCGCCTTCTCGATGTAGTAGAGCGGCGCGAGCAGCGGCTGCGCCTGCTCACGGTTCTCGCCCGAAATCAGAGCCACGCGATGCCACTGCGAGCGCGCGTCAATGAGACTGACGGCGCCGGCGGAACGCTCACCGGCGATCTCGACGCGACCGACCTGATTGCGCAGTTCAAGCGGCAGCTCGAAATTCACGGTCGCGGAGGCGTTATTACCGGAAAGCTGGAACGGGACTTCGGCAAGGCTCTGCCCGCGGGTTGAAATGGCGTGCACGAAGCCGTTACGCGCCCCCCCTTGGGGACGCATCACCTTCGCTTCAAGTTTTCCGCTCTCGCCGATGCCGGCAGAAAGCCCAAGCGGCTCGGAACTGCGCGCATCGGCGACGACGGCGAAAGTTCCGCCCTGTGTCAGTCCGCGCAGCTTTTCGGCAACTTCTGCGGCCTTGCCGTCGTGGTCGATGTCATCGCTGAGCCAGACGACGCTCGTGCCGCCCTGGGCGCCTGAAAGTACAGAGCTGAGCGCGTCGGTAGCGGCGAGCCGGTCGGGCGCGAACGGCTGCGGGACAAGCGCCGCGGCAGTCGAACGGGCGTCCGATGGTGCCTCGATGCGGAAATTCGATGCCTTCGATGTGCTGGCTGTCGGAGCAATCACCACGGCACGGTTCTGGCCCTCGGCCTCGGAGATCGTGTGATCGATCATGCGCTGGCGCTCGCCCCATTGCGCGGCGGATGCCCAGCCATTGTCGACGACGATGGCAACCGGACCGGAGCCCTGGAGCGCAGAGTCGCGCGATGGATTGAGCACCGGCTCGGCGAGCGCGAAGATGAGCAGCGCAGCAGCAAGCAGGCGCAGGAGCGTCAACCACCACGGCGAAGCGGCTGGAGTCTTGTCGGCGTTCTCGATGCCGACGAGGATGCGCGTCGGCGGAAACGTCACCTGCTGCGGGCTCGGCGGAACCGTGCGCAGCAACCAGTAGATCACCGGAAGCGTTGCGAGCGCCGCCAGGAGCCAGGGGTTGAGGAAAGCCAGGGCGCCAAAACTCATTTGGAGGCCTCGGGGCGGCTGCCGGCAGTTTCAGCAGCCTGCCAGCGCCGGTCGGACGATCCGCTCTGTAGTCGCATGATCAGCGACAAGAGCGGCTCGGACGGCGAGTGATCGGTGTGATGAACGAGGAACGACCAGCCGAGACGGCGCGTCAGTGCGACGAGCTCGGCGCGGTGCGCTTCCAATCTTTCTTTGTATTGGCTGCGCAGGCTCTGCACGCGGTCGGCAACCCAGCGCTGGCCACCGCCGGGGGTGAGGAATTCGGTACGGCCTTCGTAGGGGAGCGTCTCCT
>JBAZYB010000026.1:0-25293 GCA_041659545.1 Hyphomicrobium sp.
CGCCTGGCTCCCGTTGACGGCGGAAGCGTCGGCGATTTCATTCAGCTGTTGAAGCCGCGGGTGATGTCGCTCGTCGTGTTCACAGCGTTGACCGGGATGATCGCGGCGCCGGGAAACATTCATCCGGTTATCGGCGTCATTGCGCTGCTTGCCATCGCCATCGGTGCGGGCGCGGCCGGGGCGCTCAACATGTGGTACGACGCCGACATCGACGCGCACATGGCGCGCACCGCGGCGCGGCCCATTCCGCGCGGGCGCATGTCGACCGACGAGGCGTTGAGCTTCGGTATCGTGCTGTCGGTGTTCTCGGTGCTGACACTCGGCGTGCTGGTCAACTGGACCGCAGGCGCGCTGCTGGCGATCACCATCGCCTTTTACCTCTTCATCTATACGATGTGGCTGAAGCGGCGGACGCCGCAGAACATCGTCATCGGCGGCGCGGCGGGATCGTTCCCGCCGATGATCGGCTGGGCGGCAGTCACGGGAGGCGTCAGCATGGAAAGCGTGCTGATGTTCCTCATCATCTTCATGTGGACGCCGCCGCACTTCTGGGCCCTGGCGCTTTATCGCTGCCGCGACTACGAGCGCGTCGGCGTGCCGATGCTGCCGGTGGTGTGCGGGGCGGCCGAGACGCGTCGGCAGATCTGGCTCTATTCGCTGGCGCTGGTGCCGCTGGCCGTGATGCCGTGGGCGATCGGGCTGGCCGGTTACACCTATCTCGCCACCTCGGCGGTTCTGGGTGGAATGTTCCTTTATCTGGCGTGGAAGGTCCGCGTCATCACTGAGGGCCGAGAAGCGGACGCGGCAGCCAAGCGGCTGTTCGGGTTCTCGATCCTTTATCTGTTCCTGCTCTTCGCCGTTATGCTTGGCGAGCACGCCGTGGCGCGGCTCGTCGCGTGGTGAGGACCGAGTGGTGGTTTTGGTCATGAGTGACATGAGCGAGGAAGAGAAGCAGCGCCTGCGCCGGCAGCGCATGCGTTCTGTTGCCATCGCGCTGGCGCTCGCCGCCATGGTCGCTCTGTTCTATGCCGCAACGATTGTCCGCCTTGGCGGCAACGTGCTCAACCGTCCCATCTAGGCGTCTGGAACAGCTGATGACCTCATCCAACAGCCAGAACGGATCGAAGCGCCAGGCGCGACGGCATGCAGCCGTGGCGGTTCTGTGCGGCGCCGCCGCTCTGGGCATGGTGGGTGTCTCGTTCGCGGCCGTGCCGCTTTACCGGCTCTATTGCCAGGTCACCGGTTACCAGGGGACCACGCAGCGCGCCGAAAAGGCCTCCGACGTCGTGCTCGAGCGCACCGTGAAGGTGCATTTCGATGCCAATGTGGCCGCCGATCTGCCGTGGAAGTTTGAGCCCGTGCTGTCTTCGCTGGATGTGAAGATCGGCGAAAACACGCTCGCCTTCTTCAGAGCAACGAACATGTCCGACAAAGTCACGGTCGGGACTGCGGTGTTCAACGTCACACCGGATGCGGTCGGGCCGCACTTCAATAAGGTGCAGTGCTTCTGCTTCACGGAGCAGCGTCTCGAACCGGGGCAATCCGCCGAGATGCCGGTTTCTTTCTTCGTCGATCCGACATTCGCGACCGACGAGGAGACAGCGACGCTTCCCGAGCTGACGCTCTCCTACTCGTTCTATCCGGTGCGGGAGCCATCAAAGGTCGAGGGGCAGGCATCGGTCGGAACCGCGGGCAAAGGCGGATGAGGGATTGAATAATCGCTGGCGCGTCGAGGGGACCGGTCCTAAGGCGCGACGGCGAGGCTGAGGCCCTCGCGGGCGCAGGCCGAGAAAAGTAGGGATCGGACGCACCAACGGGGACACGGGAGAGACACGACAATGGCCGCTTCGCATGCCAAGCATCACGACTACCACCTTGTAAATCCGAGCCCATGGCCGCTCACCGCTTCGATTTCGGCGTTCATCATGATGTTCGGCGCGATCATCTGGATGCGCTCGCAGGCGGATGGCGCCGGCGTGTTCGGTATCACCGGCCCGTGGGTCTTTGCGGTCGGCGCCGCAGGCGTTATCGCCAGCGCATTCAGCTGGTGGCGTGACGTCATCCGCGAAGGCCAGCACGGCGACCACACGCCGGTCGTGCAGCTGCACTTCCGCTACGGCATGATCCTCTTCATCGCCTCGGAAGTGATGTTCTTCGTGGCCTGGTTCTGGGCCTACTTCGATGTGGCGCTGTTCCCCAAGAGCGTCCACGACCTGCTCAACAGCGTCGATATCGTCGGCCAGGTGTCGCGCGATCAGCTGCTCGGTGGTCAGTGGCCTCCGGTGCCCGCCGATGGCACGGGTGTCACGATTCCGGCTACGGGCGCGCCAACGCCGGGCCTGTTCGAGCACACCTTCGATCCGTGGGGCATTCCGCTGCTCAACACGCTCATCCTGCTCACCTCGGGCGTGACGGTGACGTGGGCGCATCATGCTCTACTGAAGAACGACCGTCGCGGCTTGGTCTGGGGCCTGATCTTGACGGTGCTGCTCGGCATGACGTTCTCGTACTTCCAGGCTTACGAGTACCACCATGCTGCCTTCAGCTTCGCCGGCCACATCTACGGGTCGACGTTCTTCATGGCGACGGGCTTCCATGGCGCGCACGTGATCATCGGCACGATCTTCCTGCTGATCTGCCTGATCCGCGCGCTGCGTGGGGCGTTCACGCCGAAGGCTCACTTCGGTTTCGAGGCAGCCGCCTGGTACTGGCACTTCGTCGACGTCGTCTGGCTGTTCCTGTTTGCGGCCATCTACGTCTGGGGCGCTGGTCCTCTCGCGGGCGGGGCCGGCCACTAACGGCCGCCTTTGCTGCAATGCTTTCTGGCGGGGCGGCCAATCGGCCGCCCCGTGCTATTATGAGCTACGCCGATAACCCTGCCCCCGGAGTGATGTGTGTCACAGCCACGTTCCGTTTCTCCCTTGTTTGCTGCCGTGATGGCGCGCTGCCCGAAGTGCGGCAAGGGTCCGCTGTTCAAGAACGTGCTGGAGTTGCGCGACAAGTGCGGCAACTGCGGGTTGGGCTATCGCTTCATCGATACCGGCGACGGGCCGGCAATCTTCGGCATTTTCATCCTTGGTTTTTTGGTATGCGGCATGGCGCTCTACGTGGAGTTCACCTTCGAGCCGCCGGCTTGGGTGCATGTCGTGTTGTGGGGAATCGGTACGCCGGTGCTCGCCATACTCCTGCTGCGCTTCCTCAAGGCGCTGCTCATCGTGCTGCAGTACCGCAACAAGGCAGAGGAGGGGCGCTTTGAGCGTGATTGATCGCATGAGGGCCCCCGGCCTGCGGCGGGCGTGTCCGACGTGTTGAGGACGCTAGGAGACAAGCGCCTCTTATGGCCGGCCATTGCCGCGCTCGTGGGCGTTGTGCTGCTTGTCTGGCTGGGCAACTGGCAGATGCAGCGACTGGCGTGGAAAGAGGGCCTCCTGACGGCCATCGCCAAGCGGGTGCACGCTGCGCCCGTCGCGATCGCCGATGCCGAAAAGCTCGCTGGCAGCGGAGAAGACGTCGAATACATGCGGGTCGCGGTGTCGGGGAACTTCGCCAACGACCGGGAGATCCACCTTTATGCCCTGGATGAAAGCGGCGGGCCCGGATTTCACGTCATCACGCCGTTGCGCCTCGCCGACGGCAGCATCGTGCTCGTCAACCGTGGGTTCGTGCCCAACGACCTGAAGGAACCAGCGAGACGTGCGGCAGGCTTGATCGGGGGCGAGGCGAGTGTCACGGGCCTGCTGCGCCACGGGGATGAGCAGGGGATGTTCATTCCGTCGAACGACACCGCCCGGAACATCTGGTACTGGCGCGACATGAATGCCATGGCCACCGCGGGTGCCGGGGCCGATGCCGGCCGTGTGCATCGCTTCATCATCGACGCCGAGGCCGAGCCAGCGCCGCCTGGCGGCTGGCCCAAGGGCGGTGTGACGCGCCTTGAGCTGCCGAACAGGCACCTGGAGTACGCGCTGACGTGGTATGGGCTGGCTGTCGCACTCGTAGGGGTGTTCATGGCCTTCGCCATCTCGCGCCACCGTCAGCCGCCGGGCCGTGGCGAGCGCTAGGCCTAAACCGGTCCATTGTGTTGGGGTTAATCGCAACAAGGCTGTGCGGAGCCGGAAAGAGGCCGGGCGGCTTGCTTGTTCACCCCTGGGCACGGCTCTAGGGTGCATCCGCGCATCTGCGCACATGGAGAATTATCCGACTTGAACTACATCTCGACGAGAGGTGAGGCGCCGCCCTCGGGCTTTGAGGACGTCGTCCTGGCGGGTTTGGCGCGTGACGGCGGTCTCTACGTGCCACAGACTTGGCCGACGCTGACGCCAGAGAAGATCGCCTCGTTTGCCGGCATGTCGTTTGCCGATGTTGCCGTCGAGGTGATCCATCCGTTTGCGGACGGGGCCATCTCGCGCGATGAGCTACGCGCCATGGCCGTCGACGCCTATGGCCGGTTCGGCCATCCGGCCGTGACGCCGCTGGTCCAGATCGGGACCAACCGCTGGGTCCTGGAGCTGTTTCACGGCCCCACCCTTGCCTTCAAGGATGTGGCGATGCAGCTGCTGGCCCGCCTGATGGACAGGGTCCTGGCGGCGCGCGGCCAGCGGGCGACGATCGTTGGCGCCACCTCGGGAGACACCGGGGGCGCTGCCATCGAGGCATTCCGCGGCTCGCCGCACGTCGATATTGCCGTCCTGTTTCCGGAAGGCCGCGTCTCGGACGTGCAGCGCCGGATGATGACGACGCCGACGGAGAGTAACGTCCACGCTATAGCCGTGCGCGGGAATTTCGATGATTGCCAGTCGCTGGTGAAGGCGATGTTCAACGATCACGGGTTCCGCGATCGTGTCTCGCTGGCCGGCGTCAACTCCATCAACTGGGCCCGTATCGCCGGGCAGGTGACCTACTACTTCGTCGCCGCGGCGGCGCTGGGGGCGCCACACCGTCCGGTGTCGTTCGTCGTTCCGACCGGCAACTTCGGTGATATCTTCGCCGGCTACGTGGCCAAGCGCATGGGGCTGCCGATCGACAAGCTGGTGATCGCCTCGAACGTCAACGATATCCTGCCGCGCACGCTGCACGGGGGCTCTTACGAGATGCGCGAGGTGGTGGCGACCTCTTCGCCGTCGATGGATATCCAGATTTCATCGAACTTCGAGCGCTACCTCTTCGAGGCGTCGGGCCGCGATGCGCCGCTGATCCGTGCCAAGAT
This sequence comes from Hyphomicrobium sp., assembly GCA_041659545.1. Lineage (GTDB taxonomy): Bacteria > Pseudomonadota > Alphaproteobacteria > Rhizobiales > Hyphomicrobiaceae > Hyphomicrobium_A. The sequence goes on from JBAZYB010000026.1 coordinate 5,207, forward strand.
GCGGGCGCTGCGCGAGACCCGAAGTTTCGACCTGGGCCCGCTCGGCGAGAAGATGCAGCGCGATTTCGCGGCGCACGCGGCCAGTGAGGCCGACGTTGCCGAAGCAATCGTGCGCACCAGGGAGCAGTGCGGCTATCTCGCCGACCCGCACACGGCCTGCGCCATCGTCGCGGCCGAGCGTGAGTTGGGGAACGGCGGCTCTGTTCCGCAGATCGTTCTATCAACCGCTCATCCGGCGAAATTTCCGGACTCTATGCAGGCGATCACGGGCGCCAGGCCGCCGCTGCCGGCGCGGTTTGCCGAACTGTTCACGGCGAAAGAGCGCTTCACCACCATCGACAATGACATCGGTGTCGCCGAGGGCCATGTCGAGGCACTGACGAACGCCGAAACGGAGCGCCGCGAATGACCGTAGAGTTGACCACGCTTCCCAATGGGTTGCGGGTGGTGACGGACGGCATGCCTCGTCTGGAGACCGTATCGCTGGGACTGTGGGTCGGCACCGGCGCGCGTCACGAGACGGACCGCGAGCACGGCATCTCGCATTTCCTCGAGCATATGGCTTTCAAGGGCACGCGGCAGCGCAGCGCGCAGCAGATCGCCGAGGAAATCGAGGAGGTTGGCGGGGAGTTGAACGCCGCCACCAGCATGGAATCGACGGCCTATTACGCGCGCGTTCTCAAAGGCGACGAAGGCGTGGCCCTGAGGCTCATCGCCGACATTCTGCAGAACTCGGCGTTCGGACGGCCGGAACTGGAGGGCGAACGGCAGGTGATCCTGCAGGAGATTGCCGCCACCCGCGATAGTCCTGACGACCTCGGGTATGACCTGCTCCACGACGCCGCGTTTCCGGAGCAGGCCGTCGGGCGGCCCATCCTCGGCACGCCGGCGAGCGTCGGCAGCCTCTCGGCGGGGGACCTGAAACGCTTTCTGGGACGGCGCTACGGTCCCGGCAACATGGTGCTCGCCGCGGCCGGCGCTATCCGCCACGAAAAGCTCGTCCGCCACGCTGAAGCCCTATTCGGAGGGCTGACTGACGAGCGGCGAACAACAGGGGAACGCGCGGCTAAATATGTGGGCGGAATACGCGTTTCGGAGAAAGCTTTCGAGCAAAGCCATCTCCTGATCGGATTTGCCAGTCCCTCGTATCAGGACGAAGCGTTTTTTGCCGCCCAGGTATTCTCGGGGCTGTTCGGCGGGGGCATGTCGTCCCGTTTGTTTCAGGAAGTGCGCGAAAAGCGCGGGCTCTGTTACGCGATCTACTCGACCGCTTGGGGGCTACGCGATGCGGGGCTATTTGGAATTCATGCGGCAACGGGGACGGGACTGATGGCGCAGCTCATAGAAGTTATTGGCGCGGAGCTGAAGCGCGCGGCTGACCGTGCGCCGGAAGCGGCCGAGATGCAGCGCTCCAAGGCCCAGCTCAAAGCGGGCCTGTTGATGAGCCTAGAGAGCAGCTCGGCACGGGCGGAGCAGATGGCGCGGCACGTGCTGGTGCATGGACGCGTCCTCGGCAACGAAGAGCTGATGCGCAAGGTCGACGAAGTTTCGGCCGCAGACGTTCGTGATATCGCCGCTCGGCTGATGCAGAGCGGTGTTTCAGTTTCCGTGGTGGGCAGCGGGCGGCGTTCACGCAAGTACGCCGAGCTTGCCGCAGAAATGGTTCGCGCCTAGCGCTTCGGGGAAAGCGGCCCATGGCATTCCTGCGATCCTCGACAGGCCACGACAGCGCCTTGACTATCAGGGGGCGCAACGTCTGGCTCCGCGCGGCACTCATGGCCGACTACGCGCCGTGGGCGGAGTTGCGGGCGATGAGCCGCGAGCATCTCACGCCGTGGGAGCCGCAGTGGCAGCGCGACGAGCTTTCGCGCAGCTCATTTCGCCGCCGGGTGCGGCACTACCAGCGCGAAGCCCGCGAAGACATGGGCTATGCCTTCCTCATATTCGCCGACACCGACGACCAGCTTGTCGGCGGCTTGACGGTTTCCAATGTGCGTCGCGGCGTGACGCAAACGGGTGTGCTCGGCTACTGGACCGGTAAGCCGTTTGCCGGCCGCGGCTACATGACCGAGGCGGTGCGCGCGGTCGCCAGCTTCGCATTCGATACGCTGCATCTGCACCGGCTCGAAGCGGCGACGATGCCCAATAACCTCGCCTCCATCCGCGTCCTGGAACGGAATGGCTTTCGGCGCGAGGGTTTTGCTCGTCAGCTCCTCAGGATCAATGGCGTCTGGGAAGATCACGTGCTGCACGCTCTGCTGAGCGACGATGAGCGCGGCGACCATGCGAGGCGCATGCGTAGCACCGTCGGCGCGGAGACATCAGAGGCATGATGGCCGGCCAACGAGGATCACATGCCGTGCGCGGTCGCCTTGGCGGCGCGGCATCCCTCGTGCTCGCCTTCGTCATGATGCTCATCGCGCTGCCAAACGCGGCGCTGGCCCTGAAGCCGATCGTCATCGAGCCCGATCAGGATCGGGTCGAGATCACGCCGCTCGGTGAGTTCTACGATTCCCGCGGCGACAGCCTGCAGGTGGAGACCGCCCCGGCAGCGGACGGCATGACCGGGCGCATTTCGGTGACGGCCAAGACGGCAGGTACGAGCCCCAACTGGATCGTCTTTGCGCTCACCAACCCGACCGATAAGGCGGTTGAGCGCTGGCTTACCGCGGCTCGTTATACGGTTGTCGGATCGGGAGCGGTCTGGCCCGACCTCGATGCGCAACGCATCGAGGGCGTCACGCCGTCGATGGGCTACGTGCCCGAACGCATCAAGAGCGACCGCGCCGATATCTTCCGCATCACCATCGAGCCAGGACAGACCGTCACCTACGTCGTCGAGCTCTCGTCCGATCGCCTGACGCGCCTGTACCTGTGGAAGCCGCTGGAGTACGAGCTGTACTCGCGCGACCGCTTGTTGATGAACGGCATCCTTCTGGGCCTGACAGGCCTGTTGGCGATCTTCCTGACCGCGATCTTTGCCGCCAACCACAAGGCGATCTTTCCGAGCGCGGCACTGGTGTCCTGGTGCGTGCTGGCCTACCTGTGCGTCGACTTCGGCTTCTTCCATAAACTGTTCCAGCTGAAGCCGGAGGACAACGCCGTCTACCGAGCGGCGAGCGAATCCGCGGTGGCGGCGAGCCTGGTCATCTTCGTGTCGGTGTTCCTGCGCATCGCGTTCTGGCATGGCCTCATACGCATGCTGTTCACGGTGTGGATCATTGCGCAGCTGACGCTGGTCGCCGTTGCCGTGATCGATCCGCGCCTTGCCTCGACGTTCGCGCGTATGTCGTTCGTCATTATCGGCGCGGTGGGTGGCGCATTTGCACTTTTCCTGGCGCTGCGCGGGCAGGACAGGGCGCTGTCGCTCATTCCGACGTGGATCTTGTTCCTCATATGGATCTTCGGCGCGGCGATGGTTCTCACCGGGCAGCTGCAGGGCGATGCTGCGGTTCAGGGCCTCGTATCGGGTCTGGTGCTGATCCTCATCCTGATCGGCTTCACGGTCACGCAGTTCGCGTTCCGCTCGTTGGAGCCGCTGTTCGGGGCTGCGCCAAGCGAGCTGCAATTGCGTGCGCTGGCGGTCGATGGAGCGGGCTCAGCCGTCTGGGAATGGAGCGCACGCCGCGACGAGATCAAAGTGTCGCCGGGCATCGAAGCGTCGCTAGGCCTCAGCCCGGGTGAGTTGTGCACGAAGGTCGACGATTTCATCAAGCACCTGCACGCTGCGGACCGCGAGCGGTTCCGTATGATCCTCTGGTCGGTGCAGGAGCGTACGTGGGCGCGGATCCGTACCGAGTTCCGCATGCGCCATGCCGACAACAGCTATCGCTGGCTGGAGCTTGAGGCGGCGAGCGTGCCGAACGAGGATGCGCGCGCCATGCGCTGCGTCGGGCTTGTTCGCGACGTGACGGATGCAAAGCGCGCCCATGAGCGGCTGCTGCATGACGCCGTGCACGACAGTCTTACGGGGCTGCCCAATCGGGAGCTGCTGCTTGATCGGCTCGGCGTGGCGGTGGGCCGCGCGACGAGCGAGAGCGGGGTGCGTCCGAGCATCATTTTCATCGACATCGACAAGTTCAAGAGCGTCAACGTGTCGTTCGGGCTTGTCGTCGGTGACAGCCTGCTGCTGACCGTGGCGCGGCGCCTGCAAAGCAATCTAGGCCCGCAGGACACGCTGGCCCGCGTCGGTGGCGACCAATTCGCTATCCTTCTCGTTTCCGAGCAGAGCCCACAGGATCTCGCCGGTCTTACCGAGCGTGCGCGCCGCTCGCTGCGGGCGCCGATCAAGATCGCAGGGCAGGAGATCGTGCTCACGGGCTCGATCGGCATCGCCGTGTATGACGGACAGACCGCCAGCCATCTGGACGTCTACAAGGAAGCCGAGATCGCCATGTACCGCGCCAAGCGCGGTGGTGCAGACCGCATCGAGATATTCCGTCCGGAGATGCGCTCCGACCGCGATGACCGCGTGGCGCTGGAAAGCGATCTGCGCAAGGCGCTGGCGAAGAACCAGATCAAAGTGCTCTATCAGCCGATCATCTACCTGCCGACCGAAGAGTTGGCGGGCTTCGAGGCGCTGGTGCGCTGGGAGCATCCCAAGCGCGGCTTGATGAGCCCATCGGACTTTATCCCCATTGCCGAGCAGTCGGATCTCATTGTGCGGCTGGGTTCGCATGTCTTGTTGCGTGCCGCGCACGAGGCCGCCCGCTGGCAGCGCGAACTGCCGCGCGAGGAGCGACCGCTGTTCGTATCGGTGAACATCTCCAGCCGGCAGATCTTCCGCCAGAACCTCATTCAGGAGATCCGCCACATTCTCGGGCGCAACATCGTGCCCAAGGGTTCACTGCGGCTAGAGATTACCGAGAGCCTGGTGATGGAGAATCCGGAGCAGGCGACAGAGATTCTAGAGTGGCTGCGGGGTGCGGGCGCGGAATTGGCGCTGGATGACTTCGGTACGGGTTACTCGTCGCTCGCCTACCTGCAGCGCTTTCCGTTCGACACCATCAAGATCGACCGTGCGCTGGTGCAGGCCACGGGTGAGAGCGGCGGGGCAGGTTCGGCCATTGTGCGGTCGATCGTGGCGCTGGCACATGAGCTGGGCAAGAGCGTCGTCGCGGAGGGTGTCGAGACGCCGGAGGATGTCGCCTTCCTGCGCTCGATCAGCTGCCAGTACGCGCAGGGCTTCTACTACGGGGAGCCGATGTCAGACCGCGATGTGCTGCAGCTGCTCAAGATGGTGCGCACTGCCGAGCACAAGCTGCGTCCACGTGGTCTTTTCCGTGCCAAGACGAAGGGCAAGCAGAAGTCGAAGAAGTCCAGGGAGTTGGCGCTTCCGCCGCCCAATGGCGCTATCGCAGCGCAGGAGAGCACTGCTCAGTCGCAGGGCCGGCCGCCGCCGCCGCCCGCTCCTCCGGCCGCGCTGCCCAACAGTACGGTGCGCACCCGTCCACGCGGACCCGTTCTCGGGCGCATGACCCCACCGATGCCGGCGGATGGGGCGAATGCATTTGCCGGGCCTCCGGGTCAGGGGGCGCCGCCGATGCCGCCGCAGCACGCGCCACCGGCATTGCCGCAGGAATTCGCAGCCCCGCCGGCGAACGGGGAACATATGATGCCGCCGCCAGCTCCGGGCATGCACGAGATGGCGCCGCCGCCCTTCGGTGGGCCGCCGTCGTTTGGCTTCGATGCGCAGATGGCGCACGATAACGGCGCGCCGCCGCCCATGCACGTCGAGCAGTTCAGCACACCGCCGGAGATGCACGGCATGCAGGGCGCGGAAGAGCAGACTGCGCCGCCGCACATGCCCCCCGGTCGTGGATTTGCGAATGGGGGCCAGCCGCCAGCGACGTTCGATTTCGCCCAGCCACCGGCCCCACCGCCGTTTGCCGAACATGAGGCGGAGCCAAATCCGCTCGTTGCGGCAATGGCAGCGCAGCAGGAGCAACCACCGCCGGCACCACCTCAGGCGCGACCGGCCAAAGCCGCACCGCGTTCCCCGGTCGCGCAGCCGACGCAGCCAGCCAGGAAGGTGGCTGGCTCCGCAGCGAAACCGGCGGCGCCCAAGTCGGCACCGGACTTCTCCGGGTTGCCTCCGGCGATGGCGGAGAGCCTTGCTAAGCTTGCGGGTCTGCCGTGGCCGCCACCCGCAGAGGCCGGATCGCGCGAACTCGAGCGCGAGGCCGCGGGGCCGCCACCCGGCAAGCCGCGCAGGGAGGGTTGAGATTCCTTGTTGGCGTCCGGCGACTCCCCTTCGGGGAGCCGGCCGCCGGGGGCGGGGATCAGGCGTGCCCGGCGTCGCTAACGAGATGCGAGGGGTCAATGCCGATCTTGGCTAATGCGCGCGTGTATTTGCTGTCAAGGTCGGAGCCAAAAATGAGGTCTGGATCGGCAGGACAGTTGAGCCAGCCGTTGGCCTGGATCTCACTTTCGAGCTGGCCCGGCGACCAGCCTGCATATCCAAGTGCGAGTAGGGCGCGGTTCGGTCCGTGACCGGCGGCGATGGCCTTGAGGATGTCAATGGTTGCGGTGAGGCAGATGCCATCCTCGATGGGCAAAGTGGAATCCTCGGCGAAATAGTCGGCGCTGTGAAGCACAAAGCCGCGCCCGGTTTCGACGGGGCCGCCGACCTGAATTGAAATGTCGCCGACTGTTGCCATCTCCTCATCGTCATCGCCGGACAGGATGTCGAGCCGCTCCAGTAGATCGGGGAAGGAGATGTGGGAGGCGCGCTGATTGATGATCAATCCCATGGCGCCATCCTCGGAGTGCGCACACATGTAGATGACCGAGCGCGCAAAGCGAGGATCGGACATGATGGGCATGGCGACGAGAAGCTGACCGTCGAGGTAGCCTTCGGCGGAGGGGCGGCGCGAACCCGGTTGAGCAATCTTCATCGGGGAAGATTATCGTGCACTGCCCCGGTGTGTGAAGCCGTCAAATGATATGCAGGCGTGTTCGGTTGGGGCCCGCTTATCGGGCAAGTAAGCTAATTTGTTCCAACACCATCATTTGCGGGTGAATGGTGAGGCGCTACAACGCATGTCGAACGACTGCGACACAGCCGCGGAGAACGTCAATCCAATGCGCAAACTGTTCATTCTGCCTTGCACCGCGTTCGGTGCTTTGGCTTCGCTTGCGATGGCGACTGGCGCCATGGCCAGCGAGATCGCCTCGCCATGGGTGGAAGGCCACAATTCACGTGCGCGCCTCGTCGGCGGTGCGAGCGTTGCCGGCGTCGAGCTGCAGCTGCCGGAGGGATGGAAGACCTATTGGCGCACTCCCGGCGATGCCGGCGGGGTGCCGCCGTCGTTCGATTGGTCGGGTTCGGAAAACCTTGCCAGCGCACAGGTGCTCTATCCGGCCCCCAAGCGCTTCACCGATCGATCGGGCGATACGCTTGGCTACAAGGGCAACCTCACATTTCCGGTGCGCTTGACGGCCAAGGATCCGGCGAAGCCCATCGATCTGCATTTGCTGGTCGACTACGGGGTTTGCAAAGACATTTGCATTCCCGCGCAGGCGGCGCTGGAACTGACGCTGCCGCCCGACACGGCCATGCCTGAGGCGTTGATCGAGGCGATGACGAAGGTTCCGGCGCCACCCGAAGCGCGGCGTGAAAGCGATCCGCAGCTGAAGCGCACCGTCGCTGAGCTGACCGGCGCCAACCCACATATCGTGCTGGAAGCCGAAATTCCTGGTGGCGCCGAGCATGTCGACGCCTTTGTCGAAGCGCCGGACGGTCTATATGTGCCATTGCCGAAGAAGACAGCGGACGATGGCAAAGGAAACGTGACCTTCGAGGTGGAACTCGGCAAGGACGTCGACCTCGGCGCACTCAAGGGCAAGCAACTGACGGCGACCATCGTCTCGGACAAAGGACAGTCGGAGGCGACGTTTCCATTGCAATAAGGACGTCGGCGCGACCTGACATGGTCTGCAAGAGCGCTCAACAACGAGGATAAGCAATGACAATCAAAGTCGGTGACAAGCTTCCGGATGCTGCATTCACGGTGATGACTGCCGAAGGGCCGGCGACAAAACCGGTGAGCGAGATATTCGCCGGCAAGAAGGTTGCCCTGTTCGCTATCCCAGGTGCCTACACGCCGACGTGCCAGAACCAGCACGTGCCGGGCTTCGTCGACCGCGATGGCGAGCTGAGAGCGAAGGGCATCGATCTGATCGCCTGCACGGCCGTGAACGATATCTTTGTGCTGACGCAGTTCGCCAAGGATACGAGCGCTGAAGGCAAGATCCTGATGCTCGCCGACGGCAGCGGCGACTTTGCCAAGGCGGTCGGCCTCGATATCGACCTGTCGGCTCGAGGCCTCGGGCTGCGCTCCAAGCGCTATGCGATGCTGATCGATGACGGCGTCGTCAAAGTGCTCAACGTGGAGGACATCCCACCGCAGCACGACAAGTCGAGTGCCGAGACGCTGTGCTCGATGATTGATCACTCGCTTTAAAGCCGTCGGGTTACTTCGCTTGACGGCGTCCGGCGCTGTTTGCTCCGGACTTGAATTCTTCCATGCCGAGACGCGCGAGCTCGTCGGCTCGCTCGTTCTCCGGATGGCCGGCGTGGCCTTTGACCCAACGCCAGTCTATCTCATGCACGCGGCGTGCCTCGTCGAGACGCTGCCATAGTTCGGCGTTCTTGACGGGCTTCTTGTCAGCGGTCTTCCAGCCGTTCTTCTTCCAGCCGTGAATCCACTGGGTGATGCCCTTCATCACGTACTGGCTGTCGGTGTGCAACTCGACGCGGCTCGGTTTTTTCAGTGCGTCGAGGGCGGAGATCGCCGCCATCAGCTCCATGCGGTTGTTGGTGGTCAGAGCTTCGCCGCCGGATATTTCCTTGCAGTTGTCGCCGTAGGTGAGGATCGCACCCCAGCCCCCCGGGCCTGGGTTCCCCGAGCAGGCGCCGTCGGTATAGATGATTACAGGCGGACTGGTGCTCATTTGGAAGTTCCGTTCAATCCGTAATCGGCAATCGAGCGCACACCCTGGTGAAAGCGCAGGCGGCGCACGTACTCGAGTGGGTTCTTGGGGCTGACGAGTGCGTCCTTGGGTGTGTTCAGCCAGTCATAGGCGCGGGTCAGCAGGAAACGCATCGCGGCGCCGCGCGCCAGGATCGGCATCGCCTCGCGCTCGGCCGCCGTGAGTGGGCGCACTTCCTCATAGCCGCGCAGGAGCGCGCGTCCCTTGGTGATGTTGAACGACAGATCCTTCTCGAAGCACCAAGCATTGAGGCCGATGGCGATGTCGTAAGCCAGGGCGTCGTTACAGGCAAAGTAGAAGTCGATCAGGCCGCTCAGCTTGTCGCCGATGAAGAACACGTTATCTGGGAACAGATCCGCATGGATGATGCCCTCGGGAAGTGCTGCGGGCCAATTGGCTTGCAGAAATGCGAGTTCGGCTTCGACCAGTGAGGCGAGTTCAGGGGATATCTCGCCGGCACGCGAAGCCAGTTGCGCATAGAGCGGGCGCCAGCCGGAAAGTCCAAGCGCGTTGGCGCGGCGCAGCGCGAAGCCCTCGCCGCCGAGGTGCATCTGAGCCATGGCGCGCCCGACGGCGGCGCAGTGGCCTGCAGTCGGTTTGCGCACCCAGAAGCCCTCGATGAAGGTGACGAGAGCAGCGGGGCGTGCGGAGATGGTGCCGAGATACTTACCCTCGGCGTTGTGGACCGGGGTTGGGCAGGTGACGCCGTGCGCCGCGAGGTGGTCCATCAGGCCCAAATAGAAGGGCAGGTCGGACACCTCGACGCGCTTTTCGTACAGGGTGAGAATGTACGGCCCCTTGGACGTGTGCACGATGTAGTTTGTATTCTCGACGCCCTCGGCGATGCCCTTGAAGGACAAGAGCTCGCCCAGCCCATAGCTGGTGATGAAGCTCGCCAGCTCCTCGTCGCTGACTTCGGTGTAGACGGCCATGGCGTCGCGGTCGCTCGGGTGGGATCAGGTGACAGGTGCGGCTGGACGCAGCTCGCGCGGAACGTTGAAGGCGATGCGCTCGAGCGCGGTGGTGACGGTCTCGAGCTTTACATCGAAGCGGTCGCGGAAGGCGTCGATAACTTCTTCGACAAGCGTTTCGGGCGCCGATGCACCGGCCGTCACGCCGACGTTTGTAACGTTCTCGATCTGCGACCAGGGGATATCACGTGCGCCTTCGATGAGGCACGCGGTCGGGCAACCGGCGCGCTGGGCCACTTCGACAAGGCGCAGCGAGTTGGAGCTTTGCGGGCTGCCAACCACGAGCAGGCAGCCGATCTTGGGCGCGATGGCCTTGACCGCCGCCTGGCGATTGGTCGTCGCGTAGCAGATGTCTTCCTTGTGGGGGCCGACGATCTGGGGAAAGCGGCGACGCAAAACGGCGACAATCGACGCCGTATCGTCGACGGACAGCGTCGTCTGGGTGACGAACGCGAGCTTGGCGGCGTCGGCCGGCTCGAAACGATCAGCATCCGCGGCAGTTTCAATCAGGGTTACCGCGTCCTCGGGGAGCTGGCCCATGGTGCCGATCACCTCCGGGTGGCCGGCATGGCCGATGAGAAGGATATGCAGGCCTTCCTCATGGTGGCGGCCCGCTTCGATATGAACTTTGGAGACCAGCGGGCAGGTGGCGTCGAGAACGAACATATTGCGACCTTTGGCGGCCGCGGGCACCGACTTGGCCACTCCGTGTGCCGAAAAGATCACGGGTTGGTTCGTCTCGGGGATGTCGTCCAGTTCTTCCACAAAAACGGCACCTTTGGCCCGCAGGGAATCAACGACAAATCGGTTGTGAACAATCTCGTGGCGTACGTAGACCGGCGCGCCGTACTTGGCCAATGCCAACTCGACGATCTGGATGGCTCGGTCGACGCCGGCGCAGAATCCCCGTGGAGCCGCTAGGTAAACGGTCAGCGGGGGCTTGTTGCGAGAAGTTGAAGGTTTGGAAGCGGACATCGCTTTCTCTGTCTACCTAAGTGTCTCGTGGCGCAAGGCTCTTGGTCGGGGTGGTTGGGGATGCTAGGCTTGGACTACAACAATACAGGAAGCCTCCGCCGCCGGCCTAGGGGTTTGGCACTGCGCGGCGCAAGAGAGGCTACAGAGGGGTCGGGCCACGACGCGATGAGGCAGTCCGCAACCAAAGTTGCGCGCTCGGGCGCGTGTCTGCTCGCCTGTGGATTGTTAACTGTGCTCAACGCGGGCTGCGGCATTTCCTCGCTCACCTCGGGCCTTGGCTCCAGCATATTCGGCAGCTCGTCCAGCACGCCTGCGCAGTCGCCTGGAGTCAGCGAGGAGCAGCTTCTTTCAGCTGCCAAGCAAGACGTCGGCACTGGGTCGACCGTGGGTGAGATCGCGCATGGCTGTCCGCGCCTGACCATTTCTCCGCACGGCGGTCACCTGACCATTTACGAGAACGGCCGCGCCGGAGATGGGCTTGCGATCATGCATCGCGGCGAGATTACCAAGACGGCGCGCGAGTGCCAGATCGAACCCGGCCGTGTGACCGTGCGCTACGGGTTCTCGGGGCGCGTTCTGCTCGGCCCGCGGGGCCATGCCGGTACGGTCATGCTGCCTGTCAACGTCGTCGTCACCGACGCCAAGCGCGCGCGGGTGAGCGGCGACACAGTGAACGTCGATGCAACCGTGGCCGTCGATAATCCGATCGCCTACTTCTCGATGGTTCGGTCAATTACCTTCGACATCCCCGAGGGCACCCGTCCAGGTGAGTTCGAGGTATTCGTCGGCTTCGACCAGAACGCCCAGGGCGCAGGCTAGGGCTTTCAGCTTTCTTGATCTGGGCCACTTGCTGGCCCGGTTCAATCGGGGCGCTGTCCCGGTTCAATCGGGGCGTCCCCTACAGCAAGCTGTCGCCGCAGAGCCATCAGGCTCAACAGCGTCTTGAAGCGCGCCAGCTATAGCGTCAGCTATTGCCTGTCCAGCGACCATCCGCTCGTGGCGGTATTGGTGGGACTTCTAACTGCGGCCGGCGCTGAAGGCCGGGTGGGGCAGGATGGATCTGCACCAGAGGCGCAGATCAGTTGAGCTTGCCGGCCAGATCCTTGATGCCCTGTTCGACGAGACCGGCGGCGGTCGAGACCTGCGCGGTTTTCGCCTTGATGATCTTTTCGGCGGCGGCGATGGCACTATCGACGGCTGAGGAGCGAACTTCCGACAGGGCCTGGGCCTCGGCGCGAGCGATCTTTTCCTCGGCCGACTTGGTGCGCCGTTCAACCGACTCCTGCAGCGCCTTGCGGGTCTGCGTCGTCAGTGCCTCGGCCTCGCGCCTGGCCTGATCGAGGATTTCTTTGGCCTCGTTCTCGGCTTCGCGGCTCTTGCGCTTGTAGTCATTGAGCAGTGACTGGGCCTCGTCGCGCAGACGGCGGGCTTCGTCGAGTTCATGGCGAATGGCATCGGCGCGCTGGTCGAGCGCCTTACCCACCGTCGCCGGCACCTTGTAATAAAGGATCAGCCCGACGAAGGCGAAGAACGCGATCATCACCCAAAATGCGGGATCGGCCATATCGAAGTGCATCGGCGTCCTCACTCAGCCTGCGGGCTGCATCGCTTTCTTGACCTCGGCGGGACTGACGTCCTCACCGAGCAACTTGCCGACTACGGCACCGGCTGTTTCGGCGGCGATTTCATCGACGCTGGAAAGGGCCTTCGTCTTGGTGGCGGAGATGCGTGCTTCGGCTTCGGCCAGTTTGGCTGACAGATCGCCTTCAATGCGTGCGCGCTCTTTCTCGGTATCGGCCGAGAGGCGGTCGCGCACTTCCTTGGCCATGGAGGACGCCTTCTGGCGGGCGTCACTCAGGGCTTTCTCGTAGGCCGCGAGGGCGGCGTCCGTGTCTCCCTTGAAGCGTCCGGCAGCATCGAGATCGCGCTGGACGCGATCGCGACGTTCCTCGAGCACTTCGCTGATGCGCGGCAACGTCACGCGCGACAGCACCAGGTAGAGCAGGACAAAGGTGACCGCGAGCCAAGCCAGCTGCGGGGCAAAGTCGGCCGGATTAAGCTGCGGCAGACCCCCAGCCTTTTCCTCGTGCGCAGTCGCGGCGGCAGCCGCCACGACGAGCGCTTGAAGAGCAGCGATCATAATTTCCTCCTCGCGCCGTCGCGCCCGACCTCGATCAGGCGAACAGGATCATCAGCGCGATCAGCAGGCCGAACAGACCGGTCGCTTCGCAAAGCGCGAAGCCGATCAGCAGGTTGGTGAACTGGCCCGGAGCAGCGGACGGATTGCGCAGCGCGCCCGACAGGTAGTTGCCGAAGATGTTGCCGATGCCGATGCCGGCGCCGATGAGCGCGAAGCAGGCGAGGCCGGCGCCGATGAACTTTGCTGCCTGAGGATCCATAGTGGTCGTCTCCATTCGGGTTTTAGTTTTGAGCTTAGGGTTCGTTACGATGAAATCCGGACCAGGGCGCTCAGCGCTCGAAGTCCGACCTTCATAGCGTTAGTGGTGCATGTTCACCGCGTCGTTGAGGTAGATGCAGGTCAGCACCGTGAAGATGAAGGCCTGCAGGAAGGCAACGACCAGCTCTAGGCCGGTGAAGCCTACGAGGAACACCAGGGGCGCCCAGCCGCCAAGGAAGCCCAGTCCGATGACGAAGCCGGCGAAGACCTTCAGCATGGCGTGACCGGCCATCATGTTGGCGAACAGACGCACCGAGTGGCTGATGGGGCGGATCATGTAGGAGATCAGCTCGATGATCACGATGATCGGCAGCAGCCACCAGGGCACGCCGGACGGCACAAAGAGCTTGAGGAAGCCGATGCCGTGATTGCGGAAGCCAATCGCGGTGATGATCAGCCAGACCATGGCGGCGAGGGCGAAGGTGACGATGATGTGGCTGGTGACCGTGAACGAGTAGGGCAGCAGGCCCAGCAGGTTCAGGGCGAGAATGAACATGAAGATCGTGAAGATCCACGGGAAGTACTTCATCCCGCCTTCGCCGACGATGTCACGCACCATGTTGGCGATGAACTCGTAGCTGAGCTCGGCCGTCGACTGCAGCCGGCCCGGGACCAGCGCGCGACGATTCATGGCGATGAGATAGAAGAGAGGGATGATCGCTAGCGCGATCACCATGAACAACGACGCGTTGGTGAACGACACGTCGTAGCCAAACAGCTCCATCGGGATGAGCCGCTTGATCTCGAATTGTTGCATGGGGCCATGTGCCGCCTCATGCGCGCCTTCTGCAGCCAAGGTCCGCTCCCCTACCTGTCGTCCTCGTCCTCGTCGTCCGGTACGGACGGCGATGCAAGCTGCGAGGCTTGCTGCTTACGTTGTTCTTCCTGGGCTTGCCGGATCACGTTGGTCATTCCGGCGGCAAAGCCGAGAATGACGAACAAGACCAGGAGCCAAGGCCCCGTGCCGAGTTGGCGATCAATTGCCCACCCGATAAACCCGCCGAATGCGACGCCGACCAGGAGTTCGGCGGCGAACCGAAACGCCTTGGCGAAAGCCGCGCCGTTGACCTGATTGGCCCCTGAGCGGTTCGCCGGCTCGCGGCGGGTTTTGACCGCATCGAGCCGTTTTCCGATCGCATCTGATCGCTGTCGGAAGGCCTCACGCTCTTCAGGGCTTAGCTCGCCATGTCCCGGGGTCGGGTCCTTCCCTGCGGGCGACATGGTTCTAACCGCCTAGTTGCGCTTTTCGAGGCTTACCAAAACGGCAGGTTTTATCAACGGCGCGCACCATAGTGAGGCCCCCATGGGGTGTCAAGAAAGGGCCGGAAACGTTGGGGGTACGGCGAAACGGCGCAGCTTCGCGCAGCGCACCTTTTTCAGCGGGAGTGGTGCTTTCTCAGCAAAAAGACGGCCTTTTCGCCGAGGAGGTTCTGCAGCGACAGGGAGTGTCGGATGGGCAGCCGCTGGCCAGAGGTGTTGAAAGCCACCGCATCTTCGACCTCGGCGTCGACCAGGGACACGAGATCGACGAAGTCCTTGATGGTGCATAGATGGGCATCGGGGCTCGTGTACCAGGGTTCGGGCAGATTGGCGGTCCTGGGCATGCGCCCGGTGAACAGCAGGTCGCAGCGGATGCGCCAGTGGCCGAAGTTGGGGAACGAGACGATGGCGTGCCGACCGATGCGCAACAAGTTCTCCAGCACCGTCTTTGGGTAGCGCGTCGCCTGGATGGTCAGGCTGAGGATCGCGTAGTCGAAGGCCTGGTCGGGATAGTCGGCCAAATCGCGATCGGCATCGCCCTGGATGACCGAAAGCCCGCGCATCACGCAGGCGTTCACCCGCTCGCGCGATAGTTCGACGCCGCGCCCGTCGGTCGACTTGGTCTCGGCAAGGAGCTGCAGGAGCTCGCCGTCGCCGCAGCCGACATCGAGTACGCGGGAGCCGGGCTCGACAAGCTCGGCGATGAGCTGGTGGTCGACGCGGTGTGTGCCAATGGTGAGCGGCTTTTGCATCTGGGCTTATACCTTCAGCCCGCGTCGCGTGCCCGCAGCGCTCAAGAAGCCGCGTATCGTGGCGAAGAACTCCGGTTCCTCGAGCAGGAAAGCGTCGTGGCCATTGTTACTGTCGATCTCGACGAACGAGACGTTGGCCGCGACGGCGTTAAGCGCGTGGACGATCTCGCGGCTCTCGCGCGTCGGGTAAAGCCAGTCCGAGGTGAAAGACACCACGCAAAAGCGGGTTTTTGTGCCGCGGAAGGCGTTGGCGAGCACGTCGCCGCGCTCGGCCGCGAGGTCGAAATAGTCCATCGCCCGGGTGATGTAGAGGTAGCTGTTGGGATCGAAGCGGTCGACGAACGTCGAGCCCTGGTGACGAAGATAGCTTTCCACCTGGAAATCGGCGTTGAAGGAGAACGTGACCTTGGAGCGCTCCTGCAGGCTGCGGCCGAACTTGCGGTGCAGGGCATCCTCCGAAAGATAGGTGATGTGGGCGGCCATGCGCGCGACAGAGAGGCCATTGCGCGGCACCTTGCCGTGGGCGTGGTAGTCGCCGCCGCACCAATCGGGATCGGCCATTACCGCCTGCCTGCCGACCTCGTGGAAGGCAATATTCTGCGAGGAATGCCAGGCGGCCGTGGCGATGGGCACGGCCGAAAACACGCGCTCGGAGTGGCCGGCAGCCCATTCGAGCACCTGCATACCGCCCATCGAGCCACCGATGACGCAAAACAGCTGGTCGATGCCGAGATGGTCGATGAGGCGGACCTGGGCGTTGACCATGTCGCCGATGGTGATGACCGGAAAGCTCAGTCCATAGGGCTTGCCGGTCTTGGGATCGGTCGACGCCGGCCCAGTGGAGCCCATGCAGCCGCCGAGAATGTTGGGGCAAATAACGAAGAAGCGATCGGTGTCGATCGGCTTGCCTGGACCGACCATCGTCGACCACCAGCCCGGCTTCTTGGTCACCGGATTCTCGCTGGCGACGTACTGATCGAGGGTCAGCGCATGGCAGATGAGGATCGCGTTCGACTTCTCGGCGTTGAGCTCACCATAAGTCTCGTAGGCGATGGAGATGGGCGCCAACAGCTGGTCGCAAGCTAGCCGCAGCGGCTCGCTCTCGGGCAGGTGCAGCACCTTGCTCGATGGGTTGTTCACCTCCGAAAGGCGGCGGGTCTGCCCTGCGTCGGCTTCGATACCTGCCAAGGTCGGATGCACTGGCATCGCTTGTGCGCGCTCCTCAGCCCCACGCGTTTGCGGGGCTGCAAATGAAAAACCCAGTCGGATGGCAGGCCTTGAGGCCGCTCATCCGCTACCGGGTGCGCGCGGCCATTTTTAGCGATTTATTTAACGTGGTTGCAAGCCGGCCGGCCAAATCACCACGAGTGATGAGTACGAAATATCGGGACGACATCGGCAACGTCAAGTGGCGGGTGTCGATGGGTCGATCAATTAACCGCGTGCAGCGCATGGCGCGGATGTGCGTTGCGTCGCTTCCGGCTGCCGTGATGCACGGTCCGGTAAATCTTTGCGTTCCGCGGTGGGGGTCTATATCACTTGCCGCGCCTGCGACTTAGGCGGGTCTCACGCACTCGGACGCTGCATTCATGGCCATTGGCGCACCCCAGCCCAAACCCGGTATTCTCGACATCGACCCGTACGTTCCGGGCGAAAGTAAACTGCCGGCGGGCATCAAGCCGATCAAGCTGTCGTCGAACGAGACGCCGCTCGGTCCCAGCCCTAAGGCGATCGCTGCCTTTCGCGAGGCGGCAGGCGAATTGGAGCGCTATCCCGACGGCGCGGCGACGGCGCTGCGGGCTGCCATCGCCGCACGCTATGGGCTCAATCCGGCGCGGATCGTCTGTGGGGCGGGCTCGGACGAGCTGCTAACCATGATCGCACACGCCTATCTCGGCCCTGGCGACGAGGCGGTGTTCACCGAGCACGGATTTCTGCTCTACAGGATCATCGTGTTGGCCAACGGCGCGACGCCTGTGGTGGCCCCCGAGCGCAACTACCAGACCGACATCAAGGAAATCCTCCAGCGGGTGAGCGAGCGAACCAAGGTCGTGTTTCTCGCCAACCCCAACAATCCGACCGGGACGTATATCTCGTTCGACGAGGTGCGCTCGCTGAGGGCGCAGCTGCCGTCAAACGTCCTGCTGGTGCTCGACGCGGCCTATGCCGAGTACGTGCGCCGCAACGACTATGAGGCCGGAATCGAGCTTGTGGCGACTAGTCCCAACACGGTGATGACGCGCACGTTCTCGAAGATCCACGGCCTTGCCGGGCTGCGGCTTGGATGGGCCTACTGCCCGGAAGAGGTGGCCGACGTATTGAACCGCATTCGCGGGCCGTTCAACGTGTCGGCGCCGGCCATGCTGGCGGGCGCTGCGGCGATCGCCGACAAGGCGCACGAGGAAGCCTCCGTCGTGCACAACGAGCGGTGGCTGCCGTGGCTCAGCGCCGAGCTGGAGAAGCTCGGTCTCACGGTGACGCCGAGCGTTGCCAACTTCATCCTGGTGCACTTCGCCAAGGACGGCGGCAAGACTGCCGACGCGGCCGACAAATTCCTCAAGGCGCGCGGTATCATCGTGCGCAAGGTCGCTGCCTACCGGCTGCCCGACTGTCTGCGCGTGACGATCGGCACGGAGACCGACAACCGCGCCGTTGTTGCGGCGTTGGCCGAATTCGTCGGGGGGCAACCGGCATGAGCGAACCGATGTTCGAGCGTGTGGCGCTGATCGGCATCGGCCTGATCGGCTCCTCGATCAGCCATGCAACGCGCCGCAAAGGGCTGGCCCGCGAGATCGTCGGCAGCGCACGTACGAGGGCGACACTCGACACCGCGTTGCAGCTTGGCCTGATCGACAAGGGCTATGACAGCGCTGCAGAGGCGGTGGCTGGTGCGGACCTTGTCATCCTCAGTGTGCCGGTGGGCGCGTGTGGGCCGTTGACGGCCGAGATCGCGCCGCACCTCAAGCCTGGTGCGATCCTTACCGATGTCGGCTCGGTGAAAGCGCAGGTGGTGCGGGACATGGGCCCGCACGTGCCGCGGGGCGTGCATTTCGTGCCGGGGCATCCGATTGCCGGCACGGAGCAGTCGGGCCCTGAAGCAGGGTTTGCGGAGCTGTTCGACAGCCGCTGGACGATCCTCACGCCGGAGGCAGACGCCGACGCTGGGGCGGTCGCCAAGCTCAAGACTTTCTGGGAAGAGCTCGGCGCCAAGGTCGAGATCATGGACGCGCAGCATCATGACATGGTGCTCGCCATTACCAGCCATCTGCCGCACCTCATCGCATTCAACATCGTCAACACAGCCGAGCACCTGGAGCGCGTGACCGACAAGGAGGTCATCAAGTTCTCGGCCGGCGGTTTCCGCGATTTCACGCGCATCGCCGCATCCGATCCGACGATGTGGCGCGACATCTTCCTTGGCAACAAGGCTGGGGTGATGGAGATGCTGCGTCGCTTCTCCGACGACCTCGCCGAGCTGAGGACCGCAATCGAGGCGGACGACGGCGAGACGCTGTTCCGCCGTTTCTCCGATGCGCGTGCGGTTCGGCGCGGCATTGTGGCGGCCGGGCAAGATACGGCGGCGCCGGACTTCGGGCGTGCGCATCGCGGCGCAGGCGGCACAGGCTCGGGTTCGGGCACGGATTCGGACGGGTCGGAAGGCGGAGCGCGCAAATAGCCATGACGGGCGCGCGCGATCTTTGGGTCTTCGCCTACGGTTCGCTGATGTGGCGTCCAGGTTTCGAGGCCGAAGAGGTCGTGCATGCACGGCTTGTCGGCTGGCGCCGCAGCTTCTGCATCTATTCGCGCTATCATCGCGGCTCGCCAAAACGCCCCGGGCTGGTGCTCGGACTGGATCGCGGCGGCGCGTGCGAGGGGCTGGCCTTTCGCGTCCCGGCAGAGAGGGCGCGCGAGACGCTGCGTTATCTGCGCGAGCGCGAGCAGGTGGGCAGCGTGTACCGGGAGGCGTTGGTTCCCGTCGCCCTGCTGGCCGGGGAACACCGCGAAGTAATGGCGCTGGCATTCCTGGTGGAGCGCGCCCATCCGAGCTACGCGGGCCAACTTTCATTGGCGCAGCAGGCGCATTTCGTGCGCGGCGGAGCCGGACGCTCGGGTAACAACATCGATTATCTGGCAAGCACGCTGGTGCATCTCAAGCAGCTGGGCATCCGGGAGCGGGCGTTGGAGCGGCTGCAGACAGTTGTCGGCACGTATGCAGCACGTGGGCCGGGGGATCGGCATACGCGGGACAGTGCGGCGGCGATGGTGCGGGTTTTCGGCAGGGTTCCGGCAGTGGCGCCGCGCCTGCGGGCCGAAGACATGCACCGTTTCGGCTACCGGACGATATTCACGTCGGACGACAAGAAAGATTGAGGGGCGCTGGGCTGCGACGGGCTGCTCTTGCGAGCCGCGCCTCTCAGGGGCCGTTGCGGTTCAAGCGGAACCGCCGAGCGCCCGTCGATGTCGGCTTCGCCATGCTTCTTATCGGAAAACCGGTGCCCACTTTTCCGGAAGCACTCTCTAGGGTCGTGCTTCCTATCGGAAAACCGGTAGCCACTTTTCCGGAAGCACTCTCTAGGGTCGTGCTTCCTATCGGAAAACCGGTGCCCACTTTTCCGGAAGCACTAATGGGCGCGGCCGGCGACGTGCGACATGTCGGCTTCGATGAGGCCGGTGCGC
>JBAZYB010000027.1:0-24950 GCA_041659545.1 Hyphomicrobium sp.
ACGCCGGTGACCTGCCGGGCTATCCCGCCTCGCACGGCTGTATCCGGCTGCCGTATAGCTTTGCCCGCAATCTCTTCGGCATCACCGACGTAGGCGCACGTGTGATCGTCAGCGACGCCGACCTCACTCCCGCGGAATTCAACAGCCCCCACCTCATCCAGCCTTTGCTGCCCGACCAAACCGCCAGCAGCGGCGATAACCCCGTTCATGCTGCCGCCACGAGCGCCCAGACCGACATCTCCGACATGATGGAACCGGCAGGCGAGGCAGGCAAGCGGACACGCAGCATGGCTGCTCAGGCACGCGCCGCAGAACGCGAACATCTGCTGGCCGCCATCACCGCCGCTCAAGACGCTAAGACGGCTGCCGACGGCCAAGCCACCGCTGCCGCCGCCGCGGCGCGCGAGGCCAGGGAGATTGTCGCCAAGGAGCGCAAGGAGGAGGCAAAGCTCGTCGAGCTTGCCCGCAAGGCCGCCAAGACATCCGATGCGGCCGACTCTGGCTTCTCACGCTACACCGCCAAACTCGCCAAGGTCGATATCGACAAGATCGACAGCGCCGCGCTCGAGACGATGAAGGCGGAAGAAGTCGCTGAAGAAACCAAGGCCATCGACGCCGCCGACGCAGCCAAGGCCGCGCAGAAGACCGCCGACGCCCAGAACGCCAGAGCCAAGCAATCCGTTGCTGATGCCGCGGCCCTGGAGAACGCCCGCAAGGTCGCCGTCGAGGATGCCGCTCAAGCTGCGAAGGCGGTAACCGAAGCCAATGGCGCGCTCGCTGCAGCCGATGCGATTGACGCCCGGAAAAACTACCCGGTGTCAGTGTTCATCAGCCGCAAGACGGGCCGCCTCACGGCCAAGCTCGGCTTCGTCCAGGTCATGGATGTGCCAGTCACCATCGCTGACGCCGATCAGCCGCTCGGCACGCATGTCCTCACCGCCACCGCACTCACCGACGGGGGCAAGACCATGCGCTGGAATTCGGTGACGCTCAAACCCTCCGACCGGGTGCAGTACTCGCGGCGCAAGAATCGCCGTCACGCCGATGAAGAGCCGGTCGCCGCCGCTGGTCACGACGCCGATGCCGAGGAAGCGCTCGAGCGTATCGAGATCCCCAAGTCGGCCGAGGACTTGCTGGCCGAACTCATGAAGCCAGGCTCATCGCTCATCATCTCTGACTACGGCCTCAGCCGCGAGACGAGTGAGCGCACCGAGTTTGTCGTCGAGCCCTGGCGCAGCCGTCCCGACAGCTACTCTTCTAGGTACTACTGATATCGAAGGAGGGCGTGCTACTGAGCGCCCTCCTTGTCCCCTAGCCGGCTACGACAACGGCGATACGCCGATGACGAGTTGGTGCAGATAGAGCACCACGACAGCGAACAGCGCCGAGCCGAGTACGACGACGATGGCATCGTTGGTCCACGGACCGCTGCGCTCCTCGGCTGACACCGCACCGCCGCGACGCTTCATCGAGATCCGGTCATAGACGGCATAGACGAGGAAGCTGCCGAAGAGCAGCAGTGAGGCCAGATCGCCGTTTGCGAGCAAATGCGCCAGTGCCCAAGCCTTGATGGCTACAAGCATCGGATGCTTCAGCGCCGCGCGAATGTGCGAGGGCACGTAGGTCGCCACCAGCGCGATCATGGAAAAAAGCATGAGCGGCATAGCTATGTGGCGCGTCCACGTCGGCGGATCCCACAAAATCGGATTCTTGCCCGGATGAAGCTGCAGCTTGTGGAAGCCCAGCACGATCAGCGCCAGCCCGATGAGCGACACCACACCGAAAATCGTCTTGTAGCCGCGCTCACCGAACCGGCCGACGAGTCCGCTTTTCAGCTCCACGTTGGTCGGCACGGCGTGGATCGCAAAGAACACCAACAGACCAATCACCATTACCAGCATGTCGCCCTCCCCTGGGAATTGCCAGCGCGGGCGAATCATTGCCACGCTGCGGCCATCTCGTTAGGCATTCTTAGTGTTCGGGCGCATCGGCCGCTAGTGCCGTCCGACCGCCCGAAGGTCGCGGGGACCGCAATAGAGTTCGGATTCTGAGGTCCGCCATGCACACGCCCTGCGCTCACTTGCGTCACTCTTCCGCCCTCACCCGTTGTTCGCCGTTGCGTCGCGTGCCCTCTGCCAAGCCAGAGATCACGCCGGAGATGTCTTCCAACGCCAAGGGGAGCCGCTGATGAGCGCTCGTGTACAGATGAAGCCCGACTTCGATGGTCCCGAAGACCGCCAGCTGGCCGACGACATTGCACGCGTCATGCATCACCGCCCGCTGATGAGCCGTCTGGCACGCGTCTCGCCAGCCCCTGCGCCGCCCCCGGAACCGCCAAAATCACCGGAAACGTCAACAGGCCCCGCGAACACCGTCGCGTCGGCAAATGCCGAGGATCCACGCTCACTCGATGAAATGCTCGACGACCTCGGCTTCGCCGCCGTGCCACCTCCAAGTGCGCAGTGGCTCAGCAATGCGCGTGTGGCCCATCGTCAGGCCCGAGTACGCAACGCCGTTGCCTGGGCGACAACGCTCGCCATCGCCGTTGCCATCATCGGCGTTGCCCTGCTTCTGCTGCGCGTCTAGCGCCTAGGGCAAGAAGCCTTTGTCGAGATTGAGCGACTGCCGCACCATCTCGCGGCCTTGGCTGTTGCTCAGCGTCGCCATCCAGGCGACGTGCGTGCCAGCCTCCAGTGACGTGCGCGAGCGCAACGCCACGCTGAGCGTCTCACCTTTCTTGCCGCTGATCGGAGCCAGCAGCGGAAAGTAAAGCTGCTCCCAGTGCGTCTTGGGCGCATCCGGCGCCGTCGACAGGGAAACCCCCGCCAACAGTTGGGCGCTCCACCACACCGCAAATCCGTACACCGTTGCCGGCTCGGATAGCTTCCAGCTAGCCTCGCCTTTGCGGTTCGTCCGGGCGTCGGCGCCGAATGCAACCGCGTCCCAGACTTTGGCGTCGAGAAGCTCCGCCGGCTTGAGCGTGCGCACGTAGATGTTGTTGAGGCTCATCTGCCGCGCCACGGCAAGATCAAAGCCCGTCGCGTCCCAGGCGTCGAACTCGCGCTGCACACGATCGCTGACAACGGGCGCCACGAACTGCTCCAGCGCCTGCGGGATCATCGCACCGCCCGGCTTCAGGAAGCGCTTCTTCGCATCCGCCAGCGTCTCGATGATGTGTTCCTCGAAAGCGTAATTGCCAAGCGTCTCCGACACCACCACATCGACCTTCGGAGGGTCGACCATTTCGGTGGAATGGCAAGGTATCAGATGACAGTTGCGCGCCCCGTTGGCCTTGAGGATCTTCGCCGCCACGTTGGCGACCTCCGCCATCTCGTAGAGATAGACCTCGCGCGCGCCCAGCTTTGCCGCCATCAGCGCAAGCAGGCCCGTGCCCGTGCCGATATCGGCAATCGTTGTCTCACCCTTCTTGATCACCGCCCGTAGTGCCTTTTCAAACGCGGCGTTGCGCGCCCGGTCGGCGATCAGCGTGCGATGATATTCGATGCGCATGTCGAGAGGCTCAAATGTCTAAAGGCTCAGTTGCGGGCCGCGTATCTGGTAAAGCACCAGCGCCGTGGCTACGGCGAGGTTGAGCGAGTCGAGCTTGCCAGCCATCGGAATTTTGACCAGACGCGTGCACGCGCTCGTCAGTGCCTCTGACAACCCGGGCCCTTCGCTACCCATCAGCAGCAGCGTCGGCAACCGATAGTCAGCCCGGCGGAAATCTTCGCGCCCATCGAGATGCGTGCCCACGACATCGCCCTGCCAACCGTGGCTCCAGGCGACGAAAGCCTCCCGCTGCATGCGCACCATCGGCACAGCAAACACCGAGCCCATGGTGGCGCGCACACACTCATGCGAATAGGGATCGCAACTGGAGCCAACAAGGATGATGCCGTCGACACCGACGGCGTCTGCCGTGCGGATGATCGTGCCCAGATTGCCCGGATCGCGCACCTCTTCCAGGGCCAGCCACACCGTCTCACGCCCCATGCGTGTCGTCGAAGGCGCCTCGCCCCAGCGCTGTTTGAAGACACCGAGCATGTTCTGCGGATTGTCTTTCGATGACAACTTCCCCAGCACCGCCTCGGAAACCTCCAGGCACTCAACGTTGCCTTTCAGCGCCCAAGTCACGAGTCCATGCGCAATACCGCTCGTCGCGCTTCCGGCGCGGTACACCAGCGTTTCGGGCACAAAGCCGTTGTCGCGCGCTGTGATAAGCAGTGAGGTTCCCTCGGCGACGAACAGACCCGTCTCCTTGCGCTCCTTGCGCATCTCCAGAGCACGCACGGCTTTGACGCGTTCGTTCTGCAGGCTTGTGATCGTTTTCGGAGCCGCGGTCATTTTGCGCTCCAACGCGTGAATAGCGACGTCGGCACCGCGCGGGTGCCGTTTGTTTCACGAATGGCAAGTTCGCCCGACGCGAACCTGCCGCCACGCCCGGCAAGCACTTCGCGGCACAGCTGATCGAAGGCGAGCGCCGAGGCGCGTATGGCGTAGACGGTGAGCGCGAGCGACGCGTCCGGAGCCAGCAGTGCGGCGCAATCCTTCATCAGCGGCGGCAGGCTCGTGAATAAATCCCACACTTCACCGTCGGGTCCGCGACCGAATTTCGGCGGATCAACAAGCACGATGTCGTAAGTCTTGCCCCGGCGCACCTCGCGGGCGACGAACTTCGCCGCATCATCGAGCATCCAACGAACGGGCGCCGCCCCAAGCCCCGAAGCGGCCTGGTTTTCCTTCGCCCAGGTGATCGCCTTCTTTGAAGCATCGACATGAGTGACGTGCGCCCCGGCCGCCGCCGCCATCAGCGAGGCAGCACCCGTATACGCGAAGAGATTGAGTACCCGTGCCGGCTCGCCGCGCTTCTCCGCGATCCGCTCTAACATCCACTCCCAGTGCGGCATCTGCTCGGGGAAGAGGCCCATGTGGCGAAAGCTCGCCAACCGGCACAGTACCGTTGCCTTGCCCACCTTTACCGGCCAGCTTTCCGGAACCGGCTTGTCGACGCGCCACCGGCCCTTGTCCTCGTCGTCGTCGCCGGAGAATACAGCATGCGCCCGCCGCCACGCGCTCTCGCCGGCCTGCGGCGTCCAGAGAGCTTGCGGCTCGGGGCGATCGACGACGATAGCGCCGAAGCGCTCGAGCTTGCGACCATTGCCGCTGTCTATCAGCGCGTAGTCGGGAAAGCCGGCTGTCTCGATGAGTTCCAGCACGATGGGAAGAGCGCCTCTATTGTCTTTCACCTGCACGCAGCGAGCCATCCTGATGCGACCGCCAACGCGCCTCGCAGCGCAATTAAGATGCCCCGGACTTGCTTGTCGATGCGTTAGTCTAAACCGCCATTAATCTCACAAGGCGATTCCAGACCGTTACGGAAGGACGCATGCTCGGCCGGACCGCAACACGGTTGTCAAATCTACGGAGGCCTCCATGACCACGTGCGCCTGTGGGAATTGCCAGTTTTTCGACACGCATGGCAAGTCCGCCAAACAGCATCACCATGACGCCGGCCTTTGCCGCTATAACCCGCCCCTGCCGCAGGCCGGCAGCGGCGCTCCGGCCGTCTGGCCACGCGTCGAAGCGAAAGATTGGTGCGGCCACTTCGCGGTGACCGTCGAGCGCTTCATGTCCGCCGCGGAGTAAGGCCACTCGCCCTCCATCGCGCGATGCCGTTCATCTCAGCGTCAGGTTCCGGGATGTATGCAATACCGGCATCAAGCAATTGATGCCGGCTAGGCGACGGATTTTCCGCCAACCGCCGTTACATTTTAAGTTGCCATTGGGCGCACTCCCGCGCCACCGCACGCGTCGTGACCCAGTGTATTCGTGGTAGCACCACAGCACTGGGTCACGATGGTTTCACGGCCAGTTAATCGATATCCGCAATCTCGATGTTCGCACCGCCCTTGATGCGCTGCGCCAGAGCGCTTTCGATGAACGCGTCGATGTCGCCGTCGAGCACCGCAGAAGGATTGGTGCTTTGCGTCCCGGTGCGCAGGTCCTTCACCAACTGATACGGCTGCAGCACATACGATCGTATCTGGTGCCCCCAGCCGATCTCCGTCTTGCTTGCCGCCTCTGCACTGGCTTTTTCCTCGCGCTTCTTCAATTCGAGTTCGTAAAGGCGCGACTTCAGCATCGCCCAGGCAATCGCCCGGTTCTTGATCTGCGAGCGCTCCTGCTGACTGGCGACGGCGATGCCGGTCGGAATGTGCGTAATGCGCACGGCAGAGTCAGTCGTATTGACGTGCTGTCCGCCTGCACCCGATGAGCGATACGTATCGACGCGGCACTCGCTCTCATTGATCTGGATGTCGATGTCGTCGTCGATCACCGGGTAGACCCATACCGAGGCGAAGCTCGTGTGGCGCCGGGCATTGGAGTCATACGGCGAGATGCGCACCAGACGATGCACGCCCGATTCCGTCTTCAGCCAGCCGTAGGCGCCATCACCCTTGATCTCCATGGTGACGGACTTGATCCCCGCTTCTTCGCCAGGGCTCTCTTCCAGGGTCGAGACCTTGTATCCGCGCTGCTCTGCCCAACGCATGTACATGCGCGCCAGCATCGAGGCCCAATCCTGGCCTTCCGTACCGCCGGCACCGGCATGCACTTCCACATAGGCGTCGTTGCCGTCGGCCTCGCCGGACAACAGCGCTTCGACGCTGCGCCGCTGCGCGTCGGCGTCCAGCTTTTTGAGCAGAGCCTCGCCCTCGGCAATGGAGGCGTCGTCGTCCTCCGCCTCACCGAGCTCGATAAGCGTGATGCCGTCGTCGAGGCTGCGCTCTAAATCCTGATAGATGTTGATCGCGCGCTCAAGCTGCTGGCGTTGGCGCATGACTTTCTGCGCCGCCTTGGAATCGTTCCACAGGCTCGGGTCCTCGGCGCGCTTGTTCAGCTCCGCGAGACGTTGCTGGGCAGTATCCCAGTCAAAGATGCCTCCGCAGGAGGCCTAGGGCCTCCTTGATGGAATCGGCGAGTTTTTGCGGTTCGGCACGCATCGTTGCCTCCGGGGCGTGTTCAATCTCTGGATGTGAGGCGTTGATATAATCGGCGCGCGACGAGCTGTAAACGCGTAGGCGTACCCAACCTAGGCGCGGTTCTTCACCACAGGCCGCCGCGCCCAGCGCCGTACCCCGGCGGCGGACGCCTCGAAGGCTGAACATAGGCGTCATCGGCCGAGCTCTCGTCATCGCGGCCTGGCACCGCGCCTGTGGATGGATCGCTGAAGCCGATCACCGAGTAGGCGTCGTCCGGCTCCTCGCCCGGCTTGAACGCCTCCATGATGCTCTGCGGATCCTCTTCACCAGCGCGCAGGCCCGTGTGCAGGTTGATGCGCGCCAGTTTGATCCCCGGCGGAATACGGAACGGCGAGGCCGGTTGATCGGCCAGCGCCTCCTTCATGAACTGGCCGAACACGGGCGCCGCCAAGCGGCCACCTGTATTGCCCTTGCCCATCGGCTTTGGGGAGTCGTAACCCATGAACACGCCCACCACGAGATCGGGCGAATAGCCGAGGAACCAAGCGTCCTTTTCCTCATTGGTGGTGCCCGTCTTGCCGGCGAGCGGCCGCTCCAGTGCCTTGAGCGAGGTCGCCGTACCGCGCTGGATGACGCCCTCGAGGATCGACGTCATCTGGTAGGCGGTGTGCGGGTCGACGATCTGCACGCGGTCATCGGGAACCTCAGGCTCTTCCTGGTGGTTCCACGCCTCCGCCTTGCACGATTCACAGATGCGCTGGTCATGGCGCCAGATCGTGCGGCCCCAGCGATCCTGGATTCGATCGATCAATGTGGGACGCACTTGATGGCCACCGTTGGCGATCGAGCAATAGCCGGTCGCAATGCGCAGCAGCGTCGTTTCGCCGGCACCCAGCGACATCGATAGCACTGGGAGGAGGTCGTCGTAGATGCCGAAGCGCTTGGCGTATTCGGTGATGATCGGCATCCCCAGATCCTGCGCCAGGCGCACGGTCATCTGGTTGCGCGAGTGCTCGATGCCGAACCGCAGCGTCGAGGGACCGGCCGAATGCTCTTTCTCGTAATTCTCCGGCTTCCAGATGTCCTGCCCCGGTCCCTGCTCGATCTCGATGGGCGTATCGAGAATGATCGAAGTCGGCTTGTAGCCGTTGTCCAACGCCGCCGCATAGACAAACGGCTTGAACGATGAGCCCGGCTGACGCTTCGCCTGGATGGCCCGGTCGAACTGGCTCAGCGTGAACGAGAACCCGCCAACATCCGCCAGAACACGGCCGGTGTTCGGGTCCATGGCTACAATGCCGCCGCTCACCTCCGGGATCTGCATCAGCGACCAAACGCCGGCAATGTTCTCCGGATCCTTAGGCGCCACATAGATGACGTCGCCCGGCGAGACCACGTCCGAGACTGACTTGGGCGCCCCATTCTTGGTCTTCGCCCATTTCATCTCGTCCAGCGTGAGCTCGATAGCTTCGCGCTTGCCGATCAGAGAACCGTCTTGCTGCTTTTCCGGCCGCAAGCCGACGATCGCCTTCCCACCCTCGATCTTCAGCACCACACCAATTCGCCACGGCTGAATATCGTTGGGGCTCTGCACGGCATCCAGGGCTTTGCCCCAATCACCCGCAACATCGAGCTTGGTGATCGGACCGCGCCACCCTTTCGTGCGATCGAACCGGACAAGGCCGTCGATCAATGCACGGCGTGCAATCTGCTGCAGCTTCGGATCGAGTGTTGTGCGTACCGACAGCCCACCACTATAGAGCTTGTCTTCTCCGAACCGCGACAAAAGCGTGCGACGTACTTCTTCCGCGAAGTAGTCCGCTGCAAAAATGTGCGCGCCTGTCGTGCGGATGTTGACGCTTAGCGGCTTCGCCTTGGCGGCTTCGGCCTCCTCCGCAGAAATGTACCCGTTGTCCTCCATCTGGCCGATGATCCAATTGCGTCGGATCAGCGCCTGCTTCTCGCGCCGGAACGGATGGTAGTTATTGGGACCCTTGGGCAGCGCGGCGAGATAGGCGGCTTCCTCGATGGTCAGATCCTGCAGCTCCTTATCGAAGTAGCTGAGGCTGGCCGCAGCGAGACCATACGCTCCGATGCCGAAGTAGATCTCGTTCAGATAGAGTTCGAGGATCTTGTCCTTGGAGTAGGCACGCTCGATACGGATGGCGAGGATCGCTTCCTTGACCTTGCGGGTCATCGACCGCTCGCTTGATAGCAGGAAGTTTTTTGCCACCTGCTGGGTAATCGTGGAGCCGCCTTCGGCGCGTCTGTCGCTGCCGCTCAGCTTGGCTTCGACAATCTTGAACACCGCGCGCGCAATGCCCTGGAAGTCGACGCCGCCGTGCTCGTAGAAGCGGCGATCCTCAGCCGACAAGAACGCTGCAATGACACGTTTGGGGATAGTGTTGATGGGCACGAAGATGCGCCGCTCGCGAGCGTACTCGGCAATCAGCGCGCCGCTATGCGCGTGGATACGCGTCATGACCGGCGGCTCGTACTTGGCAAGACTCTCGTAGTCGGGCAGATCCTGCGAAGTTTTCCAAAGCAGATAGCCTGCCGCCGCCGAGGCACAGATAAACACGACAACGCCGGCCGCGAAGGCGAAACCCAATAGGCTCAGCAGCAGGCTCTTGCGCCGCTTCTTCCGGCGCGGTGGCTCTGGCTCGCGCTGCGAATAGGGATCGCGCGGATAACCCCGGTCGTGCGGATAGATCGGTTCCGGAGGGTATAGGGGAGGCTCGCGCATCAACCTCTAATTCCGTTGAGCGTGGGTATTCGGTTGTAATGGCATTTCCGCGCAAGCCAGGAGGCTACAAGAGGCGACGCCGCGAAGCAGGACATTAGCATGGATTGTGGCATCAAGTCGTCGCTCGCTGCAGTTTAGATAATGCCCGGACGGCATAAGTCGCCGATCAGCGGGCCTTCGCTGTACGCTTCGAGAAATACGAATCAATGGCCGAGCCGATCGCCGCGGCGACGCGCCGCTGCCACGCCGCAGAATTGAGCAGTTTCTCGTCCTCGGGATGGCTCATGTACCCCAGTTCGACCAGCACCGAAGGGGTGTCCGCCTGACGCAGCACCTTGAAGGCGGCAGAACGCTGCGGCGTACCCGACAGGGAAATCGACTTTCCAAGCTGCTTAACGAGCGTATTCGACAGGTCGGCGGAAAAATTAGCGGTCTCGCGCTTCAACAAGTCGATGAGGATGTTGCGCACCATCCCCTCTTCTTCGAACTTCGCCGTCTGCAGTCCGGCGACCGCGTCGGAGTTGTTCTCCTTCTCGGCCATACGCCTCGCCTCCTCGTCGGAGGCCTGTTCAGATAAGGTATATACCGTCGCGCCACGGACCGTTTTTGCCAGTCCTTTCTGAGCGATAGCATCGGCATGAAGCGATACGAACAGGTCCGCCCCCAATTGATGAGACAATTTCACCCGCTCATCGAGCGGTACGAAAACGTCGGTCGTTCGCGTCATCCGCACGTCATACCTGCCCGTCGACTTGAGCCGAGCGCTCAGCGCTTGCGCCACCGCCAGCACTATCGTCTTCTCGCTCAACCCACCGGCGCTCGCGGCGCCCGGGTCGATACCGCCATGACCGGCGTCGATGAGCACCAGCGGCTTGGCGCGATTTCGCTTTACCGGAGCCGCCTGATCCGCTTCCGCCGGTGCCGCCGTCGCTAGCGAAGCGCCGGTCCCACCACCGAAGGTCTTGGCTGACGTAGCAACCAGTTCGACGGTCAGTTCCATGCTCTTGCCGGGACCGTTCGGCCGAATATCGGCCCGTTTGATCAGCACCGGTCCCGTCGTGTCGATCACGACACGGGCCTTGCCCTCGGACAGCAATCCGTAGCGAAAGCCTGACACCAGCCCCTGCGGCGTCTCACCGGCTGCCTTGGGAAGGTCAAAGGCCACGTCGGGCAAATCAATGACCACCCGATACGGCTTGGCGAGCGTGAAAATCTCCGCTCGCACGCCCGCCGACAGTCTCAGGACAAAGGTCGCCGAGCGGCCACCCGCCTTGATTTCAGCGTGGTTGGCTTCGACAGCCGCGCTCTTTCGGTGAACGCTGGTTGGCTCAGCATGTGCCGGCTGCACCGCGCCAAGGCACTGCGCTAGCCCCCATAACCCGACAGCGATCGCATGGACCAGTCTAGGCTTTTGTCCCGCCACCTTATGTTGCAGATGCGTCCGCATCCCCTCGGTAATTCCCCCTACGCCACCTTAGGCGCTGCATTTTAACCAAACCTTTTCCGATTTTCCCTCAAATTGCAGATGGTTGGCCGGGAAGTTGGCAGGCGTCACCTTATAACATGCTTGCAAGCGTACCTGCGAACCCGTACTTTCTTGT
The DNA here is from genome assembly GCA_041659545.1 of Hyphomicrobium sp. GTDB lineage: Bacteria > Pseudomonadota > Alphaproteobacteria > Rhizobiales > Hyphomicrobiaceae > Hyphomicrobium_A. Next base: position 11,331 of record JBAZYB010000027.1, read on the forward strand.
TCGTTGCTGCAGCGGTGCTATTGCTAGGCGATTGTGCGCCGCAAGAACGAGTTGGATGGACAAAACCCATCTCGTTCACGCCGGCCCGCCGCCCCAGTGAAAAACGCGGCCGCTGCAAACCGATGATCGAGCAGTTCGCCCTGCGCCTGCAAGCATTTAGCTCCCAGTCAGTTCACGACAGTGGAGCCTTGAGCCTGAAATGGCCAAGCCTGCGCCCGGCACGTTGCTGACAGCTCGAGACTTGGCCTTACCCAGCTCCGCATTTCGCCCGGGAAAGGAAGGCGATGGAGCAGGCGACACAACGCCCGGCGCCTCCGCCGACATGGAGGCAATCCCCGAGGCGAGCGCAACTCCCCCGCGCTTACTTCAAGCTATTGAAAGACTTATCGGAATGCCAGAACTCGGCACCAGTTTTCCACAAGCTCCAGCGCGCCATTGTCGGTGCCGCAGCGCACGTCCGGTCTCGACCGTTCGTGGAGGACTATGCCGTGCACCTTCATCCCCCACTTTCAACCAACCCACACAAACAATGATGCGCGCCCCAGACAGGCGCCCTCCCGCACCCGCCTCGGTTCTATCACGAGCTGCGGAGCGGAGCGGCAGGCAGCCCAGCCGGCGCGCCGAGGATCGGCATAAATGTCCAACAACAAGATGCTTATTGATGCCACGCACCCGGAAGAGACCCGGGTCGTGGTGCTTCGCAACGGCCGTGTAGAGGAATTCGACTTCGAATCCGCTGCCCGCAAGCTTCTGCGGGGCAATATCTACCTTGCCAAGGTGACGCGCGTGGAGCCGTCCCTGCAGGCTGCATTCGTTGAATATGGCGGCAACCGTCACGGGTTTCTGGCCTTCAACGAAATCCATCCCGACTACTATCAGATCCCCGTGGCCGACCGGCAGGCCCTCCTCGATGAGGAAGCCGCTGCCGAGGCTGCCGAGGAAGCTGCGGTAGACGCACACGCCGAGGCGCTGGCCCGCCGCCGGCAGAATTCCGCACCCGAAGATTCCGCACCAGAAGAAGACGACTCTGTCGACGACATCGAGCCTCATCAAGGTGATGAGCGGCCGAGCAACGACGATCACGACGAAGACGACGAGCACGACGGCCCAGAGCATCATCAGACGATGCCCGAGGCTCTGCGTGCCGACGACCGCATGCATGCCGACGTCGGCCACGATGCAGCCGACACCGCCGCCAATGAAAACACGGTCGACGACGGTCTGAGCCAGGCCGACTCTGACGACGCCAGCGCGGCACCAGCCGGCATCGAGGAGAGCACCGCTCGCCAGGCGCAGCCGAACGCCTCCCACGCCGAGCTCGTCGACCAGCTGTCAACCGGCGAGGATGCACTCGAGGAGCTTCCTTCGCGCCCGCGCCGTCGCCCGCGCAGCTATAAGATCCAGGAGGTCATCAAGCGCCGCCAGGTAATCTTGGTGCAGGTCGTCAAGGAAGAGCGTGGCAACAAGGGCGCCGCACTCACCACCTACCTGTCGCTCGCCGGCCGCTATACCGTGCTGATGCCCAACACCGCACGCGGTGGCGGCATCTCGCGCAAGATCACCAACCCGCAGGACCGCAAGCGCCTCAAGGCCATCGCCGCCGAGCTCGAAGTGCCCGAGGGCATGGGCTTGATCATTCGCACCGCCGGCGCGGCGCGCACCAAGCAAGAGATCAAGCGCGACTTCGAATACCTTCTGCGCCTGTGGGAGAGCGTCCGCGACCTCACCTTGCAGAGCCAGGCGCCCAGCCTCGTGTACGAGGAGGGCAATCTGATCAAGCGGTCGATCCGCGATCTCTATAACAAGGACGTCGACGAGGTCATCGTCGCCGGTGGCGAAGCTCACCGCGAGGCCAAGGACTTCATGCGCATGCTCATGCCGAGCCATGCCAAGAACGTCACCCAGTATCAGGAGCCCGAGCCTCTCTTCACCCGCTTCCAGATCGAGCGCCAGCTGAACGCCATGTTCAGCCCCTATGTGACGCTCCGCTCCGGCGGCTATCTCGTCATCAACCAGACCGAAGCGCTCGTCGCCGTTGACGTCAACTCGGGCAAGGCGACGCGCGAGTTCTCCATCGAAGAGACGGCCTATCACACCAACCTCGAGGCCGCGGACGAAATTGCCCGCCAGCTGAAGCTGCGCGACCTCGCCGGACTCATCGTTGTCGACTTCATCGACATGGAGGAGAAGCGTAACAATCGCTCCGTCGAACGACGGCTGAAGGAAGCACTACGCTTCGATCGCGCGCGCATCCAGGTTGGACGCATCAGCCATTTCGGCCTTTTGGAAATGTCGCGCCAGCGTCTACGCACGGGCGTTCTGGAAGGCTCCACCACGCAGTGCCCGCATTGCCAGGGCACCGGCATCATCCGCTCCACCGAGAGCGTGGCGCTCGCCGTATTGCGTGGCCTTGAGGATGCGATTATCTCCGGCACGCGCGCGCCGCTCGTCGCCACGACGACACCGACGGTCGCACTCTACATTCTCAACAACAAGCGTCCCTTCATCATCGACATGGAAGCCCGCGTGGGCCTACCGATCTTGGTGACGGGCAGCGACAAGCTAGCCGGTGCCAACTTCACCATTGAGAAGGGCGCGGCACCCGCGCTGGCGCCACGGCGCATCGAGCCGCGCACCGTCGTCAATATGGAATCGGGCTTCGAGGGCGAAGACGAGGCCGGTGACTACGAAGCTCGCGAGCCGCGCGAGGAGGTCTCAACCGGCGAACGCGACTCCGAACGCTCGTCCGAGCAGGGCTCAGGTAGCTCGCGTCGCCGCCGTCGTCGCCGCCGCGGTGGACGCCGCGACCGCGATGAGAACGGCGTTCGTATTGCTGGTGAGCAGAACGGCAACGGCGAAGAAGGCGACTTCGAAGACGACGCAGGTTCCGCCCACGATCACAACGACGATCATGAGCATCGCGCCGAAGACGAGCACGCTCACGGTGGCGCCGAAGCAGATGACGCTGACGGTCCTGAAGATCAGGGTCGGGAGCAGCAGGCGACCGGTGAAGATGGTGAGCGTTCGCGCGAGCGTACGGGTCGCAGCCGTCGTCGCGGACGCCGTGGTGGTCGCCGGGGTCGCGAGCGTGGCACCGAGCAGCGCGAAGCACAAAACGGATCTGGCGAGCAGCCCTACGTCGGTGATGAACAGCCCTACGACGACGTCGAGCGCGAACCGGCGAATGCGAGCGTGCCTGGACATGTAGAGGCGATCGCAGACTTCCCTAATTTGCCGGCTGACGGCAACGACGAGTTACCCGCCAAGGAATCTCCTCGCCCCCGCAAGGTAAGCATGAGCGAAGTTCCTGAAGCGAAAACGCCAGCTGCACCGGCGGAAGTTGCACCTGCCGTTGAACTGTCAAAGGCCGCAGCGCCCGTCATTGAAGCGCGCGAGCAACCCCGTCCATCACGTCGACGCGCTGAATCGAGCGAGCCACGCCTCGAGCGCATCGTCGTTGGCCAGTCCAACGGCGCCGTCGTCGACGAGGATGCTTCACCGACCGCACCGGCACGCAAGGGCTGGTGGCAGCGTAAGCTCGGCGGCTGAGCAAGAGCGACGATCGACGAACAAAAATGGCCGGAGCAATCACTGCTCCGGCCATTTCCATGTCAGCACTAGTAGCAAACGTTACTCGGCGTCGGGAGGACTCTGGTCGGGACCGGGACCAGGACCGCGGTCTGCACCCGGACCACCATGCGGACCGTGCCCATGACCATGACCATGACCGAAGCCACGATGCATCGCCCAACGCGAACCGTGCGGACCACGTTTATCTCCGCCAAAGTGGCTGAGCACACTCGATGCAACGGCCTTCTGCTCCTCGCTGAGCGACGCATACAGTGGCTTCAGGACCTCAGCGAAGTCTTTCGTCTTGGCGGCGCGCTCATTCAGCTTCTCCGCCTGCTTGGTCATCCTCTCGCTGCGCTTCTCCATGCGCTCGGGGAGCCCAAGCACTTCGCGCTTGCCATCTTCACCCTTCGCCTTGCGTTCGGCACGACGCTCGTCGCGCTTGGCGTTACGGGCCTCACGGTCCTTGCGACGCTCCTCGAAGTTGGCGCGGATCTTATCTTCTACCGGCGCCCACAGCTTCTCCTGCTCCGGGGTCAGCTTCAGTGCCGTCTTAGCGAAGGCAATTCGACCGTCCTCGAGGCGGGCCATGGTTTCCGCCGAAGGGCCGTGCCGCCAATCGCTCTTCTCCACCGCCGGCTGAGCGCCGGGAGTTGCTTGCTGTGCGAGCACGACGGTCGCGGGAATGGCCGCAACCATCAGCGTTACCGCAAGCGCGCGTGACAGACTGTTCATATGGTTCACTCCTGATCCTTTTTCGGCAGCCGCGCTCCCTCGACGCCGCTGTTATCGCAAACAACGACACGCCCCACAGAGATCCGTCGCTGTGGGCCAAATCAGGTTAGCAAAAAGCTATCGCTTGCCCGCCCAGGACCGCAGACGCAGCGCGGCTTCCGTCATGTCGGCGGTCGATCCCGCATAGGAAAAGCGCAGGAAGCGGTTGCCGCGCTCGGCATCGAAATCGATACCCGGTGTGACCGCCACGCCGGCTTCTTGCAGCAGTCTGCTGGCAAGTGACGCCGCATCGTCCGTCATGTGGCTGACGTCGCAATAAAGATAAAAGGCGCCGTCTGGCGGCGCAAAATTCGCAAATCCCGCGACCGGCAATTCATTGAGCAGCAGTTCGCGGTTGGCCGCGTAAACGCGACGGTTCGCCTCCAGCTCTTCCCGCGCATCGAAGGCACTCAACGCCGCGACCTGCGCGATTGCCGGCGGAGAGATGTAGAGGTTCTGTGCCAGACGTTCGACCGCTGCGATGAGCTGTTGCGGCACAACCATCCAGCCGACGCGCCATCCGGTCATGGAAAAATACTTGGAGAAGCTATTGATGACGATCACGTCATCGCCACCAGCCAGCGCCGTCGCAGCAGGATGCGTATAGGCGAGACCGTGGTAGATCTCATCGGAGATGAGTGCCACCCCGCACGCACGGCAAGCGCGTGCCAACTCGGCCAGCCTTTCTGCACTAATCATGGTGCCGGTCGGATTGGCGGGACTGGCGAGAACCAACCCCTTGATGCCATCGCGGCTGGCCGCGCGCGCGATGTCCTCGGGCGTGGGCATCCAGTCGCCTGCCGGACCCGTCTCGATGAGAACCGGCCGCTGACCTAGCGCAGTGAGGATGTGCCGGTAACAAGGGTACCCCGGCGAAGGAAGTGCCACCGCGTCGCCGACATCGAACAGGGCCAGAAACGCCAGCACGAACGCACCCGACGAGCCGCTAGTCACGGCGATGCGCTCCGCACCGACAGTCACGCCGTACCAATCGGCGTAGTGGACGGCAATCCGCTGACGCAGCGCATCATTGCCGAGAGCCATGGTGTAGCCCAGCGTCGCGCTGTCCACAGCGCGCTTGACCGCCTCTCGCGCCGCTCTCGGTGCCGGGGTCCCGGGCTGACCCACTTCCATGTGGATAATATGCCGACCGGCCGCCTCGGACGCCATCGCCGCCCGCATGACGTCCATGACGATGAAGCTGGAGATGGCGCTGCGAGCCGAACCCACGCGCCCTAGGTCGCCTGCTCGCGCAGCCGCCGCCTCAAAACGTCCGGTGATCCGATCTTCCATCGCGCATCCATTACACAAGCGTAACTTGAATACCCGGTCGAGCGCCCAAATCCTGCCGTGACCGGCGATATCATGCTTCCCGGCCCAGTGAAATTGTACCGCCCATCTCGGCATATAGGCCTCCGTGGCCTACCGTCGAGCTTGCGTTGACGCCATGTCGGCCCCTTACTAGGGTCGAGCCCTAATCATCGTGATCCTTTTGTCGAGCAAGGTGCCTTTGCCGATGACTCTGCCGCCAGTAGCACAGGCGATGTGGCCCAAGGTTGCGCTCTTGGGCGCGCTCGTCGCCGGTACGGTAATGGGTGCGGCCGCGCCGGCTTCGGCTCAGAACCTGCCACTCATTCGCGACACCGAGATCGAGACCGTCCTCAGCGACTATGCCAAGCCATTGTTCAAGGCTGCCGGACTCGGTTCCGGCCGCATCAAGATGCGCATAGTCCAGAATGATGCCTTCAACGCCTTCGTGCTCGACGGCAAAAACGTGTTCATCCACACGGGCACGCTCATGCAGGCCAACACCCCCAACGAGGTGATCGGCGTTATCGCCCACGAAACCGGGCACATCACCGGTGGCCACATGGCCGCGTTGCGCTCACGCATTGCCAAGGACCAGACGCGCGCATTGCTCGCGCAGATCCTTGGCATTGGTCTGATCGTTGCCGGCGGCGTCGCCGGCGGCGATTCCGCCAACAGCCTCGGCGGCGCCGGACAGGGCGTGCTCTTTGGCGGCAACGAGGTGATCATGCGCTCGCTGCTCGCCGAGCGTCGCCAGCAGGAATCGGCGGCCGATCAGGCTGGCCTCACCATCCTCAACGCCACGCATCAGTCCGGCCTCGGCATGCTGACGACGTTCGAACGCTTTGCGGCACAGGAGTACATCTCCGACGCCCAGAAAGATGCCTTCGCGCGAAGCCATCCTCTCTCGACCGACCGTCTGGCACGCCTGCGCAAGCTCGTGGAAACAAGCCCCTATTACGGCAACAAGGATGCTCCTGAGCTGCAGCTCCGCCATGACCTGATGCGTGCCAAGCTGTCGGGCTACCTCGAAAAGCCCCAGGTCGTGTTCAATCGCTATCCGCCCGATGACCAATCGCTGCCCGCACGCTATGCACGCGCTCTTGCCCGCTTTTTCCAAGGCGGTCCCGGCGCCCTCGAAGCGGCCCTCGCTGATATCGACGGCCTCATCGCATCACGGCCAAACAATCCCTACTTCTGGGAGGTGAAAGGCGACCTGCTGATGCGGGCCGGACGCAATGCCGAAGCCATTCGGCCGCTCCGCCAGGCACTCAAGCTGGATCCCGACGCCAGCCTCATTCGCGTACAGCTGGCGGGCGCCTTGCAGCTGGATACGAGCCCTGCCGCGGTTAACGAGTCCATTGCCCTCCTTCGTAAGTCTCTGATTGACGACGAAAATTCTCGCGCCTATCGCCTTTTAGCCAACAGCTACTATAAGCAGGGCAAGCAACCCGAGGCCGACGCAATGATCGCGCAGGCCTATTTCCTCGAGGGTGATCTCAAACAGGCGCAGCTGTTCGCCAAGCGCGCGCAGACGAGGCTACGCTCGGGAACGCCCGAATGGCTGAAGAACGACGACATCATTAACTACAAACCACAAACCTGATCGCCGCCGACGCAGCAAGCCTGCACGCCGCGACAGCTTCCCAAGAGGCCAAACCGCATGTCCAACCCACGTCCCCCCCTGCTGCGTGTGCTCGCTGAGCAGCGCGTGGTGTGGCTAGCCGTTCCTGCCCTGGCTTTGCTCGTTGGCCTCGTGTTCCTTGGCAAATCGGCCGTGACCTCACCCGACGAAGTGGCTGCCAAGCCCCCAGCAGCCATCTCCGCGGCAACTCTCGGCGATACGGCGCCTTCCGCCACCCCCGCCGCGCCAACGGTTGCAGCCGCTACGACTCCGGCCCCCGTCGCCTCGGCTGAATTCTCACCCGATCAAAAGAAGCAGCTGCAGGAGATCATCCGGAGCTACCTGCTGGCCAATCCCGAGATCTTCCTCGAGGCGCAGACGGCGCTCGAGACCAAGATGGAGAAGGAACAGGCTGAAAAGCTCAAAGTCGCCATCGCCGAGAACGCGCACGAGATCTACCGCGACCCGACGTCCGACGTCGCCGGCAACCCGAACGGCGACATCACCGTCGTCGAGTTCTTCGATTACAACTGCGGTTACTGCAAACGCGGATTGCACGACATCATCAAGCTCGTCGACAGCGATCCCAAGGTGCGCGTTGTCTTCAAGGAGCTCCCGATCCTGTCGAAGGGCTCAGAAGAGGCATCGCGCGTAGCCATCGCCGCCGGCCAGCAAGGCAAATACTGGGAGATGCACCGGGCCATGCTGGAGGCCAAAGGCGTCATGAACGAAGCCAACGCGCTCGCCATCGCCAGCAAGCTCGGCCTCGACATCGACAAGCTGAAGAAAGATATGAGCTCGCCGGAAGTTGACGCAGAGATCAAGAAGTCTGAGGCACTGGCCAAGAAGATGGGTGTCAACGGCACGCCCCACTTCCTCGTCGGCGACCGCGCCATTCCAGGCGCCCCCGAAGATCTCTATGAGCAGCTCGAGAAGCACGTCACCGAGCTGCGCAAGACCGGCTGCTCGTTCTGCTGACGACACATCGGTTGGCTGCGGGCTAGGATTTTACCTAACGAGGTTAAGGCGTTAGGACAATCGCTGGCGCAAACCGCAGCCACCCTTCCGCGCCCGCGGGAAAGCTGATAGATGGGGGGGCCGCATGCCCCCGGCCCGGTATTAATCCGGCTTCTTTCCCGGCCGCAGCAAGGACCTCATGGCCAAGCCGATTTACGTCCTCAACGGACCCAACCTGAACATGCTGGGACTGCGAGAGCCCGCCATTTACGGCTCGGACACGCTCGATGACGTGCGCAAACGCGCCGAGGCACGGGCCAAGACGCTGGGGCTGACAATCGATTTCCGGCAGTCCAACCACGAGGGCGAACTCGTTGGCTGGATTCAGGAGGCGCGCGACAAGGCCGCGGCCATCATCATCAATGCCGGCGCCTACTCTCACACCTCGATCGCGTTGCTCGACTCGCTGCAGGCAGCCGAGCTCCCGGTGATCGAAGTCCACCTTTCAAATATCTTCCGCCGCGAGCCATACAGGCAGCACTCCTACATCTCTCTGGGAGCCAAGGGCGTAATCTGCGGCCTTGGTGCCAAGGGCTATGAACTGGCGCTCGAGGCCATGGCCGACTTGCTGGCAGCATCGCGTCGTGGCTAAGAGCAGTGGGCGGAACGTGAAGCCGCACAAGAAGGAAAAGCCAAGCATGACGGCCAAGGATCAGGGCGAGACCTCGGGAGACGAGCAGCGTTTGATCCGACAGCTCGCCGAACTCCTCAATGAGACCGGGTTAAGCGAGATCGAGATCGAGAAGAGCGGACTGAAGGTACGCGTCGCGCGCACCCTCAACGTGCAGTCGACCTTCGCCGCCCCAGTCGCGGCAGCTCCCGTTGCAGCCGCAGCCGGCAAACCGGCCGATCCCGCCAAGCACCCCGGCGTGGTCAAGTCACCGATGGTCGGCACCGCCTACCGTTCGCCCGAGCCCAGCGCACCCACCTTCATCGAGGTAGGATCGCAGGTCTCGCAGGGCGACACGCTATTCATCATCGAAGCCATGAAGACCATGAACCAGATCCCTGCCCCACACGCTGGCAAGGTGACGGCGATCCTGATCGAGAACGGCCAGCCGGTCGAGTTCGGCGAGCCGCTTGTCATCATCGAATAAGGGAGCAGGCGGTGAGCGGTCGTCGATAGTCAGCGGGATCTTCAACGTCCTCCACTGCCTATTGGCTGTTGCCGACTGCCAGACAACGAATGTTTGACAAGGTCCTGATTGCCAACCGAGGAGAGATCGCACTGCGCATCCAGCGCGCGTGCAAGGAACTCGGCATCGCCACTGTAGCCGTCCACTCGACGGCCGACGCCGACGCCATGCACGTTCGTCTCGCCGACGAGAGCGTGTGCATCGGCCCCCCGCCCGCGGCGGAAAGCTATCTCAACATTCCGCGCCTTCTCGCCGCCTGCGAGATCACTGGCGCCGATGCCGTCCATCCCGGCTACGGTTTCCTTTCCGAGAACGCTCGCTTCGCCGAGATCCTCGAAGAGCATCAGATCACCTTTATCGGCCCGACGTCGGAACACATCCGCATCATGGGCGACAAGATCGAGGCGAAGGAAACCGCCAAGCGCCTCGGCATTCCCGTAGTGCCCGGATCCGACGGCGCCGTGACAAGCGAGCCCGAGGCGATGAAGATCGCCAAGGCCATGGGCTTCCCGGTGCTCATCAAGGCAACCGCCGGTGGCGGCGGACGCGGCATGAAGGTGGCGCATACGCCGGTCGATCTCGGTCTCGCCCTGTCCACGGCCCGCGCCGAGGCCAAGGCCGCCTTCGGCAACGACGCAGTCTACATCGAAAAATACCTGCAGAAGCCTCGCCACATCGAAGTGCAGGTGTTCGGCGACGGCCAGGGCAATGCCATCCATCTCGGCGAACGCGACTGCTCGCTGCAGCGACGTCACCAGAAAATCCTTGAGGAGGCGCCCTCTCCGGCGCTGAACGCAGCCGCGCGCGCCAAGATCGGTGAGACAGTCGCCGCCGCCATGCGCAAGATAAAGTATCGTGGCGCTGGCACGGTCGAGTTCCTGTTCGAGGACGGCGAGTTCTATTTCATCGAGATGAATACGCGCCTGCAGGTCGAGCATCCGGTTACCGAAGCGGTCACCGGCATCGATCTCGTGCTCGAGCAGATCCGCGTCGCATCTGGGGCTCAGCTGTCTATCAAGCAGAAGGACGTCACCTTCTCCGGGCATGCGATCGAGTGCCGCATCAACGCCGAAAACCCGCGCACATTCCGCCCTTCACCTGGCCAGATCACTTACTGGCATCCCCCCGGCGGCCTTGGCGTACGCGTCGATTCCGGCGTCTACCAGGGCTACAGAATCCCGCCCTACTACGACAGCTTGATCGGTAAGTTGATTGTGCACGGCAAGACGCGAAACGAATGCCTTATGCGGCTGAAACGCGCTCTTTCGGAATTCGTCATCGACGGGATCGAGACCACCATCCCGCTCTTTAACGAGCTGATCCAACAGCCCGACATTGCCAACGGCCTCTACGACATCCATTGGCTCGAAAAGTATCTCGCCAAGTCATAGTTTGGTCGCCGACCCAGGCGATTGACGAAGGCCGGAAAAGTTTTAACGCTAGGCTGAGCCGAGGAATGGCGGGCCTTAGCCGACGGACGATATGGCTTCGCGGGACGACATCGTCATCGAGATTACGCCGCAGGTGCTCCTCAAAGCATATACCTGTGGCATCTTCCCTATGGCGGAAAGCGCCGACGATCCGGCGCTTTACTGGATCGAGCCGCAACATCGCGGCATTCTCCCGCTCGACGCGGTTCACATCCCCCGCCGCCTCGCACGCACACTGCGCACCACACCCCTGTCGGTAAAAATCGACACTGACATCGCCGCCGTCATCGAGGGCTGCGCGGCCTCGCGGCCAGGCCGGCGCTCGACGTGGATCAACGATCGCATTCGCGCGCTCTACCGCGACCTCTTCAATCTCGGCCACTGCCACACCGTCGAAGTTTGGAACGGAACGCGCCTCGTTGGCGGCCTCTACGGTGTCGCCCTCAACGGCGCCTTCTTCGGCGAGAGCATGTTCTCCTACGAGCGTGATGCCTCGAAGATTGCGCTTGTCTATCTCGCGGCGCGGCTCGCCCATGGCGGCTTCAAGCTGCTCGACACGCAATTCGTGACCGACCATTTGCGCCAGTTCGGCACTGTCGAACTCAACCGCGAAGAGTTCCACCGTCTGCTCGAAACCGCCCTCGATGTCGAAGCCGATTTCCACGCCCTTCCTCTAGCCGCCAGTCCAGATGAGATACTGGAGGCTCTGGCTCGCGCACGCCATCGTGGCTAGCGCCTAATCCACACGGCCTGTTACGCGCGGAACATCCGTGCAGCGCTCCAGGCGCTAATTCTCCTCGCCAAGCCGGCCATGAGACCCGGCCGGGATCTTGGGACAGGAGAATGACATGAACTCAAATCTGCGGACGGCACTGCTCAGCGCCACCGCCGCGCTCGCCCTCGCATTTGGCGCCGCCGCGGCGCAGGCCGGCGACTACGACGACTATCTGGCCGCGCAGGAGATGGCGGGCCTTCTTGACGCCGCCACGGGCGGGGACGACCTCGTTTCACAGGCAGTCGAAGACGCCGCTTCCGAAGCCGCCGCGGATGCATTGCTGAGCGCCATTGAGGAGGCCGCCGACGAGTAACGGCTGCCCAGGCCGTTGCGAATAGCTATTCAACACCAGCCTCGCTCGACGTCGGTTTATCCGGCCGGTTTCCCCCCCGTCCTGCCGGCCGGCACGGAGCCCTCCAGCCCTTTCCCCGGCTGGAGGGCGCACCTCATTCCGCAGCGAGGCTCAACCTAGCCCCGCGTCAACCGCCTCAGCGGCCGGGAAACTCTCCTCCTGACACGCCCAGCCTTTCTCCAGGCACGCAGCGCGGCGCCAAGGAGGCCCGTAGGCTCCGGCTGGGCGAGCACCATCTTGGCAGCGTTGCCGGATCTCAACCTAGCAAGAAAACATTGCATTGCCGGCGACGCATCCGTCGCATGGCTGCCGCTGCCGACTGCATCCATCGAGGCCGAAAGCCGATCGAGGTATTGCGGCGCGAATAGGCGTCGCTCTGTCTTGACAAACATTGTCTCGTACGGATGCGGCGTGCGGCCAAGGTATCCGTACGGATAGCAAGGGTCTCCGCCGCGCGAGGTCGCGTTGCAGGGAACGAAGGCGCTCCGATAGTCGAGCCTGTTGTATTCAGGCAGCAGACTTTTCAGGTTCCAGCCTTCAGCCAAAACCAATTGCGACAGGCGCAACTCGTAGTCGCGGATGATCTGGTCGCGAGTCAGCAATGAGGAATTATCGTAAAAGCCCTTCGCCAACAGATGGCGCATCGTCTTCGCCGGCATCGCATAGGCCATGGTCTGCACGTGCGCGAGCGGTCCATCCCCGCCATACTCTTCGCGATAGTTTCGGGCCTCGGACGTGCCGTCCCCGAGGATGTTTATGCTCGAGCCAACGAGGCCAACGTCATCGGCAAAGAGATTAGTGAAATACCTGTGCCACGGTACCGCCGCGTACGGCGGCAAGTAGGGCCCGCGAACCGATGAATTGACGAATAGGAAGGCGTCGTAGACATCGACATCGCCCACGCTTCTTAGCGCCGCTACATGCCCGCCGTAGTCATAGTTCCGGTTATCCGTGTGGACATACCGCAGGTTTGGAAGCTCAGGCAGATCGACCGAATGGGCACCAGAGATGACAATAATGTTGTCGGCGTCCGGATCGTATCCGAACCTCAGATAGTGCAATAGATTGTCTTTGTACCCTGCGTTCTTTTCGAAGTAATGGTACACGAGCAACAGACGCATCATGCCACGCGAAGATCGATGAATGAAAAAAGCTCAGCCTGCGCACAATGAAAGGCAGGCTATCAATCAGCTTAACACATGACGCGTTTATGACGGCGTATTCGATTTCCTCGCCACGTTGAGGTCCGGTCGAATCGTCCGATGGACAAAGCAGCTTGGGTCGGACTCTAGTGAGTGCGGGGCCGGACCTTGTCGATCCAGCGGTGCCATGCTGCCATGCGTTGAGCAGCGCTCGTATTCAGCCAATATCTGCCAAGGCCTTCCGCACCCAGCTCAACCCCGAGAACCTCAGACGTGAAGTGGGTAACGATGCAGCCATGACGCACAACGGCGTCGTCGTAATCGTGGGCCGTGACGTTGCCGGCCCCGAACTGCCCGCCAAACACGCGCGAAAAACGCTCGTAGTCGAGAAGCCAGCTATCCTCCCCGACATAGGCGACGCTCGCTCGGTCGAGCGACGGCTCGATACCCATCCTGGCAAGCTGCCGCTTGTAGCTCGCCAGGAAATCGCCC
>JBAZYB010000028.1:0-24597 GCA_041659545.1 Hyphomicrobium sp.
GAGGATTATGGCCGGACGGTCTACGATCTGGCCACGCGCCGGGCGCTGATCATCATCGGCGAGGATCTCGTCAACAACGCTTATGACAGCCCCGTCGACCTGTCGCCGCGGCAACAGATCGAAGACGCCGAAGGGCGGCTCTATGGGCTTGCCGAGCAGCGCAAGTACGGCTCGGGCTTCCTCGGCTTCTCCGACGCGCTCAGCACCGCCATCGAGATGGCAGCGGCCGCTTACGAGCGCGACGGGCACTTGTCCGGCCTGTCGACCGGGCTCGTCGATCTCGACGGCAAGCTCGGCGGTCTGCAGTCGTCGGACCTCATCATCCTCGCCGGCCGTCCGTCGATGGGCAAAACCGCCCTGGCGACGAACCTCGCCTACAACATCGCCAAGGCCTATCGCGCCGAGCAGCAGCCCGATGGATCGATGAAGACGCTCGACGGAGCCATCGTCGGCTTCTTCTCGCTGGAAATGTCGGCCGAGCAGCTCGCTACTCGTATTCTCTCGGAGCAGTCGGAGATCGGATCGGAAAAGATCCGCCGTGGCATGATCACCGAGCCGGAGTTCCGCAAGCTCGTCGAGGTGTCGCAGGAGATGGGACGCATCCCGCTCTACATCGACCAGACGGGTGGCATCTCCATCGCGCAGCTCGCTGCACGGGCGCGCAAGCTGAAGCGGCAGAAGGGCCTTGGGCTTCTGGTCGTCGACTATCTACAGCTGCTGAGTGGCTCGTCCAAGCGCAGCGACAACCGCGTGCAGGAGATCACCGAGATCACCACCGGCCTCAAGGCGCTGGCTAAGGAGTTGCAGGTGCCGATTATCGCGCTGTCGCAGCTGTCGCGTCAGGTCGAGCAGCGCGAGGACAAGCGCCCGCAGCTTTCGGATCTGCGTGAATCGGGATCGATCGAGCAGGACGCCGACGTGGTGATGTTCGTGTTCCGCGAGGAATACTACGTCGAGCGGTTGAAGCCCGCAGAGGGCACGGCCGAGTTCACCGAGTGGCAGCAGAAGATGATGTCCGTGTCGGGCAAGGCCGAAGTGATCATCGGCAAGCAGCGTCACGGCCCAGTGGGCACGGTGGAGCTGTCGTTCGAGAGCCACCTCACCCGCTTCGGCAATCTGGCGCGCGAATTCCAGGTCGGATCTTATTCGCGCGAATAGCCGCGGCCCATCACGGGCGGTCCGGCTCGCCTTCCATCCTGGGCCTGGCTTGCTTTCGGCAAGCGTGGGCCCGGACGACAAGCACGTTGTGACGCCTCGTTTGCGGCCCGATTCGGCGCTACAAGTGGGGTTCAACCTTTGGCTTTTCCGGGGAAGATGTCCCGTGTCCGACCGGACCGCCCGCACCGTCTCGATTGCCGAAAGCGCCAAGCATGAGGCGCCACGCCGCGTCATCGAATGGGCGCGCGGCGACAATATTCCGTCCGGCGCAACCGGCGTCGTGAGCATCGATCTGGCGCAGATCCGCGCCAACTGGCGGGCGCTCGCCAAGCGCGTCGCTCCGGCCGGATGCGCTGCGGTCGTCAAGGCCGACGCCTATGGCCTCGGCGCAGCCCGTGTCATTCCAGCTCTTTACCAGGCCGGCTGTCGCAACTTTTTCGTGGCCACACTCGCTGAGGCAAAGTCGGCTTTGGCGTTCGCTCCGGGCGCCACGGTCTATGTCCTCGACGGAATTCTGCCCGGGTCGGCTGCGGAGCTGGCGGCGATGAGTGCGCGTCCCGTGATCACCAGCATCGAGGAAGCGCAAGCGTGGGCCGCGGTCGCTGGCCGGGAGGGTTCGTCCTCGGCGGCGCTCGCCCTTCACGTCGACACGGGCCTCAATCGCCTGGGCATGGACGAGGCCGAACTAGACGGGCTGCTGGCCGACGTCGCGCTCGTGAACCAGCTCGACATCGCACTGGTGATGAGCCACCTCGCCTGCGCGGACGATGCTGCGCATCAAATGAACCGAGAGCAGCTGGGCACCTTCCGGCGCCTGAGCGGCAAGTTGCCGAAGGCGCGTGCGAGTCTTGCCGCATCCGATGGATTGATGCTCGGCAAGGACTTCCACTTCGATCTCGTTCGCCCCGGGTACGCGATCTACGGCGGGCAGGCGACGTCGCAACGGATTTGTCCGGTGGAGCCCGTGGTGCGCGTTTCGGCGCGCATTCTGCAGGTGCACGACATCCCGGCCGGGGCGCGGATCGGTTACTCGGCAAGTTATCGGGCTGCCACGCCGCGCCGTATCGCGACGATTGCTGCCGGCTACGCCGATGGCGTGTTCCGCCACGCCAGTGCTCCCGACGGCGAGGTTGGTGGCGCCGTGTACATGCGTGGCAAACTTGCGCCGATCGTCGGGCGCGTTTCGATGGATCTCATTACCGTCGACATCACGGTCGTCGGCGGCCCAGCGCCCGAGCGTGGCGAGTTCGTCGATCTCGTCGGCCCGTACCTGCCGCTAGAGACGGTCGGCCACAACGCGCACTCCATCGGCTATGAGGTGCTGACGCGACTCGGTACGCGTTTTCATCGCCACTACATCGACCGCGGTGATTGATCCCGATGGCTAAGCCGATCAAGTCCACTTTCGTCTGCCAGAACTGCGGTGCGACCTCACCGCGCTGGCAAGGCAAATGCTCATCCTGCGGTGAGTGGAATACGCTGACGGAAGAAGCCGACGTGATGGCGCCGCCAGGGAGCGGTCTGGCACGACGCAGCTCGGGCCGGGTAGTCGTACTGGAGGGGCTCAAGGGCAGCACCCAGGAAGCACCACGGTTTTCGACCGGCATCAGCGAACTCGATCGCGTCACTGGCGGAGGCATCGTCCCCGGGTCGGCACTGCTGATCGGTGGCGAGCCCGGCGTTGGAAAGTCGACGCTGCTGCTGCAGCTTGCAGCGACGGTGGCACGGGCAGGCCGGCGGAGCGTCTACTTCTCCGGCGAGGAGGCAGCGGCCCAAGTTCGGTTGCGTGCCGCGCGGCTTGGGCTATCGGATGCCCCGGTGGCACTCGCTTGCGAGACCAGCCTTGCCCACATCCTTGCCACCCTGGACGCCGGCCCTCCTCCGGATTTGATCGTCGTCGACTCGATTCAAACCCTTTGGGCGGAAGCCATCGAGGCAGCGCCGGGTACGGTCAGTCAGGTGCGCGCCGCGGCGCAGGCGCTTATCCGCCATGCCAAGAAGGCCGGAAGTGCCTTGCTGCTCGTGGGTCATGTCACGAAGGATGGGCAGATCGCTGGTCCCAAGGTGATCGAGCACATGGTCGACACCGTGTTGTATTTCGAAGGCGACCGCGGCCACACGTACCGCATCCTTCGCGCCGTGAAAAACCGCTTTGGCGCCACCGACGAAATTGGCGTCTTCGAGATGGTCAGCGAGGGCCTGCGCGAGGTGACCAATCCCTCGGAGCTATTCCTCGGCGACCGGGACGCGTCCAGCCCGGGGGCGGCGGTGTTTGCCGGGATCGAAGGCACGCGACCGCTTCTCGTGGAAATCCAGGCTCTCGTTGCCCCCTCCTCTCTCGGCACGCCGCGGCGTGCCGTCGTGGGGTGGGACAGCAGCCGCCTTTCCATGCTGCTTGCCGTTCTGGAAGCGCGTGCCGGGCTCTCCTTCTCCGGGCAGGATGTCTACCTCAACGTCGCCGGCGGCTTGAGGATCAACGAACCGGCTGCGGACCTTGCGGCGGCGGCGGCGCTGGTCTCGTCCCTGTCGGGTGTGGCTATTCCGCGACAACGCGTCCACTTCGGCGAGGTGTCGTTGTCGGGCGCGATAAACGCCACGCCCCTGATGGGACCGCGCCTCAAGGAAGCGCAAAAATTGGGGTTCCGCGAGGCCTTAGTGCCTGCCCAGGGGGAGCTCGATACAGCCGGCTTGAAGATGAAAGCGCGCCGCCTCACCCATTTGAGGGAGCTTGCCGATGGGCTGGCGTCGTGCGACTGACAGGCCCAAGACCAGCCCGCAACCGCTGCGCAATGGAGCTTCTTAGACCATGCTAGGGCCGATGACATATCTCGACGCCGCGCTGCTGGCCGTGTGTTTCATCTCCGGCCTGCTCGCCATGTACCGCGGTTTCGCACGCGAGATGCTCTCGATCATCTCCTGGGCTGTCGCCGCCGCAGCGGTGCTCTACTTCGTGATCTTCCATAAGCCCTTCGCGCAGGACATGGCGCAGCAGATGGGCACGCAGGTCGCCGTGGCGCAGATCGTCGTCGGCGCCGTCATCTTCCTCATCGTGCTCATCGTCGTGCATCTCATCACCGCGCGTCTCTCCGATGCCATCCTCGACAGCCGGGTCGGCATGGTCGACCGGGTGCTCGGCTTCCTGTTCGGCGTGGTGCGCGGCTTCGTACTGATCGTTATCCCGTACATGTTCTACGAGGCGTTCTTCCCCGACCCCAATACGCAGGTGCCATGGGTGAAGGAATCGAAGACACTTCCCTATATCAAGGGTACCGGAGACTCGATCCGTTATCTGTTGGAGGCGTATATGCCGTCTTCGTTGACAGCACCGCCTGGAGAGCAGCCGCCGGAAGAGCCGGCGGTTCCGCCGCAACAGCAAGGGACCTTGGAAAACGACCGGAGCGACGAATTAGCGCTTGAAGCGTCTGGGAGATATCATATTTCTGTCACGTGGCAGGTGCGCGCGAGCTGATCCAGCGGCACCGTCACGGTTAACGCACGTTCACGATATCGGGCAGCGGCACGGCACCAGCGGGAGGTGACGATGACTCAACGGCTCGACGAGGCCAACGAGCTTGAAGACACGAAGCTCCAAGGGCCAGGTTATCTACGTTATGGCGACGACAGGCTCCGCGAGGAATGCGGGGTCTTCGGTGTTTTTGGGCATCCCGATGCGGCGGCCATAACCGCGCTTGGACTGCACGCCCTGCAGCATCGAGGTCAGGAAGCCTGCGGCATAGTCTCCTATGACGGCCAGCAGTTCCACTCAGAGCGGCGCATGGGCCTCGTGGGAGACAACTTCTCCCGCGCCTCGGTCATGGAGCGCCTCAAGGGCCATACGGCCATCGGCCACAACAGATATTCGACCTGCGGCGATGCGGTGCTTCGCAATGTGCAGCCGCTGTTCGCCGACATCGACACGGGTGGCTTCGCGGTCGCCCATAATGGCAACCTGACCAACGCTCTGACGCTGCGCCAGGAGTTGATTTCCACCGGCGCGATCTGCCAGTCGACCTCCGATACAGAGGTCATCCTGCACCTGCTTTCCCGCTCCACGAAGCGCCGCATCGTGGAGCGTTTTGTTGAAGCGATCCGCCAGATCGAGGGAGCCTATGCGCTTGTCGGTCTCACCAACGAGATGATGATCGGCGCGCGCGATCCGATCGGCATTCGCCCCTTGGTGATCGGCAAGCTCGGATCGGCTTTTGTTCTTGCTTCGGAGACGTGCGCGCTCGACATGGTCGGCGCGGAGTTCCTGCGCGAGGTCGAGAACGGCGAGGTCGTCGTCATTACCGAGGACGGGCTGGAGAGCCACCGGCCGTTCCCGATGCGCCCGGCGCGTCCGTGCATCTTCGAATATATCTACTTCGCTCGTCCGGATTCGGTCATCGCCGGCCGCACCGTCTACGACATCCGTAAGCAGATGGGTGTGCAGCTCGCTCATGAAGCGCCGGCCGAAGTCGATGTCATCGTGCCGATCCCGGATTCCGGGGTACCCGCCGCCATCGGCTTTGCGCAGGAATCCGGCGTTCCGTTCGAGCTGGGCATCATCCGCAATCACTATGTCGGCCGCACCTTCATCGCGCCCGAGCAGCAGATCCGAACGCTGGGCGTGAAGCTGAAGCATTCGGCCAATGCCAGCGTCATTCGCGGCAAGCGCATCGTGCTCATCGATGACAGCGTGGTGCGCGGTACGACCTCCAAGAAGATCGTGCAGCTTATGTACGAGGCAGGCGCGCGTGAGGTTCACATGCGCATCGCGTCGCCGCCGATCACGCATCCTGACTATTACGGCATCGACACGCCCGACAAGGTCGACCTGCTGGCCGCCAACAAGGATCTGGAAGCCATGCGCCAGTTCCTCGGCGCCGACAGTCTGGCGTTTCTTTCCGTCGACGGCATCTATCGCGCCGTTGGTCTGGATGCGCGCGATCCGCGGGCGCCGCAGTTCACCGATCACTGCTTCACGGGCGAATATCCGACCCCGCTCACCGATCAGAGCGGCCATTCGGTGCCACGCCAGCTGTCGCTGCTCGCCGAGGTTGGATAAGGCCCGGGCCTGACCTCACTCCATGCTGAAGGGTTGCCATGCCCGCCCTTGGCCGTTTAGCTGTCGGGCGGGCGTTGCGTTGTTGTGCGCCGAGTAGCGAAGAACATGAAGAACAAGAAACCACTCAAAGACCGCCTCGCCCTCGTCACGGGCGCCTCGCGTGGCATAGGCCGGGCGGTGGCGCTGGGGCTGGCGAAGGCCGGGGCGCATGTCGTTGTCGTGGCGCGCACCATCGGCGCCCTGGAAGCGCTGGACGATGAGATCCGCGCTGACGGTGGCAAGGCCACGCTGCTGCAGCTCGACGTCGGCAAGGGCGACAAGATCGACCAGATCGGGCCGACGCTTTATCAGCGTTGGGGGAAGCTCGACATTCTGGTCGCCAACGCCGGCGTGCTTGGCCCGCTGTCGCCGCTGCATCACGTGACGGAAGACGCCTGGAACCAGGTCATCAATGTTCATCTGACGGCCAATTGGCACCTCATCCGCACGCTGGATCCGCTGCTCAAGCGCTCCGACGATGGGCGTGCGGTGTTCGTCACCTCCGGCGCCTCAACGGGGAAGTATGCCTACTGGGGGCCGTACGCGGTGTCGAAGGCGGGGCTCGAATGCCTAGTCAAAACCTACGCGCACGAGCTGGAAGATTCGAAGGTGTGCGTCAATCTCGTCAACCCGGGCCCCGTGCGCACGGCGATGCGCGCCAAGGCGTTTCCGGGCGAGGACCCGCAGAAGCTGCCGGCGCCAGAGGAGTTGGTGCCGCTGTTCCTGGAGCTTGTCTCGCCGTCGTGCGATTTCTCTGGGCAGGTGGTCAACTTCGTCGACTGGAAGAAGCACCACGCCGACGCGTGAGCATCGCTTTGCCCGTGATGACAGTCTGCTTCAGCCGAACGTCACGACCATGCCGTCGTAAGCCGGCTCGACACCCTCGGGCAGCTCGCCTTTCAATTTCTCGTAGTCGAGATCGGTCGTCATGTGCGTGAGGATGGCGCGCTTGGGCTTGAGGCGGCGGATCCACTCGAGCGCCTGCTTGACGCTGAAGTGGCTCGGGTGCGCGGTAAAGCGCAAAGCATCGACGATCCATACGTCGAGACCTTCCAGCAGCGGCAGAGAAGCGGCGGGGATGTCGCTCACGTCGGGCGAGTAGGCAAAGCCGCCGATGCGGAACCCCAGGGTGCCGATATCGCCGTGCGCCTGCAGAAACGGTGTTGCTTCGATGGCACCGGACGGGCCTTCGACGCGGATCGGTGTCGGCGCCTCGATCGGGTGGGCATTGAGGATCGGCGGATAGGCCGAACCGGCCGGCTTCTCGAAACAGTAGCCGAAGCGCTCGGTAAGGCTGTTGAGGGTCGGATCGTCCGCCCACACGTCGAGGCGCTTTTTCATCGCGTACGACACCATGCGCAGATCATCGATGCCGTGAGTGTGGTCGGCGTGATCGTGGGTGTAGAGCACACCGTCGAGGGCTTCGCAGCGCACGCTCAGAAGCTGCTCGCGCAAATCCGGCGAGGTGTCGATCAACACCGACGTATGACGGGCTTTACCGATGCGTTCGACCAACACGCTGCAACGCCGACGGCGGTTCTTGGCGTTCGTCGCATCGCAGGCGCCCCACATGGCGCCAATGCGCGGCACACCGCCGGAGGAGCCGCAGCCGAGGATGGTGGCGCGATAGCTCATGCGGCGGCAGGGCCGCTTGCGTCCGGGCGCTTCGCCTTGCGGAACAGCCGGAAGAAATTATCCGTCGTCGCCTCAGCCAGCGCTGCGGGCGAAATGCCTTTCACGTCGGCGAGCGTCGCGGCGGTGTTGACGACATATGACGGCTCGTTGGTCTTGCCACGATAGGGCTCTGGCGCGAGATAGGGCGAATCCGTCTCCACCAGCAGACGCTCCAGCGGCACCGCCTTGGCGATGTCGCGCAGAGCCTGCGACTTCTTGAAGGTGATGACGCCGGTGAACGACACGTAAAGCCCCAGCTCGACGGCGCGACGCGCCAGCTCGGGGCCGCCCGTATAGCAATGCAGGATGGCCGGGAACGCGCCTTTGGCGTGCTCGTCCTCCAAGATGGCGATGGTGTCCTGATCGGCCTCGCGTGTGTGAATCTCGAGCGGCAGCCCAGTGCGGCGCGCGGCTTCGATGTGGGCGCGAAAGCCCTCCTCCTGCGCCTCGGGCGACGACTTCTTGTAGTAATAGTCGAGCCCCGCTTCGCCGATGGCGACGACTTTCGGGTGCTCGGCCAAGCGCGCGAGCTCGTCGGCCGGAATGCCGCGCTCCTCGTCGGCGTTGTGCGGATGCGTGCCGACGGAACAGTAGATGTTGTCATGTTCAGCGCAGATGGCGAGCAGTGTCGGCAGCTGGCTGACCCGCGTCGAAATGGTCACCATCACCCCGACGCCGGCCGACTTGGCACGCGCCAGCAGCCCGGCGCGATCGGCGGTGAGCTGGGGAAAATCGAGATGGCAGTGGTGGTCGACGAGCATCGGTGTCGCTTATTCCTGACCCTTGGCAGCTTTGTCCTTTTGGGACTTTTCCTTCGCGGGTTTTTCCTTTTTCGGCTTGGGCGCCGGCTCGTCGCCCGCGTCCGCCTGGGGCGCGACATAGCGCGGGAAGACGCCCGAAGGCTCGGGAAGCACCGTGCCGGGCGCGAGGCGACCGGAGGCACCCAGCGCCTTGAATGTGTGCGCTTCGTCGGGCTGGCCCAAGTACTCGAGCAGCTTTGTCGCGGCGTGGGGCGTCACGGGCAATGCCAGGATCGCAACTTGGCGGACGATCTCGGCCGCCACATAGAGGATCGTCTCCATGCGCTTGGGATCGGTCTTCTTCTTGGCCCACGGCTCCTCGGCGGCAAAGTAGCGATTTGCGTCGCCGACGACGGCCCAGACGGCATCGAGGTACTTGGTCACCGCCTGCTTATCCATGGCGTCGCGCGCCTTGGCATAAAGAGCGTCTGCGGCGTCGAGTAACGTCTTGTCCGCCTCGGTGAACTCCCCCGGCTCGGGCACACGCGCATCGCAGTTCTTGTTGATCATCGACAGCGAGCGCTGCGCGAGGTTGCCGAGGTCGTTGGCGAGGTCGGCGTTGATGCGGTTGGCGATGGCCTCGGCGCTGTAGTTGCCGTCGTGGCCGAAGTTTACCTCGCGGAGGAAGAAGTAGCGCACCTGCTCGACCCCGTAGGCGTGAACGAGATCGAAGGGATCGACGACGTTGCCGACGGACTTCGACATCTTCTCTCCTTTGGAGAGCACGAACCCATGGCTGAACACGCGCTTGGGTAATTCGAGGCCCGCCGACATGAGGAACGCCGGCCAATAGACGGCGTGGAAGCGCAGGATGTCTTTGCCGATGACGTGCACATCTGCCGGCCAATAGTGCCAGAGGGGCCCCTTCTCATCGGGGAAGCCGACACCGGTGATGTAGTTGGTCAGCGCATCGACCCAGACGTACATCACATGCTGGGCGCCACTGCCTTCGCCGCCATCGGAGTGGGGCACAGGAATGCCCCAGTCGAGCGTGGTGCGTGAGATCGACAGGTCTTCCAGACCCATATTTACGAAGCTCGTCACCTCGTTGCGCCGTTCCGGCGGCAGGATGAAATCGGGATTGGCCGCGTAATGGGCGAGCAGCTTGTCCTGGTAGGCCGAGAGGCGGAAGAAGTAGGTCTCCTCCTCGGTCCACTCGACGGGCGTGCCCTGCGGGCCGCGGCGTATGCCGTCCTCGCCCAGCGTCGTCTCGTTCTCGTTGTAGAAGGCCTCGTCGCGGACCGAGTACCAGCCCGCGTAAGCCTTGAGGAAAATGTCGCCCGCCATCTCCATGCGCCGCCAGATTTCCTCGACCGAGAGGTAGTGGCGCGGCTCGGTCGTGCGGATGAAGTCGTCGTTCGACAGACCGAGCAGCCCGGCCATCTCGCGAAAGCGCTTGGCGTTGCGATCGGCGAGTTCGCGCGGCGTAAGCCCTTCCTTTGCGGCGGTCTGCTTCATCTTCAGGCCGTGCTCGTCCGTGCCGGTCAGGAAGTAGACGTCCTTGCCGTCGAGGCGCTCGAAGCGCGCGATGGCGTCCGTGGCGATAGCCTCGTAGGCGTGACCGATGTGCGGCTGGCCGTTGGGGTAGGAAATCGCGGTGGTGATGTAGAACTTCTGGCGCCCGCTCATGGACAATGGGTCCTCGGAATAGGGATGCTGATCTGCAACGTCGGAATTCCGGCACGCAGCCTGCCGGGCCGCATCACATTCGGGCGGGGCGCGGAAGGATGGTCATGATCCGGCGCTGAACGTGCATCTCTCAGCGGGCCTTCTCTCAGACGGGCCTTCGATCCTGCGCGGCGGTAGAAAGTGCCGCGACGGTCTCGATGATCAGGCTCTTGCGATCGAGATTGAGCGCAAGCGTGTCAGCCTTCTCGCGGGCTATTCTTTCCCACAGCGCGGCGAACGAGGCAAGCCGGCCCTCGCCAATGAGGCGGTCCGCCAGCGCGCGGTCCTCTGCGGCTCCCTCGCCGGTGGCGGTGACGTGGATCAGGCGCGACAGCCTATCAAGCAGAAGCTCGAAAAACAGCTGAAAGCGGGTCTCTGCTGCCATGGGTTGTAGCTCGTCGGAAAGGGTATGGACGGTGCGCCAGTCGATCCGCGGGAGCAGGCCCAAGATGCGGTTTATCTTCTCCTGCAGGTCAAGGCCGCCGGCGCCCAGAAGGCCGAGCAGCCGACCTGCGCTGCCGGCCGACAGTTGCTCCAGTGGCGGCCAATCGGCGTCGCTTGGCGGATTGCCCCCCGCTGCGGTGATCGCCTGCGTTGCGGCAGTACGCAAATCCCTCTCGCCAAGCGGCGATAGCGCGAGCATGCGACAGCGCGAGCGGATCGTCGGCACGAGCTGGCCCGGTGCGGATGATACGAGCAGAAAGACGGTGCGGCTCGGCGGCTCTTCGAGGGACTTCAACAGCGCGTTGGCGGCATTGACGTTGAGCTCGTTGGCTTCGTCGACGATGACGATACGCCAGCCGTCTCCCGCAGCGCGGTGGCCGAGGAAGTTGCGCAGTCGGCGCACCTCGTCGACGGGGATGCTTGTGGCAAAGCGCTTTGCCTTGACGTCATAGGGGCGGCGAATGACCAGGAGCCCTGGATGCGACAGCGCGCGCACTTGGCGCGCGGCGATGGTGTTGGGGTCGACGTCGAGGCTTTGGCCGAGAGGATCGCGCTCGTTGGGGTTCGCGAGTGCAGCGCGGGCGACGCGATAGGCGAGCGTCGCCTTGCCTATGCCTTTGGGTCCGGCAAGCAGCCAGGCGTGATGCACACGGCCGCCTGAGAGGGATTCAGCGAAGGCGCGTTCGGCGTCGACATGGCCGAACAGCTTCTCGGTCTGGCGGGGATGCGGGTATTCCTCGAGCCTGTCCGCTTCGGGCAGTTCCTCAATGTCCGCGCTGACGGGACGGCGTGCCATTTAGCGTGCCACAGCAAACAGGCGCGACTGAACGGCATGCCAAACGGCATTGAAGACGTCCCGTTCATCCTGCGCGGCATCGATGACGACGCAGCGTTCGGGCTCGCCTCGGGCAATCTGCAGGAACGCGTCGCGGAGTTTCCAATGGAAGGCGAGATCGCGCTTTTCGTAGGCGTCGGCTTCGGTGTCGGGATTGACCTTGTCGAGACGTCTGCTGTGCGCACGCCCCAGGCCCAACTCGGCGGGAATGTCGAGCAGGATGGTGAGATCGGGGAACGTCGGGCTGACGACCATGTGGTTCAAGACATCGATGGTCTCGGTCGGCAGGCCGCCGGCGAGCCCTTGGTAGACGCGCGTTGAATCGATGAAGCGGTCGCAGATTACCCACAGTCCCTGGTTCAAGGCCGGGCGCACGGTGTTGTCGAGGTGGTCTGCGCGCGCCGAGTAGAACAGCAGCGCTTCCGACAGGGCCGAATGGGGCGGCATGTTGGGATCGAGGATGACTTTGCGCAGCGCTTCGGCGAAGGGCGAGCCTCCCGGCTCGCGGGTGATGAAAGTATGCACGCCGACGCGCCAAAGCTGCTCCGACAACAGCCGCGCCTGAGTCGACTTGCCGGACCCCTCCCCGCCTTCAAAGGTAATGAATTTGCCGAGCACCGAGCGCCGTCCTTATGCCCACAGATCAGCGGCGTCGGTAACACGCCGTGTCCCTATGGGCTACAACCGGACCCAGCTCAGGGCAAGGTGGGCGAGGGAATCGAGGCCGCGGCGCATGAGGCCGCCAGGCTCGACATCTTCGGCGGCGTAGAGCAGCACCTCGTTGACCTGATTGGTCTGGCTGGTGACTCGAAGGACCGCAACCTGGTCGCCTTTTTTTACTGGCGGCTTCAGCGGCCCGTCGTAGATGATCTCGGCCCTGAGGCGCGGGTTCTCGGGCACGCGAGGCAGGATGACCTTGATCGGGCCGTTGCCGGTGAGGGGCACATAGAACTTCTCGCCACCCCACACGCGGGCGCTGCCGACGGTCTCACCGGCTTCAAACAGCTTGAAAGGCGCAAAACTGCGATAACCCCAATCGAGAAGCTTCTTGGCTTCTGCGGTTCGATCGGACTCGGTCGCAAGTCCCAAGACGACGACGATCAGACGCTTGCCGTTCTGGACGGTCGAGCCGACGAGGTTGTAGCCGGATTCCTTGACGAACCCAGTCTTCAAACCGTCGGCGCCGATGTCGAGCGGGAGCAGCGGATTGCGGTTGTAGAACTTGTGCTTGCGGTATTCGAACAGGCGCTGGGAAAAGAGTGGATAGTGCTCGGGATATTCCTTGATGATGTACATGGCCAGCTGGGCGATCTCGCGTGCCGTCATCAGCTGGGCTGGATCATAGAGGCCCGAGGGATTGGCAAACGTCGACTTGGTGAGGCCGATGCGGCGCGCCTCCACCGTCATGCGCTTGGCGAATTGCTCCTCCGTTCCGCCGAGCCCTTCTGCAAAACAAATGGCGGCGTCGTTGCCGGACTGAATGATCAGCCCCTTCAACAGATCGTCGACGGTCGCTGCAGTGTTCACCGGCACGAACATTGACGAGGTGCGCGAGGGCGCGCCACCCGTGCGCCACGCATGGACGCTCATCGTCAGTTCGTCGGTGAGTTTCAGGCGTCCCTCCTTGATGGCGCGAAACACCACCGCGGCCGTCATCAGCTTGGAGACGGACGCCGGGGGGAGCAGCTCATCGGCGTTGTTCTGGTAAAGGATGGCGCCGGTGTCGGCATCGAGCAGCACGGCGGCTTTGGCACGGCTATTGAAGCCTCCGCCCTGTGCCGACGCCAGATGCGGCACCAGCAATGCTGAAGCTACGAGGAGCAGCAGCATCGGCACGATGAGAGCGCTACGAATGCGCCAGTGAAGGAAAAAGGGCATTGCGCTCCTGCACTTTGGCGGAATGGAGGGATCAGACCGCTATTCAAGTCAGTGTGCCGCAGATGTCAACGATTCGAGGTGATTGTTCCCGAAGTCGGCTGGGTAATTGCCTCAGGATCAAAGCCCGCCGATGCCACTCTTGCCATGGCCGCTGCCGCGGCCGCTTCGTTATAGGGGCCCAGTCTGACTTCGTAGGCGCCACCGACCGTTTCGATGGCGCTCGGATCATTTCCTCCGAGCATAAAGCGCAGGCGTTCGGCCTCGGCCTGCGTGGCGAATGGGCCGATGCGGAGATAGGTCCGCGCTATTTCAGCGGCGAGCCGGGTCGGCTGCTGGACCGCCCCCGCTCCGAGCCGCGATCGCTGGTCGCGGGTGATCGACGCGGTCGTGATGGGCGCGTCGGCACTGGCTACGCGGCGGCCTGTGTACCAGGACTGCTGAGCGAGGAAGCGCCGCTCGGCGCTGTCATCGCCGTTGAGCGGGGCGCGTCCGGCATAGCGCACGCGCACGCGGGCCAGTCCCTGGTGGTGGAAGCCGAGCGTGTGGGCGGTGCGGTATGATAGGTCGACGATCCGGTCGCGGGCATAAGGTCCGCGGTCGTTGACGCGGACAAGAACCGTACGTCCGTTCTGAAGGTTGGTGACATACAGATAAGAAGGCAGCGGCAGCGTCGGGTGGCCGGCCGTCAGCGCGTTCATATCGTATATTTCGCCGTTCGCCGTCCGCCGCCCATGAAAAGCGTCGCCGTACCAAGAGGCGGTACCGACGCGATTATAGCTTGGATCCTCGTGGGGGTGATACCATCGCCCGCCGACCCGATACGGACGGCCCACCTTGTAGACACCCCCACCCTTGGGAACGGTTCCCGCGTCCACCACCCGGGGGCTGGAGCTGACGCCAAGGTCCGTGTTGTAGCCGCCCGAGCATCCGGCAAGCGTGAGGATGCTTGCAGCAAGCCCGGCGGCAGCCGTCTTGTGCACAAAACAGCGCAGCGATCTGCCGATGTCGCCGAAATGGAACGGCGTTTCCGCCGCAGTGGTGCTGTCTTCGCGCATACGCTACATGTCCGCCGCCCTGCCGGCGGGACTCGTCCGCCCAGACGGATACCCGCCGCGACAGGCCCCCGCGTGGCGCCAAGATGACAAAGCGAGTTTGAGTTTGGGTAAAAGTGGGGCTCAGCTTGAGCCTCGCGGTGCGCCGCTATAGGTTCCCCTGCCCGCGGAAGTGAGCATGGAGGGGTGGCCGAGTGGTTTAAGGCACCGGTCTTGAAAACCGGCGTGGGTGCAAGCCCACCGTGGGTTCGAATCCCACCCCCTCCGCCAAGCCCCATCGAACGCCCGCATGATGCTCGCCCTGCGACCGGGCCGGTTGCAATTGCCGTCGTCGGGTGGCGGACGCGGACCCAACTCAAATTGCGATGCACCGGAGTTCCAACGCGGATTCCCGCAATAGTTGTATAACTGAGCAGCATAAGCAATGGCGTTAGCTTCCCAATTTTCCCATTTGCTTTTGAATTCCAGGGCGATGCGGTTTCTCCGGTTTCGCGCTTTGGTTGTATTCTCTTTTTTGTGCGCTCTTCCTTGGCGCAGATTGAACTACGAAAACGTTCTGCTGATCTGTGGATTACTCAAAACAGCAACGCCTCTACCGACGTGGGGCGGGTGTAAATTCTTCTGACCGAAGAGTTCAACCACGGTGCGAACTTGCTGTCGCACTCGCCGAAACTACCACTCGTCTGGCACCGGTATTTTTTGCATCGGTCGCCGGGTTGTTGGGCGTGCATGCGATTTTTTTTGGGGTCCATTCTCGATGACGACGCAGCTCTTTATTCCGAAGTTTCGTGTCGACGAATGTTTGACCGCAATTGGCGAGTGCCTCGAGAAGGGCTGGACAGGTCTTGGCTACAAGACGGTCGCCGTCGAAGATGCTTGGGCGAAGTACGCTCAGGTTGAGCACGCGCACTTTCTCAACTCCAATACAGCTGGCCTCCATCTTGCCCTTGAGGTGCTCAAGAAGCGCCTCAGCTGGGCCGATGGTGATGAAGTTATAACGACGCCGTTGACGTTCGTTTCGACAAACCACGCGATCCTGTATGCGCGGCTGCGACCGGTCTTTGCCGACGTTGACGACTGTCTCTGCCTCGATGCAGAAAGCATCGAGAGCCGGATCACCGACAGAACACGCGCTGTTATGTTCGTCGGCATGGGCGGAAATACAGGCCAACTCGAGCACGTCCAGGAGCTCTGCCGCACGCGAAATCTGAGCCTTATTCTCGATGCCGCCCACATGGCTGGGACACGCTTGCGGGGCCGGCACGTCGGTAGCGGCGCCGATGCCACTGTCTTCAGTTTTCAGGCGGTAAAAAACCTGCCCACAGCAGATTCTGGGATGATCTGCTTTAGCGCGCCGGAGGACGACGAGCGCGTGCGCCGGCTAACGTGGCTGGGCATCAACAAGGACACCTATGCCCGCACCGCAGAGCGTGGCGCATATAAGTGGCTCTATGACGTCGAAGACGTCGGCTACAAATATCACGGCAATTCAATCATGGCCGCGATCGCGCTCGTGCAGTTGAAGTATCTCGACGTGGACAATGCCTATCGTCGCCAGATCGCTCGGTGGTACACGAGCAATCTGGAGAAGCGCGACGGCATACGGATCGTGACCACTGCGATTGGTTGCGAGTCATCGCAGCATCTCTTCCAAATTCGGGTGCAAAATCGCGACGCGCTGATGCTTGCCCTCAACGAGCACGATGTGTTCCCAGGTGTCCACTACCGGGACAACACCGAGTATCGGATGTACGCTTTCGGCCGCGGGACGTGCCCGAATGCCGAGCGTGCGAGCCAGGAAATCATCTCGCTCCCGCTACACCTCAGCATGTCCAAAGCCGATGTGGATGTGATCAGCGAGCTCGTCTGCAAATACGCCGATCCATCCATAGCTCACGCGAGTGCGGGAGCCGCGTGCGCCGCCGAATGAAGCGCCATTTCAACAGGTTTAGCGACGGGGTCGTCGAACTCAGGCTGATTGAGGAACGTGATCTAGCGGCCACGCTGTCTTGGCGTAACCGCGACGACGCACGGATCTGGTTCAAAACGAAGGACACCATCGCTGCCGATGACCATCGCGCTTGGTTTGCGCGATATCTTGGAAAGGAAGACGATTACCATTTCATTGTCGAGGTCGACGGGCGCGCGGTCGGGCAATGCGCGGTCTATGGAACTTATGGCTGCGGCCTTGGTGAAATTGGCCGCTTTCTCGCCGCGCCTGGCGAGAGCGGCAATGGGTATATTCGCCGTAGCTGCGCACTTCTGGTGAAGTTCTCGGCTGAAGTCCTTCGACTCCAGTATTTGTATCTCGAAGTTTATGAGAACAACGCGCGCGCGATGAGAGTTTATTCGGCGTGCGGATTTTCAGAAGAGTCGCGAGCGAACGGCATGGTGCGGATGTCACTGAGTTTGCGTGCGGACGTGCGCCCTTTGACGCACGAGCGTGTCTAGAGCTCGGGTGCTGCACGGCGCCGGTAAGTCCGCTGATGCATCGGTATGGGGCGATCGGTTGGGGGCGGCATGGTATCCGTTGCAGCGGTGGCGAACTCCAAGAAGGGTGGCTTTTCGGCGCAGCGTGCAAGGCGCGTAATCCACGCCGTGCGCAGACGGCTGAATCCTGATCTTTCGAAGCTCATATCTGATCCCTTCCGCCCTCTCGTTGAACATGCCGTGCTCGCTCCCTGGTTCACGAGCAGCCACAGGCTGCGCCTGTCCGACGCCCTCGGACCCGGAATGGGCCTGGTAGTCGAAGGCGCCGCAGGTCCGGGAGCGATATCGAGATTGACGATGGTAGCCGACGCGCACAGTTATCAAACAGCACTCACTGCGCCCATCGCAACCATTTGCGACGCGTTCGGCTCGACGCTCGCTTGCGTGGCGCTTCGGGCTGAACCGCTGGCCGGCAGCTGCCTCCTCGTCGGATCGTTCCAACCATTTTTGGCCAATCCACACGAACGGCTTTTCATACAAGTGCAGGGTAAGGACTGGCGGCTCTACGAGTGGCGCCGGGATGCATTCTTGAAGAGCCGACACCGGGGACTTTTTGGTCGCCTCTCCTAGTTGACAGACGCAACGCGTGGAGGATGATCCGTGCTTTGTCAGGAGTTTTCCAAAGACCTGAAAGTGTACCGCGGCAAGGCTGGGCCCCGGGTTCCGCGCGTATCCATCATACTTCCCACGTACGCGCGCGCCAGCGGCCACTTGCAACGCGCGTTGGAAAGCGTTCTGGAGCAGTCGTACTCCGATTTTGAACTACTCGTTGTCGACGATGGGTCGCGGGATGAGACACAGGATGTCCTCGCGGATTATCTCAAGAGGGACGACCGGATAGCTGTCCTGCGTTTTGAGATGAACAGCGGCTTGCCCGCCCTGCGTGTCAATCAAGCCATTCTCATGGCTCGCGGCGAATTCATTGCCTACCAATTCGATGATGATATCTGGACCAGCGGTAGCCTGGCGGCCCGTATGGACGTTGCCGCCGACCTGGGTGCAAGTGCGGTCGTGTATGGCAATGCTGAAGTTGAGTTGCTCGGCACAGACGGCTCGATAGCCAGAGGCATTTTGGGCGGCCCGTTCAGCTATGGCCAGCTATCGGCGAGCAACTACATCGCCAACAATAGTGTGCTCCATCATCGCGCAGTTTTCGACCGCGTGGGGCTTTATGATCCGCATGTGCTCGCGCGGCGGTACTCCGACTATGACCTCTGGCTGCGCATGTCACGCGAGTTCGAGTTTCACTGGGTGGACGAAACCGTGTCGCGCGTGCGCGCCAACGAGGAGGGTTCGCTCGGGCGAACCATATCGCTCAACTATCTTCTCTCCAGGCAGTATTTGGAAGTAAAGCGCAACGCTCTGCTGCTGCCTGAGGCCATTTCCTCTTACGATGTCACTGGCACGCAGCATTTGAGGGGCTATTCCGGCCGCGAGCTCGATCACATCCGTCGTTCTGAGATCATACCGTTCATCGCGCGGCACAGTGATTATTGCCCCCCAGACGAACTGGCCGTGGCAGGACAAAGCCGCCGATCACAGCGCCGCTTGCTCGTCGTCAAGCCGCATTTGTCGACGGCAGCGGAGGCCAGAATTGGCCCGCTGGCTCAGCTTCCGAATTGTCAATTCCGCCACTGCTACGTGCAGGAGGCCGAACTGCGTGGCGCCGATGTCGAGGAGTGTGAGACGATCATTCTCGCTGGCACCCAGTCGCATGCGGCAACCTGCCTGCTAGAGACGCGGCAGTCCGAAAAGACGTTCGTCTACCTGTTGGGGGATGCTTCGGCCGGCGTTGGAAAAAGTGGCTTGGCACCTGTGGTTCCGGCACTGGGATCGTTGGCCTTCACCGAGATTAGTGAACAGGTCAGTCGATCTCATGCCTGCATTCGGTTTGGCGATTCAGTCCCCGCAGGAACTCTGCCGCACGTCTCGTGTCCAATAGGCTTGGAGGCCGGACCGGTGCTTCAAGCCGATGACTTCCTCTGCGTGCTCGATGCTGCGGATTTGCATCGGCACCTGGGTCCGCGGCGGATACTTTTTGCACTCCAGGAGTCGCTCGATGAAGCCGCGCTGAATTTTCTGCAGCAGGTCAAACTAGCCAGATCCATCGGATTCGATGTGATCGGGCTCGTTGGGTCCGGTGCCGACATAGAGCTGTACAAGCAGCGTTGGAACACCGCGAGCGGCGGGGCGGAGCTTGTTGTGATTGGGAGGCCGGCGGGTCAACTGGCTGGGCTCCCTATCGACGAAGAGACGCGCTCGCTAATGGATAGGCTGAGCCAGCATGAGGTGGGCTTGATACACGCGGCGGCGTCGATGCCGGCGATGTCCCGGCTCGCGGGGTTGCTCAACGTCCCCTGCGTATTCAGTCTGGACCAATATGGCATGAGCAGCGCGACAGGGGCGCCCGACGCCATCCTTTGCTCGTTGGTCGGGGATGCAAGCAAGTGGTCAAAGGTCACTGGGAGTCCTGCTCGTCGACTGATGCCTCCGGTCGACCAAGAATACTTCGGGCTTTTTGCACGCAACGTGGAGCGAGAATGGCATCCGAATGCCATTCGCGAGGTTGTCGTGGCAGGTCCAAGGGTGGAGCGTAGGGGGCAGATTGAGACGATCGCAGCACGGGCGGCACAGAATGTGGCGGTCGCATCTTTGAGCCCAGATGACGTCACTCTCGATTGTCTCAAGGGGGCCGACATTTTGGTCGTCGACTTGGACGGTAGATCGCCGCCACTCGCGGTTTTTCAGGCCATGGCATCGGGGGTCATTGTCGTTGCGACGGGCGGGGACCGGGTGAGCGAACTTATCCGGCATCGCTATTCCGGCTTCATCGTAACAGATCTTAGCGAGACCTCGTTGAGCCAAGCGATATCGGAAGCGCTGCACATGAATACCGCCCAACGAGCCGATCTTCTATCTCGTGCCAATCGAACAATTTCGGTGCTCGCTCGGCCCTCCTATGTCAGAGCCGAGCTGATGGACACGTACAATCAGGCGTTTGAGCGCAAAACATTGAGACCAACGGCGGGCGACTGTGCTGCCGGGGTGCCACGATCTGCCCCTTTCCAGCCTCACGCACTGCGCTCGGCTATCGATGCGGTTGCTGAGCTCATGCAGCTTGCGGAGCGGCTCCTTGATGCACAGGTCGATATTGTGGCCGCCAAGGGAAACGAGCTATTACGCGAGGTGTCTCGCGATTGTGAGTGCTGGCGTGCTAGCGAAACAGCAGACAAGATCGACGGTCTAACGCTGTTCCTGACGAACCGCGGCCAACAATGCAATGTCACGATTGCTGTCAGCGCGGCAAAGCGGCCCGATCTTCCCCTGAGGACCATGCAATTTCGTCTTCCTGCCACGTCGACACCCATGAAGGTTGCGGTCAGTTTCGAGCCACTTGTTTCCAGGCCAGCCCAGGAATTTCGCCTCGACGTCGCATCGATGGGTGCAGCAATCGACGTCCATCTACACCGCCAACAACAAACGGTGTTTGCGTGTTGGACCGGCCAGAGGGAGTTCGCGGATCGTGTTAGGCCGTAACTACGACCGGGGCGGGACAGATCCCATTTCCGCTCCTCAACGTCGCATCGAAATAACGACGCGCAGATTGATGAGAAAATGACAGCAGCAGAGGTGCTCATCGTTGTTGAGGCGGACATCGCCACGACACAGATCATCGAGCAGATCGTCGCGGCCTGCGCGTCTCACGGGGTCGGCTACAAGAAGCGACAGCTGAAGGAACTATGCGCGGACGACTTCCAGCCCCAGATACTGCCGCTCTTTATTCGATGCTGCGATCCCGAAACCGTGCTGTGGACGCGCGCGCTCAAGAATGCCGGGAGAAGTTACATCTACTACATCGATGACAACTTCTGGAAGATCACGGGTGGCACGGCGGTCGCCGAATACTATCGCCATCCTCGTGTTCGAAAGGCGTTGGAATTCACGGTCAAGAATGCGCGCTTTGTCGTCACGAGTTCGGCGGAGCTGGCGCGTTTCCTGTCGCGCCTTAACGAGCGGGTGGTGGTTCTGCCCGCGTCGTTCGACTTTACGCTCGTCGATGGCGTAACGTGCGAACCTACCAATGAGGTTCGTATTGGCTTCGCCGGCAGCACGTCGCGCGCTGCAGACCTCGACGTGATTGCGCCCATCATCGAGTCGACGCTGCACACGTTTCGGGATGTTGTGTTCGAATTTGCGGGAGCGATGCCCAACGGGATTTCTGCGGGTCCGCGCGTTCGCTTTTTTCCATACGATGGCGACTACGGCCGGTACATTAAATTCCAACGGCAGAGGAATTGGGCGATCGGGCTAGCGCCGCTGTTCGACCATGATGCAAACCGCTGCAAGACGGACAACAAGTATCGCGAGTACAGCGGCTGTGGGTTCGCCGGTATCTACTCCAATATTCCTCCGTACGCGGATGTCATCGAGGACGGCGTGACTGGGCTGCTGGTGGGCAACGACCCAGCCGCCTGGATGGCGGCGATCGAGCGGCTGATCGAGCGCCCCTTGGAGCGCTCCACTATAGCGGCGAATGCGGGACGCGACGTTCGGCAGCGGTATCAACTCTCCCATGTGGCGCCGCAGTGGGCCGAATTTCTCCTCGGCGTCGCCAAGGAGCAAGGCGGGCAGAGAAAACGCGTGCAGCCAGCCGCACTGGCATTACGGCGCAGATTTGCACGCCTCAATTCTATGCTCATGCGTATTGACGTCGTCTATGAATCTGGTGGCTTGTCGCTGCTCTTCAATCGCCTGGCGCGAAAAATTCTCAGGGCGCCTCCTTGGAGCCTGCTGCGACTCTAAGTTCTTGCGCCCCCACCCTGGCCGGCCGCTGTAAGTCTAATCGCGGGCCGCCTATAAAGGGACCACCAACCCTACGGACATATAGATTGACTAGACCTTCATCCAGGTCGCTATGAGCGAGCGCCTGCGCTACGCCGATGGTCGCAATAATGGAGAATGTCATCACATGGGCACCGCCGACGCTTCAAAGTCCGGGGAATTTAAAATCGGCGGCGAACTTGCCGTGTACAGGCTGGGCTACGGCGCCATGCGGATCACCGGAAAGGGTGTTTGGGGCGAACCGGCCGATCGCGACGAGGCGCTGCGCACACTCAGGCGCGTGCCGGAGCTGGGCATCAACCTGATCGATACAGCCGACAGCTACGGCCCCGAGGTCAGCGAGCGGCTCATCCACGAAGCGCTCTATCCTTACAAAGGGATTGTTATCGCCACCAAGGGAGGCCTGCTACGGCCCGGACCCGACAACTGGGTTCCGTGCGGCAATCCAGACTATCTGCGTCAGCAGGTGTTCGTCAGTTTGCGCCGGCTAGGTGTCGAGCGCATCGATCTATGGCAGCTTCACCGGGTCGATCCGAACGTTTCGCGCGACGAGCAGTTTTCGGCTATTGCGGCGATGCAGAAGGAAGGGCTGATCCGCCACGTGGGACTGAGCGAGGTCGGCGTTGATGACATCCAGGCGGCGCAGAAGCACTTCCAGGTGGCGACCGTGCAGAACCTCTATAACCTCACCAACAGGAAGAGCGAGCCGGTGCTCGAGCATTGCGAAGCGCACGGCATCGGCTTCATTCCATGGTTTCCACTTGCGGCCGGTGAGCTTGCGCGTCCGGGATCGCGGCTCGATGCCATCGCCCACCAACACAAGGCAAGCCCGGGGCAAATCGCTCTCGCGTGGCTGCTGCGGCGTAGCGCCGTCATGCTGCCCATCCCGGGAACGGGGAAGGTCAAGCACCTGGAAGAGAACGTAGCGGCGGTGAACATCAGACTCAGCGATAGCGAATTTGCCGAACTCAGCGCGCTGGCCTCCTGATTGACCTTTATGCCGCTTTCCGCTGGCGCGGGGCGGCGCTTTCGGCCAAAAGGACTGCCGCAAAACGCATAGCGATATGTCGCGTCGATGAGTGAGGCGCGCGCGTTTCAGGGGTAGTGGATGAGTGGCTTGGTGGCGAGACTCTGGATCGGTCTAACTGTGCTCGTGGCGCTGATTGGCACACCAGCGTTGGCGGAGGACAGGCCGATGGGTCGCGATTGGCGCACGGGGGTCACGGTTGCCCCCGGGGCACTGACCTGGACGAACGACAATCTTGCCAACAAGCAGAAACTCATAGGTCAGATCGCGTCCAGCCAGGGCCGGACCTGCAGTTCCAACTATGCCTTCCTTGGTTGGCCTCCGGGCAACGGCGGCCCTGCTGTGATTATTCCGGCCACCGAGGAGAACTACAAACGTGCCGGTTACACGATCGAGAGTAAGCGCGGCTCGATTGCTACGGATACGATCTGGATTGCCCGGAAAGAAGATCGAGAAGCCGTGATCCTGTGGGGCTCGGTCAGCGGCTCGACAATCTACCTATCGTGTCTCACGTCCGGTACACCCGCGGCCGATCCTGATTGGGGCCTCTACCTTGGTTTACTCGGGGTACTTGGGATCGCCGTCCTGCTCGCCGGCATATGGCTGCTCCGTCGGCGCTCCGGTCGCGCTGCGCTATGACCCGCAGAATCAAAAGATGTCCGGTCTTGAGGCTGCGTTAGCGCACCCGGCCGCGGGCTGGCGATAACCGATATCCGGGGGCTTATCCCTCAGCATAGCGCTTCTCGTCGCTATGATTTCGTAGCGTCCCTACGCTGTGAAGTCGGGCGATTGCGGTCGGCACGCGCCGACGCCGCAATCACCCATTTTGCTAATTGAAGCCGGGGGCGAACGCGAGGCGCATCATCAATTCAGGCGCCACGGTACGTGCGCCGGCAGCGTGGGCGCTGATCGGAACGCCCGGCACCGCGTTGGCGCTGCTGAAAGCCACTGGCCACTGGCCGACAAACATGCCGGCGACAAGCGTAGCGACCAGTGCAAACTGCCTTAGCAGCCTGGCGCGGGTTTCGCGTTCAATCGTTTCGATAATGTAGACTTGCAGGGGGATGGTGAAGTCGATTGTGTTTGGGGCCGGCGCGTGCGTCGGCACGTACGCCGACAGCGCCCTTTTGCACTCGGTCACGATGCAATCTCCGGAAGCGATACAGTCCAGTGCCCTCACCGGAACATATTGCGCGGCATTTTGTCGGCCTGATGGCACAAAGGTTAATCAGCGAACTTTACAAGCGCCGCGAGTGGATTGAAGTGGCGTCCAAAACGTTATCGCCTCAATTTTCCTGAACACTTCAATGGCCAGCGGCTCCTGCGCTCGCCGACGGTTTGCTGACGACGATGGACGCAAGCGCGAGACCGGCAAACAGTATCGTGAGCATTAAGAAGACGTCCGAGAAGGCCATGACGACACCTTGGCGGTGCGTGATTTGCATGAGTGTTTTCAATGCCATCGCTTGCGCGTCGCTGCCATAGGCGGAAAAGCGCTGCGTCAGTGCGTTGAGGGTCTCCATAGCCGGTGGGCGGGACCAGGTGATGGACTCATGCAAGCGCGCAAGGTGGAGATCGGTCCGGCTGTTGAGGATCGTCGTAAGCCCGGCAAGACCGAAGGCGCCGCCGAGGTTGCGGGTCAG
>JBAZYB010000029.1:0-24204 GCA_041659545.1 Hyphomicrobium sp.
AAGCAGCGCAATGACGCCGATAACCGGATGAATGTTTCCCGGCGCCGCGATCATCCCGGTCAACGCTGTGAACACGACGAGCGACATCACCCGCGGCTTCAACAGCTGAATGAAATCGCCGACGCTCCCGCCGTCAACGGGAGCCAGGCGGCCCAGGTCACTATCCAGCGGCGTCCCTTGCATCACACTCCACCCCTTGACCGCACATCGGCCTCCATTCTGAAGGTCCTGCTTGGCCTTGCCGCCGCTTCGATCCATGTCCGCAGACGGACGAGAACCAGCGGCGGATGTTCATCTTTGGTGTTGCGGGCGGCGCAACCTGCGCCGCCCGTAATTGGTTGCATCGAACCGAGCGTCAGTGATGCTCGCTCGCCTGAATGCGCGGCAGGGTCTCGAAGGAGTGGAACGGCGGCGGAGACGACAGCGTCCACTCGAGGGTCGTAGCACCCGGGCCCCACGGATTGGGTCCCGCGACCTTGCGCGACATGAACGCGGCCAGCACGCCGACGAGGAACACCAGAGTGCCCAGAGCCGTGATGTAGGCACCGATCGACGACACGCCGTTCCAGAACGCGAAGGCGTCCGGATAGTCGACGTAGCGACGCGGCATGCCCGACAGGCCGAGGAAGTGCTGCGGGAAGAACAGGATGTTGGCGCCAATGAACGTCAGCCAGAAGTGAATCTTGCCGATCGTCTCGTTGTACATGTAGCCCGACATCTTCGGGAACCAGTAGTACCAGGCCGCGAAGATGGCGAACACGGCACCCAGCGACAGCACGTAGTGGAAGTGAGCCACGACATAGTAGGTGTCGTGCAGCGCGCGATCGACGCCGGCGTTGGAGAGCATGACGCCGGTGACGCCGCCTACGGTGAACAGGAAGATGAAGCCTAGTGCCCACTGCATCGGCACTTTGAACTCGATGGAGCCGCCCCACATGGTGGCAATCCAGGAGAAGATCTTCACGCCTGTCGGAACCGCGATCACCATCGTGGCGAACACGAAGTAGGCCTGCGTATTCACACTGATGCCGGCGGCGTACATGTGGTGAGCCCACACGATGAAGCCGACGAGGCCGATGGCAACCATGGCGTAGGCCATGCCGAGATAGCCGAACACCGGCTTCCTCGAGAAGGTCGACACGATATGGCTGACGATGCCGAAGCCTGGCAGGATCAGAATGTAGACCTCAGGATGACCGAAGAACCAGAACAGATGCTGGTAGAGCAGCGGGTCGCCGCCACCCTGCGGATTGAAGAACGAAGTGCCGAAGTTGCGATCCGTCAGCAGCATCGTGATGGCGCCGGCCAGAACCGGCAGCGACAGCAGCAGCAGGAACGCGGTCACCAGCACCGACCACACGAACAGCGGCATCTTGTGCAGGGTCATGCCCGGCGCGCGCATGTTGAAGATGGTCGTGATGAAGTTGATGGCGCCGAGGATCGACGACGCACCGGCGATGTGCAGCGCCAGAATGGCGAAATCCATTGCCGGCCCGGGGTGACCGGACGTCGATAGTGGCGCGTATGCCGTCCAGCCGGTGCCGGCGCCGAAACCGCCCGGAGGCCCCTCGACGAACATGGACATCAGCAGCAGTGTGAGTGCCGCCGGCAGCAGCCAGAACGAGATGTTGTTCATGCGCGGGAAGGCCATGTCCGGCGCGCCGATCATCAGTGGCACCATCCAGTTGCCATAGCCGCCGATCATCGCCGGCATGACCATGAAGAACACCATGATGAGACCGTGACCGGTAACGAACACGTTGTACACGTGCCCGTCGGCGAAATACTGCAACCCCGGCTCCTGCAGCTCGAGGCGCATGGCCACCGAGAGAGCGCCGCCGATAAGGCCCGCGATGATCGCGAATATCAGGTACATCGTACCGATATCTTTGTGGTTCGTAGAGAACAGCCAGCGCTTGAGCCCCGTTGGGGCGTGGTCGTGGTCGTCATGACCTGCTGTAGTGGTGCTTCCCATGGTACGTTCGCCTTTAAGGTCGGTGTTCGTTGCCGGGCTCGGCCCGGAGCTCATCTAGGTTCCGCGAAGCTGCGCGTCACTTGGCCAGCGCCGCGCCATCGTTCTTCGCGAAGTGGCGCACACCGGCCTGCTCCAGCGCCGCCTGATGGACGATGCCTTTGGCCTTGAGAAGCAGCTCTTTCTTTTGCTTCAGCAGCTCCTTGCGCTTTTCCTTGTCCTTCTCGGCGCTGGCGGCCGCACCGACGGCGAGCGCCTGCTTCTGCATATCGATCCAGGAGTTGAACACCTCCTCCTTCACGACACGCACAGCGATGGGCATGAACGCATGGTCCTTGCCGCAAAGCTCCGAGCACTGTCCGTAGAACACGCCCTCAATGGTCGGCTTGAACCAGGTGGAGGTGATGCGCCCGGGAACCGCGTCGACCTTTGAGCCGAACGAGGGAACGGTCCAGTCGTGGATGACACCGTCCGGCGCAGCGGTGATGAGCGTGTTCACCACTTTACCCACGGGGATGATGACTTCGTTGTCGACCGCCAGATTGCGCGGCGCCGGGATGTTCTGCGCGATCAACTCCTCGCGGCTCGCGTCATCCAGCATGCGCGTCTCGAACGAGATGCCCAGCTCCGGATAGGCGTGCTCCCAGTACCACTGATAGCCGGTGGCCTTCAGCGTAATGTCGGCCTTCGGGTAGCTGTACTGAAGATGCAGGAGGCGGAAGGAGGGAATTGCGATGGCGACGAGCACGAGGATCGGAATGACCGTCCAGGCGACTTCCAGTGCCGTGTTGTGGGTCACCGTCGAAGGGTTGGGATTGGACCGGTGATTGAAGCGGTACATCACGTAGAGCATGAGCAGCATCACGAAGACTGTGATCGCTACGATGATCGCGTTGACGAAATTATAGAAATCGTGGATCGCCTCTGCCACTGGCGTGGCAGCACCCTGCATCCCCAACTCACCCGGCGATGGCTGGCCCATGCCAGCCCACGCAAACGACCCGAGCAACAGCATTACAAGTGCTGCGGCAGGCGCCGAGCAAAGCAGTCGTCTCAACATTCATCCGCTCCCAAGTGCTGCTCGGCCCGTCAGCCGAGAACCTCCCCGAACAGGCGCTGAATTTTTTAGCTCAGTTCGCCCGTCTTTACCGCGTCGGCGCCAAGGCTGCCGAACGCAGGACACACGTCCCCTCGTCAACTAGAAGCACAATAGATTTCCATGTCTCAAGTCAAGCTTGATGCGGCATTTCCACGCGTTGTGGCAACGGGATTTGCTCTGTGCATCAGCCGCTTCCTGACCTGTATCAGGTACAAACTTTGGCCCGATTCCGGTAACACCACGGAGCGCGGCGAATTCGCCGGCATTCTTCGGGAGCAGGGCGTGCATCACATCACATCGTCTGACGGCGTCGTTTGCCGCAGCGCGTCAAAACTTCCAGCGCGAGCCATTTGCAATTGCGCGGCGCGCCTGACCATCTTTGCTGTGGGACTTTTCGTTTTCGCCCTGGTGCCGGCGACCGCCCAGGAAGGCACCGTCAAAGGCCAGCACGGCGATTGGCAAATCGTCTGCAAAGATCCCCCGCCGGGCGCCAAAAACGAAGTCTGCGCTCTGGTGCAAAGCGTGACGGCCGAGGACAAGGACAACATTGGCCTCACCGTCTATTTCCAGAAATTCTCCAATGGGACGCGCGTTTTGCGCG
The DNA here is from genome assembly GCA_041659545.1 of Hyphomicrobium sp. Lineage (GTDB taxonomy): Bacteria > Pseudomonadota > Alphaproteobacteria > Rhizobiales > Hyphomicrobiaceae > Hyphomicrobium_A. The sequence continues at coordinate 3,673 of JBAZYB010000029.1, forward strand.
TATTCGCGCCGCTCGGCATATTGCTGCCGCCCGGACTCGGCCTGAAGATCGACGATAAGGATGTCGGCCACGCACCGTTTTTGCGCTGCCACACGTTCGCTTGCTATGCCCAGGTCGTCGTCGATGATCCGCTGGTCGAGCAACTGCAGAACGGCAAGACGGCCATCTTCATCATCTTCCAGGCTGAAGAAGCGGGCATCGGCATCCCGATCTCGCTCAAGGGCTTCAAGGAAGCACTTGCCGAGTTGAAGTAGGCCGAATCCGCCAGCCGTGCCTGTCCACACCAGGACGGGCACGAGCCGCCGGTCTACATCACGGCGCAACAAGTGCAGGCCTAGGCTGCCTTGCGCTCGCGCGTGCGACCGCCGTTCGTCGTCGGCTCCTTGACCTCCGGAAAGGCGATATAGTCGTGTGCGGCACGAACTTCGTCGGAAACGAACGAGGCAAGGTTGGGCACCCCGCACGCCGCCAGCGCGTTGGCCACCCGTCCAGTGCTGTCGGTGTAGTCCTCGTAAGCCGACCGCCAGAACTGCGTCTGAACGTTGGCGATATCCTGCGGCGTGCGGCACTGCGCCAAGCGCGCCGGAATCTGCATGTAGGCCTGCGCACGCCGGTTCCAGAAACCGTACAATTCCAATTGCGTGCGTGCGATCCCCTTCAGGAAGGGGTCATAGGCTTGGCCGAACGCCTCTAATCCGCCAAAGGCGAACTGAAACGCGCCGTGTGTCGGAGACTTGCCGTTCGTATGCGAATTGGGCGCAGGGGCAACCATGGTACGTCCTCCCTTGTATGGACGGCCTGATTGCGGCGGGGGAGCCGGGGCTGGAGGCCGCCTCCATTGAGGGTTTGAAACAACCCTGATGAAAATAATCTTAGCGAGCGTTGCAGGCGGCAGGATGACAGAAAAAATCCCATTGCACAGGCGCCAATCGGGAGTCGTCGCGTAAACGTTATCGACATCCGCCTACCCCGATCCGACGGTGTCCATTCTGATTGACTTCGTGTTGCAGATAACGCCCAATATAGTTAATCCACAGTTATTTCTTTTGGACGCTGTTGAGTGCGTGTGCGTATGCGGGGAACGTATTTTCAAACAGGCCGATGGGCGGCTGCGGTCACATCCGCGTTCGCCCTCGTCGCGCTGTCCGCGGGGCCCCTCTCCGCTGAGCCCCAATACGGCTGGCGTGAGGTCTGGACCGGCGCCGACGTCTCGAGCCATGTCTGGCTGCTCTATTCCGGCGCGACGGTCGCTCCCTACGGTCACGTGTACGCCGAGGGCCTGCGTCTGAGGGTGGCCGGCGGTTACGGTCAGTACTCTTACGTCGGCGCACGTCGCGGCGAGGTCGTGATGTTCAATGCCCAGACGAGCTATGGCGAAGCGCTCGTCGGATACCAGAAGCAATGGGGCCCGCTCACCGCCAAAGCGTTCGTCGGCATCGCTGTCGTCGAGCACGACGTTACCCCCCTGGACCCAGAAAATCCGGTGCAAGGTCAATCAGTTGGGCCGAAACTGGCGACAGAGCTATGGCTCAACATCAATCGCTCCGCCTGGTCGTCGCTCGACCTGTCGTGGAGCAGCGCCCACGGAACCTCGGCCGCGCGATTGCGCAGCGGCTATCGCGTCTTCGCTGATGTATCCCTTGGCGCCGAAGGCGCCATCAATGCCAACGACTTGGGCGAGGATGCCCGGGCCGGCCTTTTCGTACGCTACGCTTGGCAGGGCGGCGAAGTCTCGCTGGCAGGCGGCTTTGCCGGCCGCTTCCTGGAGGATGCCCAGTCCCTGCGCGACCCGTATGCCACGGTCAACTGGCTCGCCCAGTTCTGACCCGCCTGACCTCTGCATCAGCTCCCCGACCGCCGGCCCGGACGGCCCGGATGGCATCGCCCTAAAACGTTGCAGGCACACCGCAGGAGCCACGAGTGCGCCATGATGTCATGCAAACAAAACGGTCGTCCGTTTTGTTTCGTGCCATACTTGCACCCTCAATAGGAAGTTTTTAACCGGCGCCGCCATGCCCAAGCTCAAACCAGCCACCCAGCACGCACGCCGAGAGCACATACTCGACGCAGCCGAGATCTGTTTCGCGCGCGCCGGGTTTCATCGCACCACGATGCAGGACATCTGCAGAGAAGCCGCCGTCAGCTCTGGCGCCCTCTACGTATACTTCGCATCGAAGGAGGACCTGATCGCCGGCCTCGCCGAGCGTGATCGCCACGAATTCGCCGAACGCTTCGCCGAGGTCTCTGCCGCCCCCGACTTCATGCGTGCCCTATCCGAGCTTGGCACCCACTACTTCACCGAGCAGCCGGCCCACAAGCTCACCATGTGCATCGAGATCGGGCTTGAATCGATCCGCAACCCGCGCGTCGGCGAGATCTATCGATCCGTTGATCGCTTTGTCGAAGAAAGCTTCGAGAAGCTGTTCGCCAAGCTCGCCGCCGAAGGTCACATCGCCCCCGGTCTCGACATCCCAACCGTCACCAAGGTTTTCTCCATGATAGGCGATGGCCTTTCCATGCGTCGCGCACTCGACCCGAATTTCGACGCGCACACGCTCGTGCCTGCTGTCATGTCGCTGATCGGTAAGCTCCTCAACGTTCAGTCCGAGGTAACGCCGACGACCGGCAATGCGCTCCAACAGGAGAAGCAACTATGAAGCGGCTTCTCCTAGCGGTGTTCTCGGCGGCCGCACTCGGCGCCGGCGTGCTGCTGCTCGGCCCCCACATGGTGCCGCAGATCGTCCCTTACCTGACCGTTTTTGGCGACTGGCACACAGCGCGCAAGGAAGCTGCGCAGAAGACTCCCGCGCCGGCTCCCGCCCCCGCCGTATCCGTCGCAAAGGTTGTCGAGGCCGACTTCACCGAAATGATCACCGTCTCTGGCTCGCTCGTGCCCCGTGATGAGATTCTCGTCGCACCTGAGATCGAAGGATTTCGCGTGCTCAAGCTGAACGTCGATGAAGGCGACCGCGTCAAGAAGGGCGACGTTCTCGCGACGCTGGTGCAGGAATCTCTCGACGCCCAGTTGGCCCAGAACACCGCATCGCTCGCCCGAGCGGCAGCCGCCATTTCGCAGAGCGAGAGCCAGATCATCGAGGCGAAGGCCAGGCTTGCCGAAGCCGAGGCGAACTTCGAGCGCGCCAAACCGCTGAAGAATTCTGGCTATCTCTCCGGCACGACTTTCGACCAGCGAGAGGCTTCCGCCAAGACAACGGCCGCTCAGCTGAATGCCGCGCAGGATGGGTTGCGGCTGGCGCAAGCCGAGAAGCTGCAAGTCGAGGCTCAACGCCGCGAGCTGACATGGAAGCACGCCAACACCGAGGTCACCGCCCCGGCAGATGGCCTCGTCAGCCGACGCACCGCGCGCATCGGCGGCATGGCCTCAGGCGCCGCCGAACCGATGTTCCGCATCATCGCTCGCAGCGAGATCGAACTCGACGCCGAGGTCATCGAGACCGAGCTGGCCAAGATATCGACTGGGCAGACCGCGCAGGTCGATGTTGCCGGCGTCGGCAACGTCGAAGGCACGGTGCGCCTCGTCTCGCCCGAGGTCGATAAGCTGACCCGCCTTGGCCGCGTACGCATCTTCTTCGGCGCCGATCCGCGGTTGCGCATCGGCACCTTTGCTCGCGGCAGCATCGCAGCTGCGAGCAGCCACGGTCTCGCCGTGCCATCTTCAGCGGTTGTATTCGACTCCGCTGGCGCCTTCGTGCAGGTGGTCCGCGATGGGCGCGTCGAACGCCGCTCGATCGAGACCGGGCTTATCGCGCGCGGTCTCGTCGAAGTTCGGTCGGGTGTTGCCGCCGGCGATGTCGTCGTTGCGCGGGCCGGCACCTTCCTGCGCCACGGAGACGCCGTGCGCGCGGTCGAGCCCGATCCGAAGATCAGCGAGGCACGCTAATGCGCCTCAATATATCCGCCTGGTCGATCCGCCGGCCCGTGCCGTCGATTGTGCTGTTTGCAGTGCTGACGCTGCTCGGCACCATCAGCTTCATGAGCTTGCCGGTCACGCGCTTCCCCAACATCGACGTGCCGCTTGTATCAATCACAGTGGTACAGTCGGGCGCCGCACCAGCCGAGCTTGAGAGTCAGGTCACCAAGGAGATCGAGGACTCCGTCGCCAACATTACCGGCGTGAAGCACATCATGTCGACGGTGACGGATGGCCAGTCGCAGACCGTCATCGAGTTCCGCCTGGAGGTGAACCAGGACCGCGCCGTCAACGACGTCAAGGACGCGATCGACAAGATCCGCTTGAAGCTGCCGCGCGACATCAACGAGCCGATCGTGCAGCGCATCGACGTCGAAGGACAGTCGATCCTCACCTATGCGGCTTCCTCTCCGGGGATGACACTCGAGCAGCTGTCCTGGCACGTCGATGACGTCATCAAGCGTCAGCTGCAGGGCCTCAAGGGCGTCGGCCGCGTCGAGCGCTACGGTGGCGTCGACCGCGAGGTGCGCATCCTTCTCGACCCCGACCGTCTCCTGGCCCTGGGCATTACGGCCGCGGAGGTGAATACCCAGGTGCGCGCCACCAACGTCGATCTCGGCGGCGGTCGCGGCGAGGTCGGCGGGCAGGAGCAGGCCATCCGCACGCTCGCCGGCGCCCGCAAGGTCGAGGACCTCGCCGAAACGAAAATCCTTCTTCCTGGCGGGCGGCAAGTTCGTCTCTCCGACCTCGGCCGCGTCATCGACGATGCCAGCGAGCAGCGCGTATTCGCGCGCCTTAACGGCGAGCCGGTAGTCACCTTCGCCGTATTCCGTTCCAAGGGCTCGAGCGAGCTGTCGGTCGCCGATGTCGTCGCCGCCAAGCTCGGCGATATGCAGCAGCGCTATCCCAATGTCCGCCTCACCATGGTGGACGACGCCGTCGCCTACACGCGCGGCAACTACACATCGGCGATGGAGACCCTGCTCGAAGGTGCCGCGCTCGCGGTGCTCGTGGTGCTGATCTTCTTGCGCAACATGCGCGCCACGCTCATCGCCGCAGTAGCGCTGCCGTTGTCCGCCATCCCCACCTTCTGGGCAATGCAGCTGCTCGGCTTTTCGCTCAACCTTGTCAGCTTGCTCGGCATCACCCTCGTCACCGGCATTCTCGTCGACGACGCCATCGTCGAGATCGAGAACATCGTCCGCCATATGCGCACCGGCAAGTCACCGTACCGCGCCGCTGTCGAGGCAGCCGACGAGATCGGCCTCGCCGTAATCGCCATCTCGCTGACCATCGTGGCGATCTTCTCGCCGGTTTCCTTCATGGGTGGCATCGCCGGCCAGTACTTCCGCCAATTCGGCCTCACCGTCGCCGTAGCTGTGCTGATCTCGCTGCTTGTCGCGCGTCTCATCACACCCATGATGGCGGCCTACCTCATGCGCCCTGTCAAGGAGGAGCACGAGGGCAACGGCATCGTCATGCGCGGCTACGTGGCCTTCCTCAAGGCAACGCTCAAGGTTCGCTATCTGACCCTGGTCGTCGGTCTCGGAATGTTCGCCGGCTCGATCTATGCCACCACGCTTCTGCCCACCGGCTTCATGCCTGACGAGGATACTTCGCGCCTCGTCGTATCCGTTGAGCTGCCACCCGGCTCGACACTCGAAGACACGCGCCGCTCCACCGACCAGCTGGTGAAAATGCTCGAGTCGATTCCCGAGATCGACAGCGTCTTCGTCCTCGGCGGTAGCTCTCCGACAGGCGGCCTGGAAATACGCAAGGGCGCCCTCTTCATTCATCTTGTACCCAAGACCGAGCGTCACCTCACGCAAAAGGACATCAAGATCGTCGTCGCCGATAAGCTCGCCGACGCTCCTGATGTGCGGGTCTGGTACGTCAACGAGCGCGGCGAGCGCGAGCTATCGTTCTCCATGCTCTCCCACAACGGGGATGAGCTGGGCGATGCCGTGCGCAAGTTGGAAGGCGCACTGCGCCAGGTCCCCGGCTTCAAGAATGTCGCCGCCGACGCCGCCATCGATCGTCCCGAGCTGCGCGTCATTCCCAAGTTCGACGCCGCTGCACGGCTGGGCGTCGCCCCGAGCAGCATTGCCGAGACCATCCGCGTCGCCACCATCGGCGACATCGACGCCAACCTCGCCAAGTTCAATGCCGGCGACCGGCTGGTTCCGATCCGCGTGCAGATCGAGGAAGACGCGCGCACCGACATGCAGCGCCTCAAGAACCTGCGCGTCACCAACATGAATGGTACCGCCATTCCGCTTGCTGCCGTCGCCGACGTCAATTTCGGCCGCGGACCGAGCTCGATCAATCGCTACGACCGCGAGCGCCGCGCCGTCATCGGCGTCGATCTGGAATCCCGCTACGCCATGAGCGATGCGCGCGACAAGTTCCTGAAGGTCGTCGATGAGCAGAAACTGCCGAGCGGCGTCCGTCTCCAGCCATCCGGCGATGCGGAAATTCAGGACGAGGTCGCCACCGGCTTCATGACCGCCATGGGCACCGGCTTGATGATCGTCTTCGGCGTCCTGGTGCTGCTCTTCGGCAGTGTCGCACAGCCGATTACCATTCTGCTGTCGCTGCCGCTTTCGTTCGGCGGCGTCGTTCTGGCGCTTCTCGCCAGCAACAACTCGGTGAGTATGCCGGTCTATATCGGCCTGCTCATGTTGATGGGCATCGTCACCAAGAACGCCATCATGCTCGTCGACTTCGCCGTCGAGGAAGTGGCCCGCGGTGTGCCGCGCATCGAAGCGGTGATAGACGCCGGCCGCAAGCGCGCCCGCCCGATCGTAATGACGACGCTCGCCATGGTGGCCGGCATGGTGCCCAGCGCCATGGCCCTCGGCGACGGCGGCGAGTTCCGCTCCCCCATGGCCATCGCCGTGATCGGCGGACTGCTGGTCTCGACGGTGCTGTCGCTGGTGTTCGTCCCCTCGTTCTTCACGGTGATGGACGACGTCGGTCACCTGATATGGCGGGTATTCGGACGCTTCATCGGTCCAACCGACGAATCCCCGGAGTACCTGGCCCAGGTCGCAGCGGAGCAAGCGCCGCCGCGCCCTGCCGCCTCACCCGCCGAATAGCTCTGCGCCCATCCACTGGCGCAGGCTTCGCCAAAGCCTTCACGCTTGCAAAACCGAACACACGCCCGGCGACCGGCTCCCGGCAGGGAACGGAGGCGCACATAAAAACGGGCGCACCTTGCGATGCGCCCGTTCTCAAAAACCAGTCGACTGAAGCGGCTTACTTCGTTGACGCCGTCGCATCGTGCTTGAAGAACACGTCGACGCGCATGCCGGTCAGCAGTGGCGGCAGTCCATCGAGATCGATAACCGCCTCCAGCACCTCGACATCGTTCGGGCGGCGCGGGCCGCGCGAGATGATGTTGGGCTGCGACAGAGACTGCGCGATCGTGCTTACACGTCCCTCGAAGTCCTGGTCCGGATAGGCATCGGCGCGCACCACGACGCGCTGTCCGACATGAATCTTGGCCGCATCGCGCTCCTCGACCTCGGCGCGAACCTTCATCGCCGAAACGTCACCGGTCACAACCAGCGCATTCTCCGGCGACGGCGTTGCGATCTCGCCTTCCTTGGCGACGATGTTGAGCACCGTCGCATCGTTGAGAGCACGTACGCGCGTGTGCTCGACACCCAGCTCGGCACCATTGAGCTCTGCGCGCGCAATAGTCAGCGCCGACTCAAGACGCGTCGGCAGCGGCATGCCCGACTTCGCATTCACCGAAGCCAGCGTCGCTTTCTTGTCGGCAAGCGACTTCCGCGCTTCCTCGAGCTTGGACCGCGCCGCATCGACGCTTGCCTCGGGGCCGTTCTTCTTGCGCTTCTCGTCGAGAGCATCATCGAACTCCTGCTGCGAGCCGAAAACGGCACGCTCGGCATTGGCGACGGCATCCTCGGCGTTGCGCCGCTCCAGCTGCAGGCCACGCGCATCTTCTTCGTTGCGCTCGCGCACACGAACCTGAGCTTCGGCATTGGCAGCGACGACCTTGGTCAGCGCATCGTCGTCATCGAGGCGTACAAGCAGATCGCCCGCCAGAACGCGATCGTTGACGGCAATCGGGATATCGACAATGCGGCCCGGGATATCGGCGGAGACGCGAACCTCTCCGTTCTTGGGCTCGACGCGCCCCGTAGCTGAAGCAGCCCAGGTCGTATTCATGACCGGGTCTTTGCTATTCCCATCCGACTTGGTGCCGTCAGCAGCTGTCGCCTGGGTGTTCTTCTGTTCGCCAGCCGGTCCCCAGCTCACGCTGTTGACATAGATTCCAACGGCGACCGCCAGCAGGCCAGCGATACCGAGAGTAATAGCTGTAGGATTGACCTTTTTAAGCATGGGCCTTCCGTCTCTTTGTAAGATCTGTAATCTCCGGGGCGTCTAGGCCCTCTGGCCGGCGCTCTTCGCCGACGATGCGACCGTCCTCAATGCGCACGACGCGGTCGGCGTAGCTCAGCGTGCGTGGATCGTGAGTCACAGCGAGAACGCTGCGATGTTGTTCCTTGGCGATGCGCGCCAGTAGCGCCATGACGGCATGTCCGTTCTCGCCATCGAGCGCGGCGGTCGGCTCGTCGGCCAGCACGATGGACGGCGACGAAGCAATGGCACGCGCCACCGCAACACGCTGCTGCTCACCGCCTGAAAGGTTGCCCGGGTAGCTTTTCAGCCGATAGGCGAGACCGACATCGCGCAGAACTTCTTCGGCGCGATTGGCGGCGGCAAAGCCCTTCTGGCCGCGCACGTCCAGAGCAATGCGAACATTCTCCAGCGCCGTCAGCGTCGGAAACAGATTGTAGGACTGGAAGATGAAGCCCATGTGCTTGCGGCGCAGATCGGCCATCTCTTCGGGATTGAGATTGGTGGTGTCGACACCGGCGACCTTCAGCGTCCCCGAGGTCTGCGTAAGAATGCATCCGAGGATCGACAGGAGGGTTGTCTTGCCGCTGCCGGATGGACCCATCAGCAGTGTGAGCTCACCCGGTATCAGCGCCAGGCTGGCGCCCTTGACGGCGCGCACCTTGCCGGCACCGGAGCCCAGCTCTTTGACGATGTCGATGGCTTCGAGAACGGGCTCTGGACTCATCTGTTGAATACCGTTGCTGGGTCGATCTTGGTGACTTTGACGATCGCCGACAAAGCCGAGATGGCGCACATACCGACGGTCAGCGTGAATAGCCAGAACGCCAGCCCTGGCGTCATCACCATGGGCAAGGCTGTGTTCCTACTGAGCACGAGGATCGTAAGTGCGATCGAGATCCCGAGCAGATACCCGACAACGGCGCTGATGCCGGCCTGCGCGAGGATTACCTTGTGAATATATCCCGAAGATGACCCGAGTGCACGCAGCGTTGCGAACTCGCTCAGGTGGTCCTTGGTGCTCGAATAGAGGGTCTGCGCGACGATGACCGTGCCGACGAGGCTGCCGAGAAGGGCGCCGCCGATCAGCGCCACGCCGGCGCCGGTACGGAACAGCCACTGCTTCAAGCTGCGGTCTCGGAACTCTTGCTGCGTAAGAACCTCGGCGCCTTCCAGGCGGCCGGCGAGGTCCTGCTGAACCTTCTTGACGTTGGCGCCCGGCTGCAGCTGCACGAGGTAGAAGGTCGTATTGTCGGTGTCGCCGAACAGCGAGCGCGAGCGGTTAAGGGTGGTATAGGCATACGGCGATTGAGTGAACGAGCGCACCCCATCGGTCAGTGCCCGCACCCGAATCCGGCCGTTGGCGATCTGCGCTGTATCGCCGATCCCCTTGATCCCGAGTTCATTGAAATAGCTCTTGTCGACGGCGATTGCTTCCGGAGCCTTGATGTCTTCCCAGGTGCCCTCGACGAGGTCGAACGGCACCAGACCACCGTCCTCGGCGTCGGTTCCAACCAACACCACGCGCGTCGACCCGCCCTCCGGCTTGCGCCATTCAGCGAAGCGCACAACGAGCGGAATGACGGCTTTGACGCCCGGCGTCGCTAGCGCCTGGTGGCGTTCGCGCGGCGTCAGCAGCATCCCGCCGTCCTCGAAACTCTTGGCGCCGAAAGCGGTGATCCACAGATCGGCCTTGGCGTGATCGATGTTGGCCGTGATCATGTTGCTGGCGCCGAGATAAAGCCCGAGCTGCACGGCGACGAGCACGATCGAGAAGAGAATGCCGACCAGGGTGACCGCCAAACGGATGCGATCGTGGAACAGATTGCGAAAGGCAAGCGTCAGGATCATCAGCTCAGTTCCACTCAAAGTTGGGCATTACAATCGGCCATACGCCGACCGCGGCGCGCGCCGCTGGTAGTCCGCCAACTTGGCCTCGAAAAGGCAAACTCATGCTTAAGAGATGCCTAAGTATAACGCGTCAGCGCTCCATTTAGAAACGAGAGGGGCCGGACGCGCTCGACGGGCGTTAACGGGAAGACGTCAAGAAAGACGTAAGATCGACCGAACAAGGATAATTCTTCTTTACCTTTTTTCGCGGAGACTTGCGGCTCTGTGAACGTCTGACCCGCTTTCGCCGTTTTCAAAGTCTAAATGCGACCCCGATCTCTGACACAATATTGGTGATGCCACCATGCGTCATGATCTTCCGACTTCAAAGCGCCAAAAGCCCATGAATTGTTGGGCTAAAGCATCCGTATGTGGACTTTTGCTTGGATTGAGCGCCGGCGCCGCAAACGCCGGCCCACCTCTCGAAACGGGAGTTTGGATCAATCATACGGGCAAAGGTGCCGTCGAAATCCGCCCTTGCGGCCCCTCCGGCGCAAGCGCTAACCGATTGTGCGGCTTCATTGTTTGGCTAAAGGAGCCGAACAATCGCAAGGGCGAGCCGCTGACCGACGGCTACAATCCCGACCCCTCCAAGCGCCGCAGGCCGATCTGCGGCCTGCCGATTCTCGGCGCGCTGCAGCGGGTCAGCGGCGGCTGGGACAACGGTTGGGTCTATGATCCAGAAAAGGGTGCCCAGTTCGATGCGGCGATCGCGCTGTCCGCGCGCGACCGGCTGACGCTGACTGGCTACAAGGGGATCAAGTTCTTCTCCAAGTCGTTCTCCTGGCGCCGCGCGCCCGCCGACCTGCCGCGCTGCGATCAAGCCAGCCAGGCCCAGGCAGCCCCGCGCAAGGTGCATGTCGCGGCCCAGCCTCCCATCAAAGCGCCCCGTCCGGTTCCTGCCGTCCGCCCGGTCATCGAGTAGACTTTCGGAATCGAGATTGCAGAAACGACAAAGCCCGGCTGCGAAGCCGGGCTTTTTATTTTGTTGAAACCGCTGATTCCCCGCGACGGGATCAGTTCGCGCTGCCGCGTCCTTCGCCGCGGCTCTGGTCCTGCTGCTGCGCATCGGTCGATGCCACCAGCGCCTCTTCTGCGCGTATCTTGTCCAGGCGCGCGGTCAGGCGACCGGCGAATTCCTTGACGCGCTCCATGACCACCGGCCGCTGCCGATCCAGCGTCACCATGTGGTAGCAGTCGTCGAGTACAACCACCTCGACGATACCTGACAGCTTGCGCTGCAGGATCATGGCATTCGACAGGTCGCTCTGGTCGTCATGACGCGGATGGAAGACCAGTGCGTGCTGTTTGATCTTGCCGAGCAGCGGCTTGACGTTTGCCACCAGGCGGCGGAATTCCATCACCAGACCGCCACCGCGCGAGAACAGATCCTCGATGGAGTCTGCCTCCGACTGCACGCTGTCGAGAATGAAGCTGCGCAGGCGCTCGTCCTTGATGCCGTGCGGATGACGGGCGCGGAACTTGAAGAGGCGCGCAACCCACTTCTGCTGAATGAGCTTTACGAGGCTGAAGTACCACGGAATAGCCCAGCCATTCGGCCAGAACGTCGGCGAGAACAGCATCAGCCCGTGGATCTTCTCCGGACGCAGAGCCGCCAGCCGCAGCGACAGCATGCTGCCAGCCGAGAGTCCACCTACGATCACGGCATCGCAATGCTGCATGAGTTCGTCGTGTGCCTGCTCGAGTGCCGCGTACCAGTCCTGCCAGCTCGACAGACCGGAAACGTCGGTGCCACCGGCAAGACCGGGAAGCAACGGGCAGTAAACCGTGTAGCCAAGCTGCGCCAATGTATGGGCAACGAACTTCAATTCGATGGGCGAGCCGCCCAGGCTGTGCACGAGCAATACGCCGTTGCGCCCACCCGGAACGAAAATGCTACCCCAAGCTGCCTTCATTTTCTCGCTATTCTTCATATTCTTAACTGGACTCGCTCGCATACTAGACGAAGTCGATCGACCCTCAGCAGACTCCGGTCCGCGCGAGCACATAAGTCCGCGCTGACAAGAGCTTGTGGCTGAAACTCTCTCTTTTTCGTTTCCTCGGTTGAGCAACGATGCCAATCGGCTGAAGGCCCGCTACCCTTGTGGGGACGCCGCTTACGACGAGGTCTCGTACCGCACCGTACGAGCTGTATTGAAGGTGTCTCGATGGCGGGAACGGCTCCGAAGTTCGATTGGTCACCTTGCCGCAGTCGGTTTCCAAGGTCGCCGAGCAGCCGAATGGCAAACGTGCCTCCATCGCCACCCCCAGACCTCCGACAGACGACGTCGGCCGTTGAGGGCGGCTGGCTTCTGGCCGCGCGTTAAGGCGAAACGATGGCGCATATGCATCCTCGCCACTGCCACTCACGCGGGTAATCAAATGGGCCGGAACCTGCATCGTTAAATTCCAGGCGCTCCGGTGAAAACCAGGAAAAACCATTGAATAGAGCTGCTTCCGAAAAATTGAGCGCCTGCAACAATTCTATGACGGAACGCGATCCTTGCGAATTGCTGCGCTGCAAACTTCGTTAATACCGCAACCCTGTGTTGTATCGTCGCCACACTTAAGTCGGTGACCAACCGTCTAGCGATCGGTGGTTCGCACAAGCCGCGTGTCCCTTCCGAATTGGTAAAAGGACCGGCTGCGCGAATGTCCGATCACTGCAATTTTGAAAGAAATTGTGATCGCCGGACGCGACCTTTGAGCGCCCCTAAACTGGCCTCAACATGCAGCGAGCGGCCGCATCGGCCAGCCTCCCGGCCCGCTCCGCGGCCCCATCTGCCGGCGTTGTCATGCTGCAAGCGCAATCGACACCGAATATTTGCAATGGTTAGATGGTTAAGCGCGGGTTCCGGATGGGAGCACCTGCACACCGAAGGACATGATTGCGTTGCACGTCTCCCTACGCCGCCCGATTGCCGGGCTCCTCACCTTAGCCATCGCTGTGGGACAAGTTACCCCGGCCTTCGCGCAGCCCCTCTCCAAGGCCGACTACGAGGCTTGCCAGGCTCGCGACGAGAACGCCTTCAAGGACGCCATCCAGGCCATTTCCGTGCGCGCCCTGAAGGCCGGCACCGCCAACGTCGACTATCGCGCCGCGATTGGTGACGAATGGCGCCGCATCGGCATGGACTCCATCATCGACAACCGCGTCGACCTCGCCGTCGAGGAAGTCCGCAAGGAAACAAGCTGGGCGAACCTTCTGCAGTCGCTCGCTAGCCAGCAGAAATCACAGGAGCTGGCCACAGCCGTGGCCGAGCGCGTGTACCGCTCCGACGCCATCAAGGCCGCACTCGAGCAGCTCGCCGTCGGCGTCGGTCGTCAGGTCGGCAAGCAGATGGAGTTCGCCAGCCAGGACGTAGCCGAGCCCGCCCTTGCCTGCCTCAAGGCTTTCGTCGGCGCCCGCTACGGAGAAACCGCCGCTCGCGCCGTGGCCGGTGACGCCGGTAAGGACATGGTGCTCGACCCCAGCAAGGGCGCCGCCGAAATGTCGCCCGGCGCAGTCCTGCGTGAATCGAGCGGCGGCATTGCCGGCGCTGCGGTTCTGCTGATGCGACGGCAGCTCGCCAATATGGCCGCCCGCGTTGGCCAGCGCATCGTCGGCAGCGTGCTCGCCCGCCTCGTGTCGGTCGTGGCTGGAGGCGTTGGCCTGGTACTCGTCGCCAAGGACATCTGGGATTTGCGCAACGGCGTTCTGCCGATCATCGCCACCGAGATGAAGTCGAAGGAGAACAAGGACAAGGTCCAGGAGGAGCTGGCCAAGACGTTTTCCGAGCAGATCTCCGGCCACATCGAGGAGATCGGCGCCGCCACCGCCGACCGGGTCATCGAGATCTGGCGCGACTTTCGCAGTGCACACGCAGAAGCTCTCGGCCTCGCCGAACGCAACCCCAAATTCAAAGCGTTCGTCGACAGCCTCCCACCGGTGGCGTTGCCCCGCCTCGATGAGGTCGTGGCTCTTACTCTCGCCGGCGAAGGCGAGGCGGGCCTGCTGAACCGTCTGGGCAACGGCACGCTCAACACGGCGGTCAACAACCTGCCGGCGCCTGCCATGGATATCGCCCGCGAAATGCGCTCGATCGACGCCGGCCTCAAATGGTCGGCGCTGGCCGGCACCGATCTGCCCAAGGTTGTGGAACTGAGCCTCTACCGCCGCACGACACCCGAGCAACTCAGCCGCGCCAGCCTGCAAAGGCTCCTGGCCATCGGCGATCCGCTCGCCATTACCCGGCTCGCCTCAGTAGACCGCTCAGCTCGAGACACGCTTTTCGAGCTTAATAATAGCGACCTGAAAAATCTGGCCCGGAGCCTCACCGAGGACGAGCTGTCCAGTCTCTCCCGCTACCTGACGGGGCTGCAGGCCGCTCCCCGCGAACAGGTCCTGCGCACGGTCGCCGCCAATCCCGCCACCATTCATGCGCTGTCGTCTGAGCGCGTACGCAAGGCGGTGCTGGCTAGCGCTGACCAGTCGGCCGCCGTCACCATGATGCTCCGCACCGGCGGCAGCTTCAGCGCCGGCGCCATCGGAGAGGACCTGCGCCTCGTCGCCGATGGCCGCGTCAGCCCGTGGCTCATCTGGGAAAAGCATCCTGGGATCGTCGTCGCGTTGTTGTTCCTCGGCCTCATTGTGCTTCTTCTGCTGCGCCGCCTGTTTTTTGCACCGCCGAAAAGACGCGCAACGGCCTAGCGCCTTCCTATCTGCGCAGCACGCCATCCCCAGCCTTTTCCGCGTCGCAGTGTCATGACGAGTTGCGCCTGCTATAAGCCGTCGTGATTTCCGAGTCCGTGTTGGATCGGAGCTCTGCGCCCGCCGTGGGCACTCAAGGGGGATTTCAGACTATGGGACTCAAAGCGCCTGGCATCCTGATATTCATGGTGTCCGTGATCCTTACGGTCACCGTACTGATCATTAAGTTTTTCGGGGCAGAGATCCCCTTCATAACCGGCAACGAGTTCTGGGCTCTTCTCGCAGCGCAAATCATCCTCGTGTTGGGCTGCATGATGCGCGGTCTCTAGAAGTTCTCGAATGCGCTTTTTTGTGTGCGCTTCTGTCGCGCGGCACTCAGCGCTCTGGTTTTGGTGCGGGCGATGGCATGATCTTCCGCACCATGAGATGGAAACTTGATCAATTTGATTCTTACGCTGATCGCGTTCGCCGCTCCTCGCGGGAGATCGTCATAGCGGCTGTGCTGACGGTCGCGGCGTTCGCATTTCTGCTTGCCGCCATGCTTGGCGGCGCCGTGGTCACCAACCCGAAGGTCGGGTCCGTCGCCTCCGAAGACTCCGTCGTGAAATAAATTGCGCGCGTGCGGACGCCCCGCGCGCTCGTTAAGCCTTATCGATGCGTTCGGCGCGCAAAAGCCCACGCACTGAATTGCCGAGGAAGACCTGATCGGCAGTCTCGACATCCGAGAGCGTCAGCACTGCCTCTCTTGCACGCCCCTTGGCCAGCAGCTCCCCGCGCAATGTCCCCGGCAACAACCCTGAACTCAACGGCGGCGTCAGCAATGCGCCGCCACGCTCGACGAAGATCGTCGTGCGGCTGCCTTCCGTAAGCTCGCCACGCTCGTTGAGATAGATCACCTCGTCGCTGCCCAGGCGGTCGGCATATTCCTGCCACTCGCGATCGTACAGCTCGCGCCGCGTCGTCTTGTGAAACAGGAACAAGTCGGCGCTATCGACCCGCGTCGGCGAAACCGCAAAGCGCATCACCGCACCCGCGTCGGCAGGTGGCAGCGGCGTTGTCGTCACCGTCAGCTTTCCGTCCTCCGCCAGGAGGAGCCGCACGCGCAGACGCCCGGCCTTATCTTGCACCGCGCTTTGTAGCGCGGCACGCACCGCCGCCTCGTCGTACACGTAGGCGAAGTAGCGTGCCGACGTGGCCAGCCGTTCGATGTGCCGCTCCAGCAGTGTGAAGCCGCCCTCACCAGGATCGAATAGCAGCGTCTCGATCAGCTCGAAGCGCTTCACCGGATCGGTGAGGAACTTCATCTTCAACAGGCATTCCGCATATTCCTTCGGCCCCTGGGAATCGAACACGACACCCGATCCGATGCCCATCTCGCCGTCGCTATTGCGGAAGATGACCGCCGTGCGGATAGCCACGTTGAACAGCGAGCGCCCCTGCGGCGAGATATAGCCAATGGCTCCGCAGTAGACCCCGCGCGGCTCGCTCTCCAGCTGGCGGATCAACTCCTGGGCGTGGATCTTCGGCGCCCCGATCACAGACCCGGGCGGGAAGATGGCGCGCATCAGATCCGCGATGCCGACATCCTTCTGCAACCTCGCGCGCACCCCCGACGTCATCTGGTGCAGCGTCTTGTACGTCTCGACGGTGAACAGGTCGGTCACCTCGACGCTACCGACCTCGGAAATGCGCCCGATGTCGTTACGCATCAGATCGACGATCATCAAGTTCTCGGCGCGCTGTTTCACGTCCTCGGCGACCTGCCGCCGCGCCACCGCATCGGCCTCTTCGGTGCCGGCCCGCGGCGCTGTGCCCTTCATCGGCCGCGTGAAGATCGTGCGCCCCTCTTGCTCGATGAATAGCTCAGGCGACGCCGACAGCACCGTCACCTCGCCCGTGTCGACGATGCCGCCGTAGGACACGCGCTGCTTCTGGCGTAAGTCGAGAAAGAACGTCAGCGGCGAACCGGCGAGCTTGAAGCGCGCCTTGAACGTGAGGTTGAGCTGATAGATATCCCCGGCGCGGATTTTCTCGATCACCTCGTCGAAGCGCTGCAGATACTGCGCCTCGTCCCAGGCGAGCGACACGTCGGTGAAATGAAACGAGCCCGAGCGCGTGTGCGTCGCCAGCCAGTGCTCGACTTCGCCGCTCGTCATCTCCACTGGTGCCTTGTAGAGACCTATCCACAACAGCGGCACGTTGCGGTTGTCGGGCAGCAGCGGCGCAAGCTTGGGCTCCAGCACGTAGCCGAGCTCATAGGCGAAGAAACCCGCGGCATAGAGCCCGGCGGCGACACCCTCCTCGATGCGCCTCAGAGCCTCCGGCACCTCCTCGGGCGTCATCGCAGAGATGATGTCGAGCGGCTCGGAAAACAGCAGCGACGGTGGCCCGGAGCCGGAGTTGTTGTCGAGCAGGACGAAGGTCTGCGAGAGCGCCGCGGCTTCCTCAGTCGGATTCCCCGGCGCCTCGTGCATAGGCTTTGGCGCTGTCATCTGCCCTTGTACCCCGCCAGCGCGTAGAACGTCACACGCCGGTTGGCATTGATCCCCGCCGGCAACGCGCGATCGGCTATCTTTTCAACAGTAGAGAACGCCGCGGTGGCCGAACCGGGTCCTTCCTCAGCCCGCACCAGCAGCACCGGCGTCGGCGTCGAGGCAGTGAACGGACGCGTCATCTCGAAGTGATCGTGCGGCGCACCCGGCCGCCACGCCAGCACCGGCGTCGGCTCCTCGCGCATGTAATACAGCAGCTCGGCCGTCAGCGCGCGGTCGTCGCTGAGCACCGCGGCAAACGGCTTTCCTGCAGTCGCGGCCTTGGCGATCTCAGCGCGCGTTGCGTCCGCGATCTCGCGCCAGCCGAGGGTGCGGGCGAAAGGATCCGGCTTCACCGGGAGCGACAAACGCCCGGCCGTGGAGGTGCCGAACACCAGCAGCAGCAATATCACCGCGTGCAGTATGAATGAGGCCTTGAGCCAGCCCCATGCACCCTCGCGCACCATCGTTGCGATGACCAGCACGGATGCAGCAACGTAAGCGGGTGCCGCCCAGTTGGCGTGCGCGCGCGACAAGAACGCCTGCACGACGATGATCGCAATGAGCGGCAACGAGAATGCCAGCAGCATTCGATCCGGATCGCTGAGACGCTCGCGCCGCAGCCGCCACACGATCACAAGAAACACGCCAAATAGGATCGGACCAAAGACGCCGAACTGCGCCGCAAAGAATTCCAGCGCCTTGCCAGGATGCAGCAGCGAGCCGCCCCAGTTGGCATTCTCGGCCGTATGCGCGAAGGTCGCGAACCTGTTGGAGGCATTCCATACAAGGTTCGGCACGATCATCAGCGCGCCGATACCCAGCGCCAGGCACAATCGATAATCGCGCAGGATGCTGCGTCGCTGCGGTGTCAGCACTAGATAGATCGCCGCGCACAGGATGAACCACGCCATCGCGTACTTGGCGTTGAGCCCCGCGCCGAGGGCAATGCCGAGCAGCAGCGCGGGCCAAAGCTTGCGCGTTTCAAAAAGTGCCGAAAAGCCGACCAGCGCCAGCGCCCAGCACAGCAGCAGCGGCACATCGGTAGAGATCAGTCCCGCCGATAGCGAAACGCCAGGCAGCGTCGCAAAGGCCAGTCCGGCCAACGCCCCGATGCGCGCATCGTAAAGGCGGGAGCCCAGCCAGAACACGACCAGCGCCGTCGCCGAATGTAGCAGCGGCGAGGGCAGCCGCACGCACGCTTCCCCAATGCCGCAAACCGTCGTCGCCGCACCGATCACCCAGGCGATGAGCGGCGGTTTGGAAAAATAGCCCAGCGCCGGCTGCTCGCTCCATGCCCAATACTGGGCCTCGTCGAAGAACAGATCCGTACCGTTGAGGTACAGCGCCACGAGCCGCATGCACAGCAGTGCCGCGAGCCCGCCGACCAGGACCATCAGCCAGTTTACGTCGCCACCGGGGCCGCCAAGGACGGGGGCGTGAGACTTGGGCGCATTCATGGACGCTGTGCAGCTTTCCTGTTTCTGGGAAGCCGCCCGCAACGGCCATCATCGCGGCTCATTTACAGGGTTGAGGCACGCGAGTGAAGATGCCAGCGTCATGACGCCTCTTGTCGCGGCCGGCTCGCACCGGATCAAGCCCCGCAATCGGGGCGTACGGATTGGCCGGCGCTCTCCGGCCCCGGGCAGGCCTTTGCCCTTTTTCTCATCTTGGGCCTAGGCCCGCATGGGGGCGTTGCGGATCTGCACAGGCACTGACTTTCAACGCCTAGCGGCCGGGGCGGCAAGCATTTACTAGCTTGGAAGACTTCGCCCGAGACTGGTATCTTTGTCCCCTCTAGCGGGCTATGAGGAGGGGTCGCGACGAGTCCTGGTGGGATAGGGGCACCCGATGCGCGTCACCGTCGTAATTCCAGCTCTCAACGAGGCCGGCAACATCGGTCGCCTCGTCGAAGAGACTTATGCCGCCATTCCAGCCCAGCGCCTTGCTGAGGTGATCGTCGTCGACGACGCCAGCGTTGATTCGACCCCCGCCGAGATCAAATCCCTCGTCGACTCCGGAAAATTCCCCGGTCTTCGCTATTTGCGCCATGAGCACCGCAGCGGACAAAGCTGCGCGCTGCGTTCCGGCGTGCTGGCGGCCACGAGCCCCATCATCGCCACCATGGACGGCGACGGCCAGAACGACCCCAAGGACATCCCCCGTCTCCTCGAAGCCTTGGCGGCTCCCGGCAGCGACGGGCCTGCGCTCGTCAACGGCTGGCGCAAGGAACGCAAGGATACGGGCTCCAAGCGTTGGGCCTCGCGCGCCGCCAACCGCATTCGCGATGCAGTTCTGAAGGACGATTGCCCCGACACCGGCTGCGGCATCAAGGTCTACTGGCGCGAGGTGTTCCTGCGCCTGCCCTTCTTCACCAGCATGCACCGTTATATGCCGGCCCTGTTCCAGACTTATGGCTACGCCGTCGCCTACGTCCCGGTGAACGACCGCCCGCGTCAGGCAGGCGTCTCCAAGTACAACAACTTCAACCGCGCCATCGTCGGCCTCTACGACCTTGTCGGCGTCACGTGGTTGCGCAAACGGACAAAGGTGCCGCGCGTCAGCGAACGCTATCCGCAGATGCAGACGATCGCCGACCTGGCGACTCGCCTCAAGCCGGTAAACGACGACGGCGCTCGCGCCAGCGCCGGCGACAAAAATTAACAGCTCAATCAAATCCGCTTTCGGGGAACAGTAATGGATCATCTCCACAACCTCGCCGCGATGCTCGGCCAGTGGTGGCTCACGACGCCGGCGACCGAAAAGGTTTGGCTAGGGATCGGCTTCCTCGCCCAGCTGATGTTCTCCATGCGCTTCATCGTGCAGTGGATCGCCAGCGAGCGCGCGCGTCGCTCCATCGTGCCCGAGACCTTCTGGTATTTCAGCCTCGTCGGCGGCGCGATGCTCTTCGCTTACGCGATCTATCGGCTCGATCCCGTCTTCATGCTCGGCCAGGGCATGGGCCTGCTGATCTATAGCCGCAACATCTACTTCATCCGCGCCCATCATAAGAGCATCGCCAACGGCACCGCAGCACCCGAGCCCGCCACCGCCGGCCAGGGCGCGCCGTGATCGCCTGCGCCGAGCCTCCGCGTCGCAATGAC
>JBAZYB010000030.1:0-23352 GCA_041659545.1 Hyphomicrobium sp.
CGAAGTGCGCGCCTACCTCACCGTCGGATGCGATGGACGAAAGTCGACCGTGCGCGCCAAGGCTGACCTCCCCGTCGAGGACATCGGCGCACCGATCGACGTCTTCTGGATGCGCATATCGCGCCACCCCGGCGATCCGCCGACCGGCGGGCGCATCGACGCCGGCAGTTTCTTCGCGGTGCTCGACCGCGGTGAATATTTCCAGCTTGCCTACGTCATCCCCAAGGGAGGCGCCGAACGGATCAAGGCCGGGGGGCTTGCCGCCTTCCGGCAGATCGTCGCCAAGGCGTTGCCCTTCCTGGCCGAGCGCGTCGACGAGTTGAAAAGCTGGGATGACGTGAAATTACTCAGCGTGAGCGTCGATCGGCTGCGCACCTGGTACCGGCCCGGGCTGCTCTGTATCGGCGATGCCGCCCACGCCATGTCGCCGATCGGCGGCGTCGGAATAAACCTGGCAATTCAGGACGCGGTGGCCACGGCCAATCTGCTGTGGAAGCCGCTCAGGGAACATACGCTGACGACGTTCGATCTGGCGCGCGTCCAGCACCGGCGCACGCTTCCCACGCGGGTGACGCAGCGCCTGCAGGTCCTGGCGCAAAGCCGTGTTCTGCAGCCGGTGCTCCGCGCCACCAAGCCGTTGCAAGTGCCCTGGCTGTTGCGCTTAATGGATCGCACCCCGCAGCTGCAGCGTATTCCCGCGCGCATCGTCGGCGTCGGCGTGCGCCCCGAACATGTGCAGTCGCCGGCTATTGCCGCCGATTGATGCTCTGATTGCAGCGCGGGCCGCGACTTGCTTTAGTGAGGCAAAATGAGCCAACCCGGGGGGCGTCATGGCCGAAGCGAACGCAGGCCGGGCGGCAAAGGCCACGCGCAAGCCGATCTACAAGCTGCTCTACGTGCAGGTGCTGTTCGCCATCGTGCTCGGCTTCCTGGTTGGCTGGATGGCGCCCACCGTTGCCGAAAGCCCGTGGGTCAAGGCGCTGGGCGATGGCTTCATCAAGCTCATCAAGATGGCCATCGCGCCGATCATCTTCTGCACGGTGGTGTCGGGCATCGCCCACATCGAAAGTGCCAAAAAAGTGGGACGCGTCGGCGTCAAGGCGCTCCTCTATTTCGAGGTCGTATCGACCTTGGCATTGCTGATCGGCCTGATCGTCGGCAACGTCTTTCGCCCCGGAGAGGGCTTTACCGGCTCGGCCGACGCGGCCGCGGTCGCCGACTACGCCAGCCGCGCCTCGCACCAGACGACCGTCGAATTCGTCCTTCACATCATTCCCGATAGCCTCGTCGGCGCCTTCGCCGACGGCGAGATCTTGCAGGTCCTGCTCATCTCCATCCTGTTCGGCTTTTCGCTGATGGTGCTGGGCGAGCGCGGCCATACCGTGCGCGCCCTCGTCGACGATCTCGGCCACGCCTTCTTCGGCGTCATCGCCGTCATCATGAAGGCGGCGCCCATCGGCGCATTCGGCGCCATGGCCTACACCATCGGCAAATATGGGCCGGCAGCGCTCGGCAACCTCGCCGGGCTCATCGTCGCCTTCTACGCGACCTCGGCGCTCTTCGTCTTCATCGTGCTGGGACTGATTGCCCGGTTCGCCGGCTTCTCGATCTTTCGCTATCTGGCCTATATCCGCGACGAGCTGCTGCTGGTGCTCGGCACGTCGTCCTCCGAAAGCGCCCTGCCGCAGCTCATGGAAAAGCTCGAGCGCCTCGGCTGCTCCAAGTCCGTGGTCGGCCTCGTGGTTCCCACTGGATATTCGTTCAATCTTGATGGCACCAATATCTACCTGACGCTGGCCACATTGTTCATCGCCCAGGCCTTGGGCGTCGAGCTGACGCTGAGCGAGCAGTTCGTCATCCTCGGCGTCGCCATGCTGACCTCGAAGGGCGCGAGCGGCGTGACCGGCGCCGGCTTCGTGGCCCTGGCGGCGACGTTGGCGGTCGTGAGTCCGGCGCTCGTTCCCGGCATGGCCATCGTTTTGGGCATCGACAAGTTCATGAGCGAGTGCCGCGCCCTCACCAACATCATCGGCAACGGCGTCGCTACCATCGTGGTGGCCGCCTGGGAGGGGGAGCTCGACCGCGAAGCCTTGGCGCGCGGCCTGTCCCGTCGCGTCGATCCCTCCGACGTCGAAACCGCCGTCACCACGGGATAGAGCCCGGCCCCAGCTTCAGGTGTCCGCAGCAGGGGTAGCGGCCTTTAGAGGAATGACGATCAGCCCTCGTGATTGGTCAGGGCGACGAATTGATCGTCCTCCTGCGCCCGTCGCTCGAAGCTCAGAAAGTCGTAATATCCGCAGCGGCCGCCGCCGGGGAACGAGCGGCACACCGAGGGCCGCGCCGTATAGATCGTGCAGCAGCGCTTCTTGGTATCGAAGAAGCGGCAGATCTTGCCGTACACCTCGTCCTTCTTGCGCCGCATGGCGTATTTGCGCCCGTGGTCTTCCTTGGTGAAAGCCCGCTTGGCGGCCTCGAAGGTCATGTCGTGGTGTTTGGCGAGCCGCTCGACGTCCCGCTTATCCAGGGGGATGAGGGGATAGGAGCAGCAATAACCGGGACATTTCCGGCAGTTATACTGGCTGGGGCTCAAGCGCGCTGTTCTCCTGCGGACTTTCGGCCACCCTCTCGCCCATACCGTCCCCGGCAGCGTTCAGATGACAGACTCCTGCTTGACTCAATGATTGCTCCGTGGGGAAAGAGCAAGGGGGGTTATGGACTTGGCCACATGCCTGCGGCCGATGTCACACTTTCTCCCATAAGGTCTGAGCAGTTCGCACGCGTTCGGTGTGGTGATCGGGAACTCCGCCATCTTGAGGGGCAAGGTGTCCAGCCAAGGTCTCGATCTCGATCACACAATCCAGTTTTCAGTCTTGGTGCCCATTCGGTCGAAACTCGCTCTCTGACCTAGCCGCAAGCTTTGGCGAGCTTCCAAATCAGGGCACCAGCGTGGGGGTAACAAGAGTATGACCGACAGGGCACGACTTTCTCCGGAAACGGAGACGCCGGTCAACCCATACAGTTTGCTTGAGGCGGTCAACAGCTCGAGCGACACGGCCAACACGGGCTGGCTGATCTTCCTTGCCATCATGACCTATCTGGTGATCGCCGTCGCTGGCGTCACGCATGAGGCGCTGCTGCTCGAGACACCCGTGCAGCTGCCCATTCTGCAGGTCAAGATCCAGCTCAAGCAGTTCTTCCAGTTCGCGCCCATCGTGCTGGTGCTGTTTCACCTCGGCATCCTGGCGCAGCTCGTTCTCCTCGCCCGCAAGGCGCTCGAGTTCGATCAGTCGATCCGCTACCTGGAGCTGTCCGACAAGCGCGCCCATCCGCTGCGTCTCGAATTGCACAACTTCTTCCTGGTCCAGGCGATTGCCGGGCCGCAGCGCTCTGCCGTGATGAGCGGCTTTCTCAACCTCATGTCGTGGCTCACCATCGTCATCTTGCCGGTGGTGCTCCTGCTCTACATGCAGGTCGCCTTCTTGCCCTATCACGACGTGACGACGACCTGGATCAACCGCATCTTCCTCACGCTCGACATCGCCGGCATCCTGCTCATTGGCGTGTTCCTGATGCGGGCGGAGACGTCGTTCTTCCAGGCATTCTGGCGCTCCACGGTGGCCCATCCGTTGAGCGTCGTCGCTACCGTGGCGGTGCTCACGGTCGTCGCCTATCTGTCGTTCTTTGCCGCCACGATCCCCGGCGAAAGCCTTGACCGGGTCGGACAGCGGCTCATGGCGCTCGCTTCTCCCAGCAAGGCTGGCACGGTGAAGGAGGGTGGCTTTGCCCTGCCGTTCCTCAGTGCCGCGAGCGACGGGGCGTTGTTCGGCGTCTTCCGCCGCAACCTCGTCGTCACCGATTCCGATCTCGTCCGCGATCGCGAGGACGGCGGCGAAAAGGCGCTGCGTCTGCGCGGCCGCGACCTACGCTTTGCCAAGCTCGACCGGACGGACTTCTCCGGCGCTGACCTGACAGGCGCTCTGCTCGATGGGGCAAGCCTTGCCGGCGCCAACCTGCAGAACGTCTCGCTGAGCTGTGCTGAGCCCGACACGTTGATGCTCAGCGACAACCGCGCCGCCGCGCGTTGCGTTTCGGCGAAGGGCGTCGACTTCAGCCGTGCCCGCCTCGGGCAGGCGAAGCTGTGGGGTATCGACCTCTCCGGCGCCAAGCTCGACGACGCGCAGCTGGCGGGTGCCGATCTCTCCAATGCGCGGCTGATCGGAACCAGCCTGTCCAACGCCGATCTCGACAAGGCGGATCTGACCGGCGGCGTCCGGGCGCAGGGGGCGAATTTCCTCAATGCCTCGCTGCAGGGTGCCGACCTCACCGGCGCGCAGCTGCAACTCGCGGACTTCTCCAGCGCCTCCTTGCAGGGTGCGGTGCTCAACTTTGCGCGCCTCGACGGCGCCGTGTTGCGCGACGCCAACATAGAGGCAGCCAGCCTGCAGAAGGTGCGCCTTCTCGGCGTCGACATGACGGGCATGAAGATGACCGGCAGCGATCTTCGCGGCGCCACCATCTGGATGACGCAGCCCCCTGAATGGGACTCCACCGGCCTCACTGACCTGAGCGAACTGCTGGTCAAGGCGCCCGACGACGCCGAGCGCACAACGATGACGACGGGATTTCAGGCCATCCCCGACGAAGACGTCCGCCGCCGCGCCATGGATCTCGCCAAGCAGGTTGCCGAGAAGGACACCACCTGGAGCGGCTCTGTCGACCAGCAGCGCTGGCAGAGCTGGATCGGCGCTTCGCCCGTGCCACCGGCGCTCAACTATAAGAGCGACCTGACGATGTATCTCACCAAGCTCATGTGCAGCGCCCGTTGGAGCAACGGCGGGGTCGCGACAGGTATCGCGCGGCGGGCCGTCGCTTCTCAATTCCGTGGTGATGTCGTCGCCATCTACGACAGCTTGAAGGCGCCCTCTTGCCCATCGTCGAGCGCAGCGCCGACGAAGGTCATGCGCGAACTGTCCTCCGCCGCCGAGACGCTCAGGTACTGAGCCACACGGCATCCAGCCGGCTCCGCCATATCGTCGGCACTTCCAAGTCGCGTGGTGTTGCGTGAGGGTCTTGTCAGACCGGCAATCGTCCACTATCTATGGAACATAGCAGGAACAAATACGATTTTGTAGTGCGTAAGCCTCGCCCGGCCCGGTGTCTGGCCGCCCCGATGGGGTTACTAAGGTTGTGAGTGCGACTCGTCGAGGCGCTGCACGGCGCTGGCGGGGAAATGGATTTGAGCGCCCGTGCCGGGCGCCGTGGAATGCAAGGAGCGACGGCATGGCAGGTTCGGTCAACAAGGTGATCCTGGTCGGTAATCTCGGCAAGGATCCGGAGATCCGCCGCACCCAGGACGGGCGGCCGATCGCCAACCTGCGCATCGCCACTTCGGAATCCTGGCGCGACAAGGCCTCGGGCGAGCGCCGCGAAAAGACCGAATGGCACTCGGTCGTCATCTTCAACGAGAACCTGTGCAAGATCGCCGAGCAGTACCTGCGCAAGGGCTCAAAGGTCTTCATCGAGGGTGCATTGCAGACTCGCAAGTGGCAGGGCCAGGACGGCCAGGACCGCTATTCGACCGAGGTCGTGCTGCAGGGCTTCAATGGCAACCTGACCATGCTTGACGGGCGCGCCGGCGGAATGGGCGAGAACGGCCAGTCCGACTACGGCGGCGATACGGGCGGCAGCTTCTCGGATACGCCGCCCGCCCGCTCGGCCCCATCGCGCAGCGGCGGCGGCAAGACCGGCGGCAATTTCGACAAGCAGCTCGACGACGAGATCCCGTTCTAAGCCACGTGTCTCCCGTTACCTTGCATCCCGGGGCCAGTCCCCGGGATCCTTTTCTGCCCCGCCAGACGAACCCCGCTTCCGTAAAAGCAGTTTGTCCTTCACTTGCCGAAGGTTAACGCCTCGCGGTGTCGTGCAGCTTGCGTTCATGCGCGTGGCGCTATCACAATTTCGTCGTTGAAGGCCCGCATTGCTTGTCCGCCCCGCGGATCGAGAGCGGGCTAAACTAGGGAGCTCGACAATGCTTTGGCGGTCCACGGTGGCGCCTTTACTCGCCTTGCTACTTCTTCCACTTGCGACGGATATCGCATCGGCGCAGCCGCGCGACCGTGATCGCGATCGCGGCCCGCCCCCCGGCTACGATCGTGGCCCCCCGCCTCGTGACGAGCGTGGCCCTCCAGGGCGCGAAGTCTGGGAGAAGCTCGGCGAGCAGACGGTCGGCTTTGGCGTCGACCGCGATGTCATCCGCGTTGGGCGCCGCGAAGGCTTCTTCAGCAAAATTGCGCTGGAGGTTAGCGACAACGACGTCGAGATCCTCGACCTCAAAGTATTCTTCAACCGCGGCGCCCCGCAGGACGTTCGTGTGCGCGAGAGGATGCGCGCCGGCTCACGGACCCGGCCGCTCGACCTCGTCGGCGGTGATCGCCTGATCGATCGCATCGAGATCACCTATCGCGCGCGGCCCAGTTTCCGTGGCCGGGCGAGAGTCGCCGTGTTCGGCCTGAAGAATTTTCTTCCCCCGCCCCGGCCGACGGCGCGCTGGGAAGAGCTTGGCTGCGGCAAGGTTGGCATTAAGCCCGACCGGGATACCATCAGGGTTGGACGTCGCGAAGGTCGCTTCAGCACCATCAAGCTCGCCGTGCGCGGCAGCAAGATCGAACTCATCGACTTGACCGTCGTCTACGAGCGCGGCCCGCCCGACCAGCTGCAGGTGCGCAAGAAGATCGGCGACGGCGACGAGACGCCTCCGCTTGATCTGCGCGGCGAGCGTCGCGCCATCGATCGCGTCGACCTGACGTATCGCCAGACGCTCGGATTGAACATGATCAAGGGCCCCGCGACGGTCTGCGTGTTCGGCCGGTGACATCCGTCGGCAGTCTCTGAATAGCGAAGAGCCCCGCCTCGCCGCGGGGCTCTTTTCGTTTGCCGGGTGCGCGTCGGTTCGCTCGGACGCACCCCAAGCCCCACTCCTACGCAGGTTGGGGTCCACGCTGACTTTGCGAACGCAGGCAGGTTGCCGCCCAACACATCCGACATGGAGACGCAGGCCGTCATCCACGCAAGCCTTACCAATCGCGATGAGCCGTGCCTCACGCTGACTTGCCGAAGGCGCCCAAAAACAAAGAGCCCCGCTTGTGCAGCGGGGCTCTCGTAGTTTCGGCACGCGGCGCGCCGGTTACGGAGCGGGGGCGGCATCCTTCGGCGCTTCAGCCGGCGTTTCTGCCGGTGCTGCAGGCTCTGTTGCCGGAGGTGTCGCGGCCGGCGTTTCAGCTGGCGTCTCCGCTGGCTTCGTTGCCATCGCGTCCTTAGCGGCGTCGTAGGCTTCCTTTGTCGCCTCGCCCGCCTTCTCCAACGCCGGCTTGACGCTGTCCTCGTAGGTCTTCTTCGCTGCTTCGCTGGCCTTCTCGATGGCCGGGCCGGCTTCTTCCTTCGCCTTCTCGTAGGCGTCCTTCGCCGTCACCGTGCCCTTGTCGGACAGCTCCTTCGCCTTTTCGATGGCGCGATCGATGAGCGACTTCGGCGGCTGCTTGCGCTCGAAAGCCGGCAGCGCATCGAGCGTTTCCTTCGTAGCCTGCGGCAGGCCAACGACGACCACGCCGCTCTCGTTCTTGATCTGCAGAGCCGGCAGCGCGACGCCGATGCGCTTCTCGCCGAAGCCGGCGAAGCCGCCCACGCCCATGATGACGCCGACGACCTGATTGTCGGCATTGAGGATCAAGTCCTCGACGTCGCCGACGATTTGGCCATCTGCATTGTGAACTTTTGCCCCGAGCAGCAAGTCCTTGGCGAGGTACTGACCCTCACCCTGCGTGGTGATGAACACGTCCTGGGGGATGACCGGATCGGCAAACGCCGGCAGCGTCCAGAACGCTGCCACGGCGGCCAAGGTCAACACGCCTCTCTGCATAGAACTCTCCTATCAATCTCCAACGGGCCCGCATTGGGCGCCCGCTTGCCCGCACCCTGGAATTAACCATTCTGGGCGCTCCGCGTGTAGCTCTTGAGTGTGACGCGCACAAGTCCGAAAGCTGAACGCAGGCTGCAGGGGGTAAGTTTCTGTTTTTGTATAAAGAATTATGCGGTGTCGTGGTTGCCGCAGGACGCCGCCTGCATTGCGTCGGACCCATCATCTGGGGTATCTTTGTTGCAGATTCATACACCTCCGACGCACGCCCCTCAAAGGCGTGCGTCGCGCTGTTAAGCGGACAACAAAATCGTGGCCGATAGCACTGACAACATGACGCCCGAGGGCAAGGGGCCGAGCGACATTCGCCCTGTGACGATCTCCGAAGAGATGAAGCGCTCGTACCTCGAATACGCGATGAGCGTCATCGTTTCGCGCGCGCTGCCTGATGTTCGCGACGGCTTGAAGCCCGTGCACCGGCGCATCCTTTACGCCATGCAGCGGCTGGGCCTCGACTGGAACAAGAAGCACATGAAGTCGTCCAAGGTTGTGGGCGACACCATGGGCGACTTCCACCCCCACGGAAACCTGGCCATCTACGACGCGCTGGTGCGCATGGCGCAGGAATTTTCCTTGCGCGTACCGTTGATCGACGGCCAGGGCAACTTCGGCTCCGTCGACGGCGACCCGCCCGCAGCCGAGCGCTACACCGAAGCGCGCCTGTCGAAGATCGCCCAGTACCTGCTCGACGACCTCGACAAGGACACCGTTGATTTCAAGGCCAACTACGACGACCGCCTGATGGAGCCTTCGGTGCTCCCGGCCAAGTTCCCCAATCTGCTCGTCAACGGCGCCGGCGGTATAGCCGTCGGCATGGCGACGAACATTCCGCCCCACAATCTGGGTGAGGTCATCGATGCGTGCCTGATGCACCTCGAGAATCCCGACATCACCATCGACGAGCTGTGTCAGATCATCCAAGGACCGGATTTCCCCACCGGCGCCCTGATCATCGGGCGCAGCGGAATTCTCGCCGCCTATCACAAGGGCCGCGGCTCGATTCTGATGCGCGCCCGCGTCGAGGTGGAGGAGATCCGCAAGGACCGCGAGGCGCTGATCGTCTCTGCCATCCCCTACCAGGTCAACAAGAAGACACTCATCGAGAAGATCGCCGAGCTGGTGCGTGACAAGCGCGTCGAAGGCATCTCCGACATCTGGGACGAGACCAACCGCGAGAGCATGCGCATCGTCATCGAGCTAAAGCGCGATGCCGTCGCCGACGTGGTCCTCAACCAGCTCTACCGCTACTCCGATCTGCAGACGACCTTCGGCGCCAACATGCTGGCGCTCAACGGCGGCCGCCCTGAGAGCCTCAATCTCAAGGATATGATTGCAGCATTCACCCACTTCCGCGAGGAGGTGGTGAGCCGGCGTACCAAGTTCCTCTTGAACAAGGCGCGCGACCGGGCCCACGTGCTCGTCGGCCTCGCCATCGCCGTCGCCAACATCGATGAAGTGATCAAGCTCATCCGCCACGCGCCGAGCCCGGCGGAAGCGCGCGTGCAGTTGATGGCTCGCGACTGGCCGGCACGCGACATCGCCCCGCTGGTCGAGCTCATCGCCGACCCGCGCCACAAGGTGGCGACCGATGGCACCTACAAGCTGTCGGAAGAGCAGGCCAAGGCCATTCTCGAGCTGCGCCTTGCCCGCCTCACGGCGCTGGGCCGCGATGAAATTGCCGACGAGTTGAAGAAGATCGGCGAGGAGATCCGCGAATATCTTGCCATCCTCGCTTCGCGCCGGCGCATCGTCGACATCGTCAAGTCCGAGCTTACGGCGATCAGGGACGAGTTCGCCACGCCGCGCAAGACCGACATCCTCGATATCGACGGCGACGTTGAAGACGAGGATCTCATCCAGCGCGAGGACGTCGTCGTTACCGTCTCGCACAAGGGCTACATCAAGCGCGTTCCGCTGGCGACCTATCGCGCCCAGCGGCGCGGCGGCAAGGGTCGTTCGGGCGCCGGTACGCGCGAAGAAGACGTCATCACCACGCTGTTTGTCGCCTCGACGCACACGCCGGTGCTGTTCTTCTCCTCGCGCGGCATGTGTTACCGCATGAAGGTATGGCGCCTGCCCGCTGCCACGCCCCAAGCCGTCGGCAAGGCGCTCGTCAACCTGCTGCCGTTGGCGCAAGGCGAGGTGATCACCTCCATCTTGCCCCTCCCCGAAGACGCCGAGACCTGGGGCACGCTGCAGCTCGCCTTCGCGACACGCTCCGGCAGGGTCCGTCGCAACGCGCTGTCCGACTTC
Source organism: Hyphomicrobium sp. (assembly GCA_041659545.1). Taxonomy (GTDB): domain Bacteria; phylum Pseudomonadota; class Alphaproteobacteria; order Rhizobiales; family Hyphomicrobiaceae; genus Hyphomicrobium_A. Next base: position 10,226 of record JBAZYB010000030.1, read on the forward strand.
GAGAACATCAACCGCAACGGCAAGATCGCCATGAAGCTCGACGATGGCGATTCCATCGTGGCGGTGAACATCTGCACACCCGACAACGACGTGCTGCTGACCACGGAGCGCGGGCGCTGCATTCGCTTCCTGCTCGCCGACGAAGTCCGCCTCTTCAAGGGCCGGGACTCCGACGGCGTCCGCGGCATCAAGCTCGACGACGGCGATACGATCATCTCCATGACGGTGCTGACGCACGTCGATGCCGAGGCGCCCGAGCGTGCTGCCTACCTCAAGCAGGCGAACATGCTACGCCGCGCGCAGGGTGAAGAGATTGCTGAGGAAACGGCCGCCGAGGCCGACGCCGACGAAGAGGAAGTGCTCGATGGAAACGCCGAGCTGACGCCCGAGCGCTTTGCCGAGCTTTCTGCCAAGGAGCAGTTCGTTCTGACGGTATCGGAACGCGGCTTCGGCAAGCGTACGTCGTCGTACGAGTACCGGACGTCCGGCCGCGGTGGCAAAGGCATCGTCGCCATGGTGGTCAACGACCGCAACGGCCCGCTCGTGGCCTCCTTCCCCGTCTTCGACACCGACCAGATCATGTTGGTGACCGACGCCGGCCAGCTCATCCGCTGCCCGATCAACGACGTGCGCATCGCCGGCCGTAATACGCAGGGCGTGCGCATCTTCAAGACAGATGCAGATGAGCAGGTCGTCTCGGTGGAACGCATCCCCGAGGACGGCAGCGAAGGCGACACCGAGGACAACGGCGACGAGCCCGCTCCCGACGCCGCCCCGTCCACGGAATGACCGTGAAGGACAGCGGGCACTCGATAGTGGACAACCTGCTGTGGGTGTGATGGCTCGACCGAGCTGAATCACCTCTCGATGCTGTCGAGCTTCGTGCAGTATCCGGCGCAAGCTTAGGCGTGCGGGGAATGCAACGTCTGCAGCGTCGAGACGACGGGGCTGGCACTGCACAGCGCCTCCCAGGCGGGCAGTACCGTGTGCCCCGAGCGCGCATTACGCAATAGACCGCGAGCCTTGAAGCGCGAAGTGATGCGGCTCAGCGTATCGGGATTGAGCGCCAGATAGTCCGCCATGTCGGTGCGCGTCAGCGGCAACTCGAAAGTCACCCCGGCAGTGCTGTGGTGGCCGAGCCTGAGACCGAGTTCGACGAGGAACGAAGCGAACCGCTCATCGCCATTGAGGGCTCCGATGATCGACGTATGCAGCGTGGCGCGCGCAAGCTGCTCCGACAAGCGCCGCTGCGCCAGCGCAGCCTGGTCGGGGCTTGCCGCCAGCAGTGCGTCGAAGTTGCGAGCCGGCAGACGCCAGACCTCCGTCACGGTCATCGCGCTGAGCGACAGCCCCTGAAGATCAGGGACCAGCGCGCGCCGGATGATGTCGCCGGGATAGTAGAGTGCAAGCAGCTGCCGGTGCTTGCCCGGCGTCATGGCTTCGATGCCCAGCAATCCCGACCGAACGATGTAGACCGTTTCGTTGGAGGCTTGGTCGAGCGCCAGCCGCTGCCGGCGCCGCGCACGCACGGGCGTCGCGTGCTGGCGGAGGGTGACCTCCACTTCTGCTGTGCTCGGCCCCATGCGTGGGGAAAGCTGATGCTGGCTCACGGTTGCCGCGGTGCTTGCGAGTATCGTCATGGGTGAGGATGTTGCCCACGATCGGCCCGGTCATGCTTGATCTTGGTCAAAGTACGCGCTTGTGCGATGGGCCCAAGGCCGCGGCGAAGTCGCCCCGCCAGTTTGAGCCGCATCAACTCTTTTGTGGTGAGAGCGCAACAGCCGCTTCGTGACCGTCAGGCCGGCTGACCGGCATCAGCGGCAAGCCGCGCTAATCCCTCGGCAATCCACAGGCTTGGATGGAGGTTGTCCACATCGATTTGGTCTCGAGTCGCCGGCTGCCGTTGGGGGCGCTGGCAACGGGACGGAAAACAGGGGCATCGATAATGCGAGCGAGAACAATGCGGCTTGGCCTGGTTGCGCTGCTGGTTGGCGCGGCGATGGCGCTTCCAGCCCAGGCTGGCGACAGCAACGGCAACTTCCAGGTAAAGCTCGGAGCAACCGGAGTCTGGACGGACGACGATACCAAGTCGTTCACGGCGCTCGGTGGCGCTAACCTCATTCCCGGCGGCAACTACGCCACCACCACGGACAACGCTATCCCGTCGCTGACCCTCACCTACTACCTGAACAACAATCTCGCCGTCGAACTGTTCTGTTGCTTCGATCGGGTTGGCGTCGATGCCCACGGACCTGCCGTCGGGGCGCTGGGTGAGGTCGCTTCAACCTGGATCTTTCCGCCCATCCTGACCCTGCAATACCATTTTGACGGTCTCGGACCCATCAAGCCCTACGTCGGCGTCGGCGCCGAGTGGGTCCACTACTTTGACTCCAAGTCGAAAATCGACGGATACAGTGTCGATTTCGACGACAGCTTCGGTTTCGCCCTGCAGGCGGGCGTGGACTATGACCTCGGCCAGGGTTGGTCGCTCGGCGTCGACGTGAAGAAGGTCTGGGAAGACACCAAGGTGACGTGGACCAACACGGGCACCGGCACCCTGGGTCCGAATGTCATCGCCAAGCACGACATCGATCCGCTCTTCGTGACGGCGAACCTCGGCTACCGTTTCAACCTTTCTGATCTGTTCGGCAGCCGCCAGGTCGAGCCGCTGAAGTAAGCAGGACGGGAGGCCAGCGAGCGGGCGGGTGCCGCAATGCACGCGCCCGCTCTGCTTTTGTTTACACGGATGCTATAGCGGTTGCAGAAGGCCGCCTCGGTGTCACGGGCCAAGGCGGTTGTGCAACTCAAAGGCAGCCCGCCCGCCGCCATGAAACGCATTGGCTTTTACCCAGGCTCTTTCGACCCGGTGACGCTCGGACACACCGACGTCATCGCGCGTTGCTGCACGCTGGTCGATCGTCTGGTGATCGGCGTCGGCACGCACGATACAAAGAGCCCGCTGTTCTCGATCGATGAACGCGTCGCGATGCTCAAGGCCGAAACGGCACCCATCACCGCCGAAACGGGCACACCCATCGACATCGTCACGTTTGGCGGTCTCGCTGTCGACGCTGCGCAAAAGGCTGGCGCAACGGTTATCTTGCGCGGTCTGCGCGATGCCACCGACTTCGACTACGAGGTACGCATGGCCGGCATGAACAGCGCCATGGCGCCCGGCGTCGAGACGGTGTTTCTTGCCGCCAGTCCGGCCGCGGCCCACATCGCCGCCAACCTGGTGCGCCAGATTGCCGTCATGGGCGGGGACGTGTCCTCCTTCGTCTCTCCGGCTGTGGACAAAAAACTCAAGGCCAAATCACCCAAGTCCTAGCGAATTGTTTCCCGGACACATTGCGCCACCGGGAGGGAACGGTAGAATTGCCCCCCGAAGCGGTCGAGCCTCGCCGCCGCCGAAGGTCCCACAGAATCGAATACGGAATTGAATAGGGAAGGGATGCGCATGCGGATGTTGACCTGCCTTGTTCTGGCGTTCTTCGCGATCGCCGGGGCAGCATGCTCTGACCAGCAGAAGGCCGCCACCGCCAGCGGCGACGTGCTGGTGATCGAGACCAAGCACGGCAAGGTTTTGGTCAAGCTGCGTCCCGACCTCGCACCCAAGCACGTGGAACGCGTCAAGACGCTCGCCAAAGAGGGCTTCTACGACGGCTTGAAGTTCCATCGCGTCATCGATGGCTTCATGGCCCAGACCGGCGATCCATCCGGCACCGGCGCCGGTGGCTCCAACTACGCCGACTTGCCCGCTGAGTTCTCATCCGAGCCCTACAAGCGTGGCACGGTGGGCGCAGCGCGTACGGCGGATCCCGACAGTGCCAACAGCCAGTTCTTCATCTGCTTTGACGACAACGGTTGCTCGAGCCTGACCGGCCAGTACACCGTGTGGGGGCAGGTGATCGAGGGCATGGACGCCGTCGACCAGATCGCCAAGGGCGAGCCGCCGGCCATTCCCGACATTATGGAGAAGGTCTACGTGCAGTCGGATGCCAAGTGACGGGCGATTGCTTCCGCTCCGAGAAGGCCTAGGCGCTTCAAATCTCCACTCTCCGGATCCGCGACAATTGATCGCCCGTGCGGTGCTCTCGGCGTGCACTGCGCGTTGCAGAGCGGGCGATCCGCGCGCTTTGCCGTGAGGTGGACGCTTCCGATCCAGCCATGAGCGTTGAGGGAGACGCTGCCCGGATTGCCTGACATTGCCCTTCGCCGCACAAGTCCCTAAACCCTACCCGACAAACAGCCCACCCCCAGCTTGGAGACAACCATGGCGACCGATCCAGAGAACACGCTGATCATCGAGACCACCAAGGGCCCCGTCGTGATCGAGCTGCGGCCGGATCTGGCACCCGAGCACGTCAAGCGCATCAAGACACTGGCGCGCGAAGGCTTCTACGACGGCATTCCGTTCCACCGCGTCATCGAAGGCTTCATGGCGCAGACCGGTTGTCCCAAGGGCACCGGCACCGGCGGCTCCAGCTACCCCAACCTCAAGGCCGAGTTCAACGCCGAGCCGCACGTGCGCGGCGTGTGCTCGATGGCCCGCGCGCAGAGCCCCGACAGCGCCAACAGCCAGTTCTTCATCGTCTTCGACGACGCCACCTTCCTCGACCGCAAGTACACGGTGTGGGGCAAGGTCATCGAGGGCATGGACAATGTCGACAAGATCAAGCGCGGCGAGCCCGCGCAGAACCCCGACAAGATGGTTTCGGTGAAAGTAGCCGCCGACGTCGCCTAAGTCGGCGGCGCAATGAGGTCGCGTTGATGCAGACATCCACCCAGGCGTGGGCCGGTGCGGCTCTTCTCGCTTATGCTGGCCTCGCCGGTGCTTTCGGCGTTGGGCTGGCGGCGGCGGGCGCCCACGGCAGCGACCTGTCTACGCTCACCGCGCCGGCGCACTTCCTCATCATGCACGCCGCGGCGGCGATCGCCCTTGTCGCCGTGGCAACGCGGCTGCCCCACCCGGGTGCCTTCCTGCTGTCGGCGCTCGTCCTGCTGGTCGGCGTCTCGCTGTTCAGCGGCGACATCGCCATGCGGGCTTTCGTGGGTGAGCGCCTGTTTCCCATGGCCGCGCCAACCGGCGGCACAGCGATGATTGTCGGTTGGCTCATGGTGGCTTTGTCGGGTGCGTGGCAGCTTTTCCGCCAACGCGGCTGAGAAGCGAGGAGGTTCATTCATGTCGATGCTTGTCTGGTCGCTCCTCGGCGTCGTCGCCGGAATCCTCATCTCGCTGCAGGCACCGATCAACGCCCAGCTCGCCCAGGGGCTCGGCATGCCCCTTGCCGCGGCGGCAGCTTCGTTCGTTGCCGGCGCCGTGGTGCTCACCGCGCTGATGCTCGTTGTCTCCGGCGCGCAGGGAACCGTCATCGCCTGGCGTGTGCCGCCGCTGTGGATGTTCATCGTCGGCGGCTGCCTCGGCGCCGCGTACGTGACCTGCGCACTCATCCTGACGCCCAAGATCGGCGCAGCCGCGACCATGGCCTTCGTCGTCACCGGCCAGCTCGTTGCCGGCCTGATCCTCGACAAGCTTGGCTACTTCGGCCTTGCGGTGCGTGAGCTGACGGCGGGCCGTGTCGTCGGCGCATGTCTCCTGCTGACCGGGGCGCTCCTCATCCGCTTCACCTGATGCGTACCGACCTGTTCGATTTCGATCTGCCGGAAGCGTCTATTGCGCTACATCCGGCCTCACCGCGCGATGCGGCACGCATGCTGATCGTGCCAGCAGGTGAGGGGCCGTTCGAGGATCGCGGCGTGCGCGAACTGCCCGATCTCCTGCGCCGGGGCGATGCGTTGGTGTTCAACGACACGCGCGTCATCCCGGCGGCGCTCGAAGGCGTGCGCCGTCGCGGCGAGCTCGAAGCCCACGTCGCCGTCACCCTCATCGAGCGTCTCAGCCCCAGCCGCTGGCGCGCTCTGGCCCGGCCGGCCAAGCGCCTGCAGGAGGGCGATCGGCTGCACTTCGGTAACGACGGCGGGATGTGCGTGCTCGGCGCGCTCGACGCGACGGTGGCTGCGCGCGGCGAGGCCGGCGAGGTGGATATCGCCTTCGATCTCTCGGGCCCCGATCTCGATGCGGCCATCGCCGCGCTGGGGCAGATGCCGCTGCCGCCCTACATCGCCGGCAAGCGCGGCATCGAAGCCTCTGATCGCAGCGACTATCAGACCGTCTACGCCGCCCATGATGGCGCGGTCGCAGCGCCGACAGCCGGACTGCATTTCACCCCCGAGCTGATGGCCATGCTCGACGCCCGCGGAATCTCACGCCACTTCGTCACGCTGCATGTCGGCGCCGGCACATTCCTGCCCGTCAAGGCCGAGGACACCAACGCCCACAAGATGCACTTCGAGAGCGGCGAGCTTTCCGCGGCAACAGCCGCAGCCCTGAACGAGACGCGCGCCCGCGGCGGCCGCGTCGTCGCTGTCGGCACAACCTCGCTGCGCCTTCTGGAATCCGCTGCCGCCTCGGGCGAGTTGCAATCCTTCGCCGGGGCGACTGACATCTTCATTACGCCCGGATATCGCTTCCGTGCCGTCGATGCGCTGCTAACCAACTTCCACCTGCCGCGCTCGACCCTGTTCATGCTGGTTTCCGCATTCGCCGGCCTCGACCGCATGCAGGCGGCCTATCGCCATTCCATCGCCGCCGGCTATCGCTTCTATTCCTATGGCGACGCCTCCCTGCTATGGCGCTCGGACGGGTTTCAGGGAACAGGCGCGCCAGACTGATGCAGGAACGGGCCGACACGTTTGCATTCGAGCTCAAGCGGCAGGACGGGGACGCGCGCCTCGGCCTGCTGACGACGCCGCACGGAAATGTGCGCACGCCAGCCTTCATGCCGGTGGGCACCGTCGGCACCGTCAAGGCGCTCTATTTCGATCAGGTCAAGGCAACCGGCGCCGACATCATCCTCGGCAACACCTATCACCTGATGCTACGTCCGGGCGCCGAGCGCGTCGCCCGCCTCGGTGGCCTGCACAATTTCATTCGCTGGGACGGACCGATCCTTACCGACAGCGGTGGCTTCCAGGTCATGTCGTTGTCGAAGATCCGTGAGCTGAGCGAGGAGGGCGTGCGCTTCCGCTCTCACATCGACGGCAGCAAGCACATGCTGACGCCCGAGCGCGCCGTCGACATCCAGTGCCTTCTCGGCTCCGACATCCAGATGCAGCTCGACGAATGCATCGAGCTTCCCGCCGACCGTTCGCAGGTCGAGCGCGCCATGCAGCTTTCGCTGCGCTGGGCCGAGCGTGCACGCAAGGCATTCGACGAACGCGCGGCACCCGGACAGGCGCTGTTCGGCATCGTGCAGGGCGGCACCGATTCCGAGTTGCGTCGTCAGTCGGCGCAGGCACTCGTCGGCATGGACCTGCGCGGCTACGCCGTCGGCGGTCTAGCGGTCGGTGAGGGCCAGGAAATGATGCTGCGCACGCTCGACGGCGTGCTCCCGCATTTGCCGACGCATAAGCCGCGCTACCTGATGGGCGTCGGCACGCCGTCCGATCTCATCAAGTCGGTGGCGCGCGGCATCGACATGTTCGATTGCGTGCTGCCGACGCGCAACGGCCGTCACGGCCTCGCCTTCACCTGGAACGGCAAGGTCAACCTGCGCAACGCCATGCACGCCGAGGATCCTTCGCCCCTCGATCCCGAGAGCACGTGCCCCGCAGCGCTCGACTACTCGCGTGCCTACTTGCACCACCTGATCCGCTCGGGCGAATTCCTCGGCGCCATGCTGCTGTCGTGGGTGAACACGGCCTTCTACCAGCAACTGATGGACGCCATGCGCGTTGCCATCGCCGAAGGCCGCTTTGCATCCTGGGCCGAGGAGACGCTCGCCCGCATCGACGCCCCCCGCGCGCAGTAGTCGGCGCTACGGCAGATCCGTCGGGGCCGTCACCTCGGTGCGCACGGCACGTTCGCGGTGGATCAGGTAGATGCCCGAAGCGATGATCACGCCCGAGCCGACCAGCGTGAAGATGTCGGGCAGGTCGCCGAATACCGCAAACCCGAACCCCACCATGGCGAGGATCTGCACGTAGAGGAACGGCGCCACGCTCGATGCCGGCGCCAGGCGATAAGCGTGGATGAACAAATAGTGCCCCGTGCCGCCGAGCAGCCCGAGGCCCATCAGCAAGAGCCACTGCCCGATGGACTGCGGCCACACCCACTGCACGACGGCGAACGGCGCCAGTACGAACGTGCCCAGCAGGATCGAGTAGAACAGCATCACCAGCGGCGTGTCGTGGCCAGCGAGGAAGCGCGTCAGCAGCATGAACAGCGCATAGACGAGCATGCCCATGAGAGAAACGAGGAATGCCGGGTGCAGTGTGCCATATCCCGGATGCACGACCACGAGCACGCCGAGAAAACCGATGAAGATGGCGACAAGCCGCCGCCAGCCAACCCATTCGCCGAGCAACGGCCCCGCGAGCAGCGCAACGAGTAGCGGGGCGAGGAATGTCACCGATACCGTCTGGTCGAGCCGCAGGTAGCGCAGCGCCACGAAGTTGCACGCCGTCGTCGACACCATGAGCAACGATCGCACCAGTTCGAGCTTTAGCTTGCGCGTGCGCAGAAGTGCCGACACGGGCAGGGCACCGAGCAGCAATAGCATGAGCAGGAACTGGCCAAGAAAGCGCGCCCATACCACTTCGACGGCCGGAAGATGCGCCGTGGTGACGAGATACTTCGCCGATGTATCGAGAGCCGAGAACAGCGTCACGGCGAGGCACATCAGCCCCACAGCCTTGAGCCGGTCGCCAGGCGGGACAAACGTCTCACGCGCCGGCCGCGCGGCGGCGCGCACACCCCTATTCCCCGCATCAGCGGGACCCCCTGTTCCGGCCGCTTGGTCCATGCAGCGATCTCATAGCGCAGCTGCGGGGCGCCGCCTAACTGCCAAATCGCACTAGGGATCAATCCACGGGAGAAGCCGCGGCAGCATGACCGGGGCGGCCCACTTGCCTTGACCTGGAGGGTGCCTGCCCCCTAAAAGCACAACTCCCCGGAAGGGTCCGTAGCTCAGTGGTAGAGCGCCTGACTTTTAATCAGGGTGTCGATGGTTCGATCCCATCCGGACTCACCAGCTTTTTCAGCAGCCAGACCGCCGGACGCAAGCGCGTCCGTCCATTCGAGCGGATCGGCACGGGCGCCGGGCCTGAGTATAGCGCAACCTCACGCCCCCGTGCGATCCGCGCCCATGCACGGATCGCGCTGTTGCCAAGCAATGCGATCGGCCAGACTGCCCGGCCGACGCCTCGCCCTGAACTCAGTACCTGTACCGATACCAGCGCCGGTGGAAACGCGGACCGTAGTACCGGTACGGTCGATAGAAGCGATACGGGCGGTAGTACGCGTAGGGCCGATAGAAGCGGTAAGGCCGGTAGAATCGGCGGCAGCAATAACGCCTCCAGCGAACTTGCACGACGGGGCTGGTCTCGACGTGATTTGCAATCGCGCCAGGCGCCGGCAGGGCGCTGGCCGCGTTCGGGGTGACAACTGCCAAGGCCACGACCATCGCGGCCGCGGCGAGCCCTTGCTTGACGAACATTGGCTTCCTCCACATTCAGCCACCAAGTTTGGCGACGCGCCGACTGTTGCAGAGATCCCCGAAAGGGGAAGCTGAGCGGTCCGGCATGGAAAAGGAGGTGCGCACCTCATACTGAGAAATTGCGATGTTATTTAAGGGCTTTGGCCCTGTGGGCGAAGGTTTGCGGCCCCACCGACCGCGGTGCTCCAACATGCCTCCTGGTGAGATGGCGCAAAACCGGCTAGGCAACCGAAATCGTTAGATCCTTGGCGTACGCTGACCGTCCCTCACGGACCCGCCAGCTCGGCCACATTCGCAAAGCGCATCCCACATGACCTTCCCGTCAGCCCATCCCGCGCTCGGGCGCGCCCTTGCCGCGCGCGGCTATCAGGTCCCGACGGCTGTCCAGCTGGCGGTCCTCGAAGCTGATAAGGCCGGGCGCGACCTGCTCGTCTCGGCCCAGACCGGCTCGGGAAAGACCGTGGCCTTCGGACTGGCCATTGCGCCGACGCTGCTCGGCGAGGAAGAACGCCTGCCGCCAGCCGCCGAACCGCTGGCCCTCATCATCGCTCCGACGCGCGAGTTGGCCATGCAGGTGCAGCGCGAACTCGACTGGCTGTACAAGGACACCGGCGCGCGGGTCGTAACGTGCGTCGGCGGCATGGACGTGCGCGCCGAGGCCCGCCAGCTCAACCAGGGCGCCCATATCGTCGTCGGCACGCCCGGGCGCCTGCGCGACCACCTCGAACGTAACCGTCTCAATCTCAGCAAGCTCGCCGCCGTCGTGCTCGACGAGGCTGATGAAATGCTCGACCTCGGCTTCCGCGAGGATCTGGAATTCATCCTCGACGCCACGCCCGAGGGCCGCCAGACGCTGCTCTTCTCCGCCACCATGCCGCGCGAGATCGAAACGCTGGCGCGGCGCTACCAGCGCGATGCCGCGCGCATCGAAACCCTGCGCCGTAACGAGCAGCACGCCGATATCGAGTATCGCGCCATGCGCGTTGCCCCCAACGATATCGAGCACGCGGTGGTCAACGTGCTGCGTCTCAACGAAGCGCGCGCAACGCTGGTGTTTTGTGCCACGCGTGAAGCCGTCAAGCGTCTGCACATGCGCCTCGTGGAGCGCGGCTTCTCCGCCGTGGCGCTGTCCGGAGAGCTGACGCAGAGTGAGCGCACGCACGCGCTGCAGGCGCTGCGCGATGGCCGCGCCCGCGTCCTCGTTGCAACCGACGTGGCGGCGCGCGGACTGGATCTACCCGATCTCGCGCTCGTCATTCACGCCGATCTCCCCAACGATGCCGAGACGCTGCTGCATCGCTCTGGGCGCACGGGGCGGGCGGGCAATAAGGGCCTGTGCACGCTGATCGTGCCCTTCAATCGCCGCCGCAAGGCCGACGCGCTGCTGGCGGGTGCCAAGCTCAAGGTCACATGGGCCCCCGCTCCGACCGCGGAAGAAATCCGTGCCCGCGATCAGGAGCGCTTTCTCGCCAGTCCCATCTTCACCGAGCCGGCCACCGACGAAGACGTCAAGCTTGCCCACGCCCTGCAAGCGGGACGCTCGGCCGACGAAATTGCTCTGGCCCTCGTTCGGCTCAATCGTGCACAACTTCCCGCACCCGAAGATCTGGCCGACGATACCGGGCCCCCGACGCGGCGTGAGCCCCGTGCCAACGGTGAGCGAGCGCCGTATCGCAGCGATCGTAAGTATTCGCCGCTGGATCGTGATGACAGCGCCGGTGCCGACGACCGTCGCCGCGCCCGTCCCGTGCGCGATCACGGCCGCGATATGGTGTGGTTCCAGGTCAACATCGGCCGCGAGCGCAATGCCGATCCGCGCTGGTTGTTGCCGCTTCTCTGTCGCGCTGGCGACGTCACCAAGTCCGAGATCGGCGCTATCAGGATTTTCGACCGCGATACTCGCTTCCAGATCGCCGCCGAGTTTGCCGACAAGTTCGCCGACGCCGCACGTGGCATGAAACCCAACGAGGGACGCATTTCGCGCCTCGGCGCGTCCATGGGCGACGACACCGGGATGTCGAGCCGTCCGGCTCACACTTCGCCGCGGCCACGCCGAGAGGGCGATGCCAAAGTGACCGCGCCGGCAGACTCCGAAGCGGGCGCCCACGCCAAGACGCCGTGGAGAGACCGCAAGAAGGGCAAACCCGCAACCAAGCCGCATCGCAAGGGTGAGGGGGCGAGGCTGCATACGAAGAGCCTGCGCCCTCACGCCGCTGCAGGAAAATCGAACGGCGCCCACAAGCCGGCGGGCAAACACGTCCACAAGAAGAAGCAGCACACGTCGCCAAAGCCCTAGGCCCGCGGCGGCGATCACGCGGCGGCACGCGTCTGCGCTCGTGTGCCTCCAAGTTGGCCGTTCAAACTTTGGCGTAGACCTCGATCTCCACCTTCTGCCAGGGACGCAGCATGGAGGTGACCTGGATGAGCGTGCTGGCCGGTCGCACCTCGCCAAAAGATTCCCGATGTGCCCGCGCAACAAGATCCGCATCGGCGATATCGCGCAGGTAGACGACCGTGCGCACGACGTCCTCGAGCCTGCCGCCCGCGTCGGAGAGCGCCGTTTCGATGATCCCGAGCGCCGCGCGTGCCTGCTCGTAAGCATCGCTGTGCTCGTGTGTCACCGGTGCACAGGTGCCCGAGACGTGAATGTCCGCCCCGGCACGCACGGCGCGGGAATAGCCGAAAATGCCTTCATAGGCGCCGCCCGACGAGAAGTTGGTTCTGTTGATCGACTTCGTCATTCGCTCTCCAGGTCTCAGAGTTTCGTCGCGTCGCGGAGCCGGTACCAGGTCTCGACGACGGGTACGGCGCGCTTGGCGATCGGGTGGGCGGGAAATGCGGGGAACGTCAGGTCGTCGAACGCCGTGCGTCCAGTGGCGTGTCCGACAACTTTGAGCGCGATCTTGTGCCCGAAGTAGGTGGCGCGTGAGACACCCGTCCCGCAGTACCCGAGCGCATAGTGCAAGCCCGACGCGGTGCGTCCCAGATGCGGGACCTCATCGTAGGTGTAGCCGATCTGCCCATCCCAAGCGTGCGTCACCGGGATGTCGGTGAGTTCGGGAAAGACTCGCAGCATGTCTCTGGCAAGATGCACATAGGCGCGGGGAGAGGTATCGGACGCAAGACGCCCAACGCGTCCACCCCAGATGATGCGCCGCGCATCGGGAGCGCCGCGGAAATAGTAAAACACCCGATTGGTGTTGCCGTACACCCGCTGCTTCGGCAGCAGACGGTCGAATGTCTCTTGCTGGATCTCGTCCGTTGCGATCAGTCCCGAGCCGACGGGGACGATCCGGCGTTTCAACTCGGGGACGAGGCCGTCGGTATAGCCGTTGGTCGCGATGATGACGTCCTTGGCGCGGATCTCGCCTCGCGCGGTTGTCACGCGATATCCCGTGCCGTCCGCCGCGATGGAAAGCACGCCGGCATTCCCGATGACGTGTCCCCCCTTGGAGACGACGCGCTGCACGAGCCCGGCGTGATAGAGGCCGGGGTGCAGGGAAGCATCGCCCGGCAGAACCGACCCGCCAAAGAAGACGTCCGAGCCGATTTCAGCGCGCTGCTCCGCCC